>CAYOYB010000007.1:0-93748 GCA_964408085.1 uncultured Muribaculaceae bacterium | reverse complement strand
ATATGATGCAGAAATAGAAGATGCTAGAATTAAAAGAACACAAATGCTTAGTGCACAAAGGCAGGGTCTTAGTAAAGGAATTAGTCAAGGTATTGAACAAAGAAATATTGAAATTGCTAAAAATATGTTAGAGGATGGTATAGATATTTCATTTATTTCAAAGTATACTAATTTATCTATAGATGAATTAGAATCTTTAAAATAGGTATATTTTTATTATACATAATAAAAGAAACTATATGAAATTATATTATTTCATTATAGTCTTTTTTTTATATATAATATATCCTATAATGCCTCCAATAATGACTATAAACACTAATGGAATTAACCAAATGTTAGTTGCTTTATTTTGTGATTGTAATGAATCTTCTGTATTAATAACTTTGGCTGAAAGTTCTGCATTCGCTGCTAAATACTCGGTTACACTAGTATTAAACTTTCCCCCATTAATAAATTCTTTAAAGTTTTGGCTATATACAGCATAGCCACCACTTAATAGTGTTTTAAAATCCCCATCATTTATATCGATATTTATTTTGTCAAGATCACTTTGGCTATTATTATTAGGATTCCATTCATAAAGCGCATATTGGCCACTAATATTACCATTATTTATAGTAACATTGATAGGATTTTTTGTTGTATGTTGTGCAATAGTTACGCCAACACCATTGGTAGTAGAACCATCTGCATCTGCATTTTTACTAAATGTTGTGGCTATTCCTTTAATTGTACCATTATTTATAGTAAGGTTTCCTGAACGCATTTCGATACCAGTTCCACCAGATATTATCCCATTATTAATTATGACATCGCCAAGTTGTGGATTATAAATACCAGTGCTATCATCAATGTTTAATGCCTTTATAGCTCCATCATTAATTGTTATTTTAGTATTATGTGAGTTTTCATTTCCAACTATTCCATAATAGTAACCCTCAATAATTCCACCATTTACAACTAACTCTGAAAGTTCATTACTCGCTGTGTCATTAGCCATTTGAATTGCTGCCCATACATTGCTATTATCTGCACCAGTTGTAATAAGACCATTGCCAGCTGTGTCATTTATTGTTAACTTTGCATCAGAACCAATACCAATGAAACCACTATTTATTTTAAGCGTATCTATGGGAGCAATGGTGTGCCCATTAAGATCAAGTGTTACATTACCACTTACTAATATATAGTCGTCAACTACTATGTTATCAGTAAGTTTGCATATTCCATTAGTATTAAGACATTTTGTTAATTCTTCCATTGATGCTACTTCTATTACACCAGCATCACTTGCAAAAACTATCATTGAAGTAATTAAATATGCGATAGTCCCAAAAATAAAATACTTAATTCTTTTCATAAAATCTCCTTTACTATCATAATATGAAAATTTTTGGTTATTATATATGAGGATTTTTAAATTGCATTTCCTACTACTTGATTTATTGAACTTACCTCATATTATAAATTATTCAAACAGTTTCTATATATGATAATAATGTATAATTTAGTTATTGATAGTATAATTAGTAGAGATAAGAAGCATGCTACTAAATAATGATTATTTATTTAAATAAAATTTTAATAGTGATATATATTTTTTGTATATTTATCTTAAAATTTACTATTATATGATACAATGTTAATGTTAGTTGACAAATTTCCAAGCTAAATTGGTAGATAGCAACCATTATAAATAATATAATTTTCTTGTGAGGTGAATATATGACAATTGGAGAAAAACTTTTAAATTTGCGTAAGCAAAAAAACTTATCCCAAGAAGAAGTAGCAAATTGTTTAAATGTATCAAGGCAAACTATTTCTAAATGGGAAACTGATCAAAGTACACCAGATTTAGATAAAATTGGTCCACTTTGTGAATTGTTTGAAATATCAGCAGATGAACTTATTATAGGTAAAAATATTGAAAAGACTGTAACTATTAATGAACAAGAAAATGAAGATATAATTAATCATAATAAGCAAAGAAGAGCAAAAGGTATAGGGAAGGGTGTTTTATTATACGTTGTTGCGATAGCATGGATTATGGTAAGCATACCAGTTATGATGATGAATCCTATTGTAGCTTCAGCTATTTTTCTTATAATATGTGGCGTAGCAACCTATATAATAATTTATTCTTGTATTATTTATAAAATAAAAAAAGAAGAAGTTCCTAAAGAAGATAACTTATTAAAACAAATAAAAAGTATTATTGGTTGTATTTTCTTAATCATTTATCTTTTAATTAGTTTTTTAACAATGGCTTGGCATTTAACTTGGATTATTTGGATAGTATGTGGTCTAGTAGAAGAAATTTTAAAATTAATATTTATGTTAAAAGGTGATAAAAATGAAAAATAAAGGATTAATAATTACTTTAATTACTATATTTTCACTTCTTGCTGTAGCACTTATTATTTTAATGATTTTACTTATAAATGGTCGCATAAGAACGCCAATGTTTGGTTTTTCTAATAATGTGAGTAATGAACTAATTATGGATAAAATTTATGAAAATAAATTTACAAAAATAAATATAAATGCTAGTACTAGTGATATTAATATTTTAACTTCAAATGATGAAAGTATTAGAGTAGTTATTTATGGAGAAGAAAAGCGCTTAGAAGTAAAGGATGAAACACAAGAACTTTATATTTTATTTGAGGAAAAGAAATGTTTTGGCTTTTGTTTTAATATAACTAAAGATAAAATAGATGTTTACTTACCAGCTAATTATGATAAAGATATTTTAGTTAATAACAACTATGGTAACATTGATATAGCAGCATTTAAAAATTCTAATATTGAAGTTAATGAGGATTGTGGTGATGTACACATTGCAACAGGCAATAAAGTTACAGTTAATAATTCTTATGGAGATATAAAAATTGATGAAGCGAGTGAGATAGATGTTAAAGAGTCAGCTGGAGATGTTAAAATTGGAACAGTTAGGGTTGCTAAAATTGAGAATAATTATGGTAATATTACAGTAGAAAGTATTACTAGTAGTCTTGATATAGATGATGACTGTGGTGATATAAAAATTGATTCACTTAATTTAGAAAAGGATTCATATATAGTGAATAATCTAGGTGACATTAAAATAGGCTCAACTAATGATATTTATATTGACGCTAAAACTGATTTAGGTAGTGTTAAGATAAATAATAATAATCATAAATCTGATATTACTTTAAAATTAGAGAATGATTGTGGAGATATTAAAGTAAATAATTAAAATTAAAAAAGGTGCGAAAGATGTTGCATCTTTTTTTGTGATATGTAAATTAACATCAAATTTTAAGATTGCTAAATATATGTAAAAGTATTTTATAGTGGTAATTAAGATTAAATAAAAAAAATATATTGAAGATGATATATATTTTTTATATAATAAGTATATAGGAAAGAGGAAATATCTATATGGACTTAAAGAAATTTTTAGTATGTACAATAATAAGTTTATGCACTACTTTGTGTTTTACTGGTTGTACTAGTGATAATGATGATGTAGAAGAAAAGAAAGAAGAAGAGGTAGTAAAAGGTAATTGTGTTGTAACAGAATGTATAAAGCAACTCGATACATCGAATTCAGTTGAAGAAATAAATAGTATTATAGGCTTTGAAGGTACAAAAAGTGATTATAGTGAAGAGCGTACTTGGAAATTAAGCGATAAAAATTGGATTACTTTAAAATATGCTGGAGATAGTCCAATCCTACAAGCAACAATCGATAAAGAATCAATAAAAAATGAAAACGTAAAATTTCCATTATCATCTGAATTAAAAGAAATGCTTAATAATGGTTCATTTACTTATGAAGAATTAGTTGATAAACTTGATGGAATAGAAGGAACTTTAGATAGTAAGACAACTAAATCAGTTGGCTATATTTGGGTAGATAAGAATAATAGAGTTTTAAGTGCTACATTTAATAATGAAAGTGGTAAATGTACTATTGCAAGTTTTAGATAATTAATTATAGTTATATTTTTTAGGTAGCCCCTATTTAAGGGTTACTTTTTTTTCTTTTTTATGCTGATTTTTAAGTTATTTTTATAGTTGATTTGCTAATTATTATAATTCTTTCTTATTACATTGTTTCTAAAACTGCAATTTTTTAATAATTGTCATTCTAATGTATATAATAAATTAAAGATAGGTGTGATAATATGAAAAAAATAATTAATTATATTTTAATATTTATTATGCTAGGTTTTGATTTCTTCTATCTTATAAATGATTTAAGAATTGGTAGTAGTGATAGAATTGCTACTTATCTTGCTTTACCATTTGTTTTATTAGTCCCTTTCTTTTTAGAAAAAATTATAAAAAAAGAATTAAGCAGTAATTTAAAACTATTTTATTATATTTTTATCTTTTTAGCTGATTTTTTAGGTTGTGTTGTAAATTTATATGGAAAAATTTCTTGGTTTGATACTTTCACACATTATTTATCTGGTATTTTTACAGCATACATAGGAATATTATTAATAAGAAATTTTCAGTTTAAGCAAACTTTTTTAAGTCGTATTATATATACTTTGAGTTTTACTTGTTTAGTAGCAGTTATCTGGGAATTTTTTGAGTATAGTATGGATAGTTTTTTTGGTATGACACTACAACATGCTGATACAACTGGTGTTAATGATACGATGATCGATTTAATTTCAGCTTTTTTAGGTAGTATTACCTTTTTAATATTTTATAGAAAAGATACTTAATATCATTATTTAAATTGTCGAAAGACAATTTTTTTCTTATTTTACATCTAAAATATTAAATGTTATAATTATTTAGGTGGTAAGTGTGAATATATTAGTTGTTGATGATGAACGAGAAATTGCCAATTTAATTGAAATTTATTTACAAAACGAAAATTTTAAAGTTTATAAATATTATTCAAGTAAAAATATTTTAAATGATTTAGAAAACATAAATATTGATTTAGCTATATTGGATGTAATGATGCCTGATATAGATGGTTTTTCTTTATGTAGTAAGATTAGAGAAAAACATAAATTTCCTATTATATTTGTTACAGCTAAAATTGAAGATATTGATAAAATAAGTGGTTTAACATTAGGAGCTGACGACTACGTTACAAAACCATTTCAACCTTTAGAATTAGTAGCTAGAGTTAAAGCCCAACTTAGAAGATACAAAAAATATGATAATCAAACTAATAATCAAAATATTATCGATTTTCGTAATATCATAATAAATAGTGATACTCATGAATGTTATTTAAACGATAAATTGTTAAATTTAACACCTATTGAGTTTGATATTTTATGGTATTTATGTAAAAATCGTGGATTAGTTGTGAAAACAGAGGATTTGTTTATGGAAGTGTGGAAAGAAAAATATTTTGAAAAAGATAATAATACAATTATGGTTCATATTAGACATTTAAGAGAAAAAATGCATGATACAAACAAAAATTCAAAATATATAAAAACAGTTTGGGGAGTAGGTTATAAAATTGAAGCGTAAATATGGAAATAAGTTAGTATGGAAATTGATTAGTAAAATTATTTTTCAAGCAACTCTATATACTATTTGTTTAATAATACTATATTTTATTGGTAATTTTGTTTGTCGTTTATTTACTTGGCAGCCTCATGATTTTTTATATCGTGTGTTTAAATCAATAGAAGATAATGTCCTTTTTTTCTTTTTTATTTGGTTAATTGGTTTTATTGTCATTTGTGTTTTAAATTTAAGCAAATTTTTAGCATATATTGATGCGATTGTCGATGCTAGTGAGATTTTAGTAACAGAAAATGATGAGTTAATTAGATTACCAGAAGATTTAGCGTCAGTTGAAACACGTATGAATCAAGTTAAACAAGACTCCTTACATAATTTAAAATTAGCTCATGAAAATGAACAACGTAAAAACGACCTAATTGTTTATTTAGCTCATGATATTAAAACACCATTAACATCAATGGTTGGTTACTTATCACTTTTAGATGAGATAGATGATATGCCAAAATCAAAAAGAAAAAAATATGTTAGCGTCGCTTTAGACAAAGCTTATAAATTAGAAGATTTAATTAACGAATTATTTGATATTACACGATTTAATTCTGAAACGATTATTTTAAAAAATGAAGAGATAAATTTACGATTAATGTTAGAACAAATTATTGATGACTTTTATCCAACCTTAAATGAGTTGAATAAAAATATAGAATTTTTAATGGAAAATAATATAACTCTTTATGGAGATTCTGATAAATTAGCTAGAGTATTTAATAATATTATTAAAAACGCAATTAATTATAGTATAGGTGAATATCCTATTAAAATTGAGGTTAATAAGATTGAAAATAATGCCAATATTATTATTAGTAATAGAGGTAATAAAATTTCTGATGTGGAATTACAGAAAATATTTGAAAAATTTTATCGACTTGATTCTTCACGTACAAGTAAAACAGGTGGTAGTGGTTTAGGTCTTGCAATTGCTAAAGAAATAGTTGAATTGCATGGTGGTAAAATTAAAGCTACTAGTGATTTAGAATTTACAAAATTTTATATAACTTTACCTTTAAGTAAATCTTAAGAAATTCATAACATTAAATTAAAGAACAATCATATTTAAATTGATACAATTATGTCGTATTAATTTAAATGGTTGTTTTTTTATGGAGGTGAGAAGATGGCTAGAAAGAGATTAACACAAATTTTCCCCTTTTTATTACCACTTAGAGTTTGGCAAAAAAATTTATTTTTTAGAATAACTTGCTACTTTGATAAAAATAATTATGCGAAAAAAATTGGTGAGTTATTACCTTATGAATGCAGTCATGCTAAAACACTAATGATAAATGATCATAGTGGTTATGACATATTATATCAAGAAAATAAAGTTGATAATTTGAAATTAACAAGTAAAACTTTAAATAAAATTTTGATATATCCTGGGGAAACATTTTCATTTTGTTTATTAATACAAAAGGCTAAAAAATATGGAAAATATAAAGATGGCTTAGTTTTGATTGATGACAAAATCGTAGCAAAAAAAGGTGGCGGTATCTGTCAAATTAGTAATTTACTTTACTATTTATTTTTAATGAGCCCTTTAACAATTGTTGAAAGGCATGGACATAGAGTTAAATCTTTACCTAATAACGAAAAAGATGCCTTAGAAGGCGTTGATGCCACAATTAATAGTGGTTGGTTAGATTTAAAGGTAAGAAATGATACAAAAGATATTTATCAAATTGTTATTGATTTTGATGATGCATATATGTATGGACGTCTTTTAACTAATAATTTGCCAATGATTGATTATGAAATTATAAATAGTAATTTAAAGTATTTTTCTAAAAATGAAAAAATATATGAGAGTGTCTCTGTTGTTCGTGTAACTAGAGATAAAAGTACTCATGAAATTGTTAAAAGTGAAAACTTATATGATGAGGTTACACAAGTAACATATAAACTTTCTAATGATATTTTTATAGAAAAGAGGTAAAAAATGGAAAAATTAAAAATCGCTTGTTTATTTGGAGGATGTTCAAGTGAATATTCAGTTTCTTTAGTATCAGCAACATCAGTTATTAGAGCAATTGATAAAGAAAAATATGATTGTTTTATGATTGGTATTACAAAAGATGGAAATTTTTATTTGTATGAAGGTGATATAGATAAAATTGAGAAAGATGAATGGTTTAATCATAAAACTTGCAAAAAAATAACTTGGTCGACTAATCGTGATGATCATGGCTTTATTATTTTAGATAGTAAAGAATTCAAAGTTATTGATATTGATTTAGCTTTTCCAATTCTTCATGGTATTAATGGTGAAGATGGGCGTTTGCAAGGTATATTTGAACTAGCAGGAATTAAATATGTAGGTTGTGATTTAATGTCATCAGCTCTTGGAATGGACAAATTTTTAGCTCATGAATTGGTTCGCTTAAATGGCCTATTAGTTCCTAAATCTTATACTTTTACAAATAATATAACTTATGAAGAGATTATATCGTCAATTAGTGATTTAGATTACCCATTATTTGTTAAGCCATTAAAGGCAGGTTCATCTTTAGGAATTTCTAAAGTAAATAGTGTTTCTGAATTAAGTAACGCATTAGCATTAGCTTTTAATTATGATAATAGTATCATTATTGAAGAAAATATTGATGGTTTTGAAGTTGGTTGCGCAATTTTAGGTAATGAGAAGTTAATTACTGGTGAAGTTGATGAAATTGAAATTTCTGGTGGTTTCTTTGATTATGAAAAAAAATATGAAGCTAAAGATAGTAAAGTTTATTTACCAGCTCGTCTTTCCTTTAATGAAAGGGAAAGAATAAAACAAACAGCTTTAAAAATATATAGAATTTTAGGTTGTAAGGATTTAGCTAGAGTCGATATGTTTTATACCAAAAATAAGGAAATAGTTTTTAATGAAGTAAATACAATGCCTGGCTTTACATCACATAGTAGATTTCCTAATATGTTAAAGCAAATTAATTATACATTTGAACAAATTGTTGAAATGTTAATTGAGTTGAAGAGGTAAGAGATGCAAAAGATAATTTTAAAAAAAAGTGATATTCATAAAGGAAATTTAATTTTAGTTAATCAAACATATCCACTAAAACAAAACATTGATCAAAATGATTTAGAACCATTTAGTTCTAAATATGAAGATATTTTAATTTCTAAAGTTGCTAATAAATCGTTACAGAAAATTTTAAAAGTTATTGAGGCAGATGAAAAAATTGTACCTGTAAGTGGTTATCGAAGCCTTTTTGAACAAACAGAAATTTATATATCGTCAATAGAAGAAAATGGTTTAGAATTTACTAAAAAATATGTAGCTTATCCAAATGCAAGCGAACATCAAACTGGGTTAGCTATCGATTTAGGGTTAAATCAAGAAAATATTGATTTTATTAGACCAGCTTTTCCTTACCAAGGAATTTGTCAAGAATTTCGTTTAAAAGCTTCACAATATGGTTTTATAGAGAGGTATACAAGTGAAAAACAAAATATTACAAATATTTCTGCTGAGGAATGGCATTTTCGCTATGTAGGTTATCCTCATTCTGAAATTATGAATCAAAACAACTTATGTTTAGAAGAATATATTGATTATTTAAAACAGTTTGATAGTAGTATGAATAGTTTAAAATTTGAAAATTATGAGATTTATTATGTCGCAATGGAAAAGGAAGAAAAAAATTTAAATATTCTAGATAACGAAGAAGTTTCAGGCAATAATGTTGATGGATTTATTGTTACAAAAAAATTATAGAGAAGGAGTAGTATATGGAAAAAGAAAATTTTGAAATAGATAATCCCAATTTTTGTTTAAAATTTTATGGTGGTGTATGGATGTCTTTTCTACCATTCATAATTTTTATAATTTTAATTATTTTAACGACTTTTATTGGTGGTTCAATTTCTGATGGTGCTTTATGGATTCCAGCTTTTTTAGCACTCTTAATTCCTTTATTTTTTGCTAAAAATAAACAGCATTATACTGAAGTAATTATGAAAGGAATGGCAAGTAAAGAAACTATTACACCAATTGTCTGTTGGATTTTTGCAGGTGTATTTAGTGCAATTTTGAAGTCATCAGGTTTAGCAAATGCTATTGCTGGTTTTGTAACTAATATTGGTGTTGGGAATGTAGCATTTACAGTTATAACTTTTCTATCTTCAGCTTTATTTGCAACAGCCTCTGGAACAGGTTTTGGAACAATTGCCATAGGAATGGGCGTTTTATATCCAGCTGGTCTTGTTTTAGGATGTCATCCAGCTTTGCTAGCAGGAGGAATTATTTCAGGGGCAGCTTTTGGTGATAATTTAGCTCCTATATCAGATACGACAATTTGTTCTGCAACCTCTCAAGGCGTTGATGTTCCTGGAGTAGTTAGGTCAAGATTAAAATATTCTTTAGTTGCAGCTACTATTTCCATAATAATTTTTATTATTTTAGCCAATCTGTTAAATACATCACCTACTATAAATAATACTAATTATGAGTATGATGCTTTAGCTTTCTTTATGTTAATATCTGTTGTTTTAACTATCATTATAGCTATTAAAACAGGCAATATGATTTTTGCTACAACGATTGGTATTATTTCTGGAAGTATAATAGGTATTTTAACAAATCAATTTTCTTTTTTACAGATTGATCCAACTAATATAGATACGAATGCCTTGTTTTTACTTAGTGGTGAAGGGTTAGATAGGAGTCTTACTGGAATTATTTATTCGGGGCTTTCAGGTATGATACAAGTTTCAATTTTAGCGCTTTTGTTATTTGGAACGATAGCAATTATGCGTTATGGTAAAGGCGATATAAAATTATTAGAAAAACTAGAAAGTATTGTCAAAACATCGATTGGTGCTGAACTAATAATATCATTAATGGTAATTGTTTTATCTGCGATTATGGGTCTTAATGCTCCAGCAATTTTGGCAGTAGGTTCATCATTTGCTAAACCATTATCCAAAAAGTATGTAATTTCTAGTTATCGTACAGCTAATTTATTAGATGCTCAATCAAATACTTTATGTTATGCGATGCCTTGGACACCAACGGCTATCTTTACGATTGGTTTTGCAAGTAATACAATTAGTCCACTAACAGCTATTCAAATTACACCATTTGTTATATATGGCTATGTTTTATTATTAGTTATGATTGGTTCAATATTTTTGAAAATTGGTCAAAATGATGGTATGGTGAATAATAAAAAAACACAAAAAATATTATAGGAGCTCTATAATATTTTTTATTATTATTTATTTAATTTATATTGATATTGTTTTTTATCTTTTGCGCTATTTAATAATGTAATATGTTTATTTATCTCTTTAATATTTTTAATTAATCTTTCAGCTGTTTCTATAAAGAATTTAAAATTAATTTCTTTATTATTTAATTTATTTAAAATAAATCTATATTGATTGTGATAGATGGTATAAGTATATTGTAAGGCTTCGTCTAAAGTTGTTAATTCATCAAGAGATAATTGTTGTATATCAATATTTTTTAAAAATGAATTGCTAGATAAAATAGTATAAATAATTCTTTTGTCTAATTTTTGAAATTCAGGGTTTTTAATCATATCTTCAATTGATTTAAAACTATTATCATCTCTCACAAAAATATTAAAAATAGGTATTTTATCATTTATTTTTAAATTTTCTTTATTTACTACTTCTAATGCTTTATTCATTTGATTAACTGCATCAAATAGAATATAATCTTGTTTATAATCATTTTCACAATTTTTTATATTTTGCGCTTCTAATTCATATATATCAGGGTATTTATTTTTTAAAAACTCTTCTGTTTTTATTATTGCGTAAAGGTTAGCGCCTATTTCTGTTGAATAATTATCATGATTATTATTATAATTAGTAAAATTGTATGCTATTAATAAATCCTCGATTAGTCTTAAAAAGTTTGGATAACAATAGTCATCAAAAGTTAGTTGAATGCTATGTCTTAACTCATGATAACATGTTGCTAAAAAATTTATAAAAAAAGGGTTTATTTTTTTTAAATTATTTATAAAAATAATTATGCTTATTATTAAATTCTTATTGGTTCTCATTTCTATATGACAACCTGATGTCTTAAATGGCCGTTCAATTAACTGAATTAAAGCATTAATACTATAATGGATTTTTTTAGTATTACATACTTTAATAAAGCGTGCAATAAATTGTGTGTAGTACTCTAAGGTAGTTACAGGAAATATATAAACATCTTCATTATTACTATAATCTTTTAATTCTTGGGAAATAATTTCATAGGCAATTTTTTTCATTTCTTTATTGCTAAATTTCTCCATATATTTACTTCCTTTTTGATTTTTGGGCTTAAAATTTTTGAAACTTTATATTAATTAACCAATTTTATTGGTTAATCTTTTTTGATCTTGCATTTGCTCTATTAATTCTATATTTCTATTAATCTCACTAATATTATTTTTTAATTCGATTTGTATTATAACATACTGTTGTGAATTAATATAATTTTTGTTAAATGCGTCTATTAATAATTGAAATTGATTGTTGTATATAGCACTTGTATATTGTAGTATTTGGTATAATGATGCTAATTCATCACTAGAAAGTGATTCTATATCAATTTTTTCAAGATATGATGAACTAGATAATATAGCGTAGCTAATTCTTTTATCTAATTTTTGGTATTCTGGATCAATTATTATATCTTTGAATTCTTTAAAATTATTATCATCTTTAATAAAAATCTTGAAAATAGGAGATATATTATTTATTCTTATACGATTATCCCTAGAAATTGTTATTACTTTATTAATTTGATTAGAAGCATTATATAGCATACTATTAGATTTATATTTTCCCTCAAGATTATCTATTTTTTGTTTTTGTGCTTTATATACTTTTGGATATTTATCTTTTAAATAATTCCTAGCCATATCTATACTATATAAATTAGCATCTATTGTAGATGCGTATCTTTCTGGATAATATTCATATGCCATTGGTTCAAAATAAGCTAATTTTTTATCTACAGCATTTAGAAAACCTTCATAACTATATTTATCAAAACTTTGTTGAATACTAAGTCTTACTTCGTAATAACAAAGTTTTATTAATTGAAAAAAGTCTTCAACTATATTTTGATTATTTTTTAAGTTACTAATTAATATAACCAAATCTTCATTTGTGTTATTCTTTTTATCTTTTTTTGTATAATGCAATATTTCTTTACTTGCAACATTTGTAAAAATGCTACCTTTAAAATCTTTATTAAAAAGACAATTTAAATAGTATTCTAATGTAGTTAATGGAAATACATTACAATTTATGTTGTATTTTTTTAATTCGTCTTTTATAATTTGTTCAGAAATTTGTTTTATTTGTTCATTATTTAATTTTTTCATTTTGTTCCCCTTTTCTTTATGACGTGGTTTTGATATTATATATTATTATATTGAATTTGTCAATTTTTATTTCACTAAAATATAAAAAGTGAAAAAAATTCAAAAAAATAGTTTATTAATTAAAATTTATGTGGTAAAATTGTCTATAGTAAGCGTATGCATGATAAGGAGGAATAAAAGTGGGATTTATCAAAAAATGGTTATCTTCAGATGATCAAGATGTTTTTGAAACAAACACTAATGATGGTAGTGCTTATTATACTTTGAATACTGAAGAGTCATTAAAAGAAAATGATGGAAAAAATAAGATGATTTTACTAGAACCACGTGCTTATTCAGAATCTCAACAAATTGCTGATTTTCTAAAATCTAGAAATACAGTTGTTGTTAATTTAAAAAGGGTTACATCTGATCAAGCAAAAAGGATTGTAGATTTTTTAAGTGGAACAATCTATGCGATAGGTGGAGATTTACAAAAAATTGGTGGAGGAATATTTTTATGTACTCCAAATAATGTAAATATTCAAGGAAAAATTACTGATGAACGAGAAGGTAAGGATATTTACGATAATGATGATATTAATACAGAATGGTAGAAATTTGACTTTTAGGTTAAATATGCTACAATAAATAATTGTAGCATTTATGGGGTGAGATTATGGAAAAATTTAATCGCACAATGCGGGGATATGATACAGATGAGGTTAAGGCCTTTTTGGATCAAGTTATACAAAAAGTAGAGCAAATGACAGCTGACAATAAACAAAAAGATATGGTAATCAAAAATCAAGAATCTAAGATTATTGAATTATCAAAGTTAGCTGAAGAAAATCAAAAATTACGTCAAAAATTAGAACAATATGAACGTATGGAATCTACTTTTAATAAAGCAATTATTATGGCTCAAAAAACCTCAGATCAAATGCGATTATCAGCCCATAAAGAAAGTGAAACAATTTTGGATGATGCGAAAAAGAACGCTAATAGAATTGTAAATGAAGCTTTACTTAAAGCCGAAAAAATAGAATTAGAATCTAATATGTTAGCTAGAAATATTCGTGTATTTAAGAAAAAAGTTAGGGATATAATAGAAACACAATTAGAAGCAGTAAGTGATTTAGATAAAATAGAAATGTAAAACAGGTGATGGAAACGTTATATTAAAAATCTTATAGAGAGTTAATGGTTGGTGGAAATTAATAGAAATTTAATATAAAGATCATTCTTGATGTGTTTTTTTGAATTTAGTAGAAAAAAACGGTAACGCGTTATAGTTATTAAGTGCAAGTTCTTGAATTAAGGTGGTACCGCGGTTATTTATCGTCCTTAAATTAAGAGCTTTTTATTTTTTTTAGGAGGAGAAATTTATGTTATTACAAATATTTTTACTTATAGTAGGTTTTGTTATTTTAATTAAGGGAGCAGATATCTTTGTTGATGGTGCTTCATCTCTAGCCCAAAATTTTAAATTATCAAAGATGTTAATTGGTTTAACAATTGTTGCTTTTGGTACAAGTGCGCCTGAATTTGCTGTATCAGTAAAATCGATTATTTCTAATAATTCTGATATGGTTCTTGGTAATGTCATTGGAAGTAATATTTTAAATATTTTACTTATTATTGGTATTTGTTCTTTAATTAAACCAATTGTTGTAAAAAATAATACAGTAAAAAAAGAAATACCTATTGTTATTATGTTTAGTACTCTATTATTCTTTTTAATGAAAGATAATTTGTTTGATAATAATATTGTAAATGTAATTACTAGAAACGATGGTTTTATCATTTTATTATTTTTTACGATTTTTATTTATTATTTAGTATCAATTATGAAAAATAAAAAAGATAATGATGCAGAAGAAACAGCTAAATTTGGTATTTTGAAATCCATTATCTTTACAATTTTAGGAATTGTATGTATTATATTAGGCAGTAATTTTGTTGTTGATAGTGCTAGTAATATTGCTTCATCTTTAGGTGTTAGTCAAAAAATGATTGCGCTTACGATTGTTGCTTTTGGTACATCATTACCAGAACTTGTAACATCGGTTGTTTCAATTAAAAAGGGTGAACAAGAAATATTAGTTGGAAATATTGTTGGTAGTAATGTTTTTAATATAGGAATAGTTTTAGGGTTGCCTGTTGCTTTATTTGGCGCTATACCAGCAGTTGGTTTTAATAACATTGACTTAATTGCGTTATTATTGTCAGCTTTATTATTATTTATATTTTCATATAAAGATCATAAAATAAAAAAGATGGAAGGAATAATTATGTTAACAATTTTTGTCATATATTATTCATTTGTTATAATTGGTTAGGAGGATGTATATGGAATTTAAAGAATTAAAAAAAGATAAAATAAGCGATGTTGAAAAAAGTATTTTAGAAAATTGGAAAAAAGAAGATATTTTAAATAAGACAATAGAAAATAGAAAAGATAAGGAAAATTTTGTTTTTTATGATGGACCAGCAACAGCTAATGGTATGCCAGGTATTCATCATATGATGGCTAAGTTTTTAAAAGATACTTTTTGCAAATATAAAACAATGAAAGGTTTTAGAGTTTTAAGAAAAGTTGGCTGGGATACACATGGTTTGCCAGTTGAACTACAAGTTGAAAAAGCACTTGGTTTTAAGTCAAAAACAGATATTGAAAAATATGGAGTTGAAGCTTTTAATAAAAAGTGTAAAGAAAGTGTTTGGGAAAATGAAACAGCTTTTTCTAATTTAACGGAAAGAATGGGCCAATTTATTGATTTAAAAAATCCTTATGTGACTTATAATAATGATTATATTGAAACAGAATGGTGGATATTAAAAAAATTTTTTGATGAGGGTTTATTTTATGAAGGGCATAAAATATTACCATTTTGTTCAAGATGTGGAACAGGACTTGCTAGTCATGAAGTAGCTCAAGGTTATAAGGAAATAACAGCTAATACAGTAATTGTTCCAATGAAGAAAAAAGATGAAGATGTTTACTTTTTAGTATGGACAACAACACCATGGACATTATTATCTAATGTGGCTCTTTGTGTTAATCCTGAGGCTGATTATATTATGGCTGAATCAAAGGAAAATAAATTTATTTTGGCTGCATCTTTAGCTAACAAAGTTTTAGGTGAAGATTACAAAGTTTTAAAACACTATAAAGGTGTTGATTTAGAAGGTATGGAATATGATCAGTTGCTTCCATTTTTGAAAGTTGATAAGAAAGCTTTTTATGTAACAGTTGCTGATTATGTAACTACTGATGATGGTACAGGTATAGTTCATATTGCCCCTGCTTTTGGTGTTGACGATTATAATGTTGGAAGAAAATACGATTTACCAGTTTTGAATCCTGTTGGTGAAGATAGTAAATATATAGAAGGTCCATGGAAAGGCACTAGTGTTTTTGAGGTTGATATTGAAGTTATAAAATATTTGAAAGAAAATGGTAAATTATTTAAAAAAGAGAAATTACTTCATAATTATCCACATTGTTGGCGTTGTGATACACCACTTTTATATTACGCAAAACCAAGTTATTATTTAAAAGTTACTGAATTTAAAGATAAGGTTATTGAAAATAATAATAAAGTTAATTGGCATCCTGCTTATGTTGGGGAAAAAAGATTTGGTAATTGGTTAGAGAATATGAATGATTGGGCTGTTAGCCGTAATCGTTATTGGGGTACACCACTACCACTTTGGAAATGTAGTTGTGGTCATCAAGAAATGATTGGTTCTAGACAAGAATTGATTGAAAAATCTATAGAAAATATTGATATGACAATTGATTTACATAGACCTTATGTCGATGATATTCATATTAAGTGTCCAGATTGTGGCAAGGAAATGAGTCGTGTAAGTGAGGTTATCGACTGTTGGTTTGATTCAGGAAGTATGCCTTATGCACAATATCATTATCCATTTGAAAATAAAGAGTTATTTGAAAGTCAATTTCCAGCAGATTTTATTTGCGAAGGTATAGATCAAACACGTGGTTGGTTTTATACATTATTAATTTTGGGAACATTTGTAATGGGAAAATCACCTTATAAAAATGTTTTAGTAAATGATTTACTTTTGGATAAAAATGGTAAAAAAATGAGTAAATCTAAAGGAAATGTTATCAATCCTTTTGAGATTATGGAAGAATATGGTGCTGATACAGTTAGATGGTATTTACCAAGTGTATCACCAGTTTGGACCCCAATTAAATTTGATTTAGAAGGTCTAAAAGATGTTTATTCTAAATTTATTAGTACACTGAAAAATACTTATTCATTTTTCCAAATGTATGCGAATGCAGATAATATTGATCCAAGGGATTATAATGTTGCTTATCAAGATAGAGATATTACTGATAAATGGTTATTATCTAAGTTAAATAAAACTTTAAAAGCTGTAACTGCTGGTTATGAAGAATATGATTTAACAAAAGTTGTTCATACAATAACTGATTTTTTAAATGATGATTTATCTAATTGGTATATTAGAAGTAATCGTCGCAGATTTTGGGAAAGTGAGCTAACTTTAGATAAAAAGGCTGTTTATTTAACTACTTATGAGACATTACTTACTTTAGTTAAGATGATTGCGCCAATTGCTCCATACATTTCAGAAGAAATTTATATGAATTTAACAGATGGAAGTTCTGTACATTTAGCAGATTTCCCTATATATGATGAAAAACTTATTAATGAAGAAATTGAAACAAGGATGGATTTAATTCGTGACGTATGTAGTCTTGGTCGTTTTGCTAGGGAAGAAGCTAAAATAAAGGTTCGTCAACCAATTAGTGAACTTATTTTAGATAAACCTAAGGAAAAAATAATTGGTGATTTAATTTCAATTATTAAAGAAGAATTAAATGTCAAAAATATTTTATTTACTGATGATATGGAAAAGTATATGGATTATATGATTAAACCAAACTTTAGAGTAGTTGGTAAAGTATTTGGACCAAAAATAAAAGACTTTCAAAATTTGTTAACAACTTTAGATAACAGACAAATAGAAAAAATAAAGGAAGATAAGATCACAGTTGATTTCTTAGGAGAAAAATTAAAAATAACAAATGATATGGTAGAAATCAATATAAAAGTAAAAGAAGGATTTTGTTCATCAAGTAATTCAAAAACATTTGTTATTTTGAATACAGAATTAAATGCTGATTTAATTTTAGAGGGACTTGCTCGTGAAATTGTTAGAAAAGTTCAAAGTTTAAGAAAAGAAGCAGATTTAAATATTACAGACAAAATAAAAATTTATTATAATGGTTCAATAGAAATTGAGAATACAATTAATAATTATTTAGATTATATTAAGAACGAAACTTTAGCTATTGAAGTTATAAAACAATCAGATTTAGATAAAAATGTTGAACTAAACGATATTATGGTTGGAATCTTAATAGATAAAATCTAAATATATTGCTTAAAAAGAAGAGAAATCTTCTTTTTTGTTGAATTTTATTTCAAATGATATTTTAATTTTGAAAAAATTGTGATACAATAGTTCCTAAATATGAATTGTTAATTTTATCGAAATAATTATATAGAAGTCAAGAGGAAAAATTATGAAAAATGATATTGATAATTTACATTTATGTACAGATGACGAACTGTATGAGGATTTATTACCACTTACTGAAAAGATATATAATCAATATAGCTATGTAAATATTGAACAATCTTGTTATAACAAAATAGTCATGGATTCAATTAAGGAAAGTAGGAAAATTCTAAATAATTCAAAAATTGATACATTTGACAAATTGTTTTTAGATTGCTTACAAAATAATATAAATGAATATATTAAAACGTTATTGCCTAATCAAGCTAAGGAAATACTATTAGGTTTTATAGAAACTAATATTAAACCTTCTAATACATATAAAGAAGTAATACAAGAATTTCAAAAGTTAGTGGATTTTATACAAAACATTGATTTTCCTTTTTTACTAGATTTTTTCAATATTGTATCCTTATTTGAAAGGTATAAATTTATTGAAGATATGGTAAAACAAATAGTTGATACTAATATAGAGAATATAAAGAAAAGTGGAATTGATAATACTTTTGGAAATACAGTTATAGCATCTTTAGCTGAAGTATATTGTTTAACACATAATATAGAAATCTGTGATGATAAATTAATATTCGACGAAACAGAAAATAGTTGTTTTGATGATTATGATGACTATGATGACTATGATTCATTTGTAATTTATTTAAGAGAAATTAGAAAGTACTCATTACTATCGAAAGAAGAAGAAAAGAAACTTTTCGTAAAATTGGCACAAGGAGATAAAAAAGCTAGAAAAAAATTGATAGATAGCAATTTAAGATTAGTAGTTTGTATTGCTAAAAGATTTCGTGAAAGTTGGTTACCATTTTTAGATCTTATTCAGGAAGGTAATCTTGGTTTAATAGTGGCTGTTGATCATTTTGATATAACGAAAGGTTTTAGATTCTCTACTTATGCTGGGTATTGGATAAAACAAAAAATTAGAATGGCTATATGTGGAAAATCAAGCTGTATAAGAATACCAATGTATAAATACATGCAATTAAAAAAATACATGGAGTTAGAATCTAATTTTATTTGTCAGCTAAATAGAAAACCATCAATTGAAGAAATTGCTAAACAGATGAATATATCTGTTGTTGAAGTTAGTGAGCTTCAACAAATGTATATTAATACTGTAAGCATTAATTCTTTAATGTTCGAAGATGGTGATACAGAATTAGGTGATTTAATTTCTGATGTCGAAGCAAATGTAGAGGATATTTGTATAAAAGATATTGAATCTGCTTATATTAGAAATTTGATTGATGGTAGTTATCTGAATTTAGCAGAGATTAGGGTTATAACATTACGTTATGGTTTAAATGGTGAAAACCCAAAAACATTAAGAGAAGTTGGTCGAATGTTGAATCTTACTTTCCAAAAAGTTAATCAGATTGAATTTAAGGCATTAAAAAAATTGAGAATTCCTTTAGAGAAATATGTTAATAACTTAGATGATGAACATATGAATAAGTCAACAAATGGTGAATATCTACCAATGTCGCATAAGTGGAAATTTGATGAACAAAAAATTAATAAAGAATCAAAAGTATTTGAATCACACAGAAGAAAAGAAAATATATTAGAAGTTGTATATAAATATTTTGCTGATGTATGTTTAAAATATACAAGGGAACAGATTGATGAAGCGTTTAATATAGTATTAAATAGTGATATGATGGACTATTTTTTTAAAGAATATATAAATAATTCTAAAATAGGTTCAGAGTTAGATGAAGTATTAAAGAATAAAATAGAATACCACTTAATTCCAGAAATATCTAGATATTTATCAACAAATGGTAAAGACCAACAAATGCTGTATAAATGGAAATTTGATGAGCAAAAAATTAATACAGATTCAAAAATATTTAAATCACACATAAGAAAAGAAAATATATTAAAAGTTGTATATAAGTATTTTGCTAGTAGATGTTTAAGATATACAAAAAAACAGATTGATAGGGTGTTTAAAACAGTATTAAATGGTGATGCTATGGATTTTTTAAATGATTATATAAATAATTTTGAAATAAGCTCAGAGTTAGATGAAGAGCTAAAGAATAAAATAGAACACCACTTAATTCCTGAAATACTTATATATTTGTCAAATGATGAAAGGCTAGATAATAAATCAGAAGCAAAATCAGATATTGTATATAAGGGGTATATAAAAAAAATAAATAAATATTCCTAGAAAATTTTTAATTATCTATAGTAACTGTTTAATATTTAAAGTATGAAAAAAGAAGAGAAATCTTCTTTTTTTCTAAAATTAGTTGAAAAAAATATTTTAACTTTACAGAATGTATGATATAATAACCCCTAAATATAAATTGTTACTTTTATTGTAATAATTATATAGGACTAGGAGAAAACTTATGAAATATAATATTGATAATTTACATTTATGTACAGATAATGAACTGTATGATGCTTTATTACCACTTACTGAAAAGATATATGATCAATATAGCTATGTAAAGATTGAACAAGCTTGTTATAACAAAATAGTCATGGATTCAATTAAGGAAAGTAGGAAAATTTTAAATAATTCAAAAAATGACACATTTGACATATTATTTTTAGATTGTTTACAAAATAATATAAATGAATATATTAAAACGTTATTGCCTAATCAGACTGAAGCAATAATATCTGGCTTTATAGAAACTAATATTAAACCTTCTAATATATATAAAGAAGTAATACAAGAATTTCAAAAGTTAGTCGATTTTATGCAAGACATTGATTTTATTTCTTCACTAGATTTTTCTGGTATTTTATTATTATTTGAAAAGTATAAATGTATTGAAGATATGTTAGAACAAATAGTTGATACCAATATAGAGCATATAAAGAAAAGTGGAATTAATAATACTTTTAAAGATTATGTTTTGACAACTTTTGTTGAAGCATATTGCTTAACACATAATATAGAAATTTATGGTGATAAATTCCTATTAAACGAATTTTTACAAGAAAATGATAGTTCTTTTTATGATTATAATGATGAGTATAGAGAGTATGATGGTGATAGTTATAATGGAAATAATGATGATGACTATGATTCATTTGTAATTTATTTAAAAGAAATTTCTAAGCATCCATTACTATCAAAAGATGAAGAAGAAGAACTTTTCGTAAAATTTGCACAAGGTGATAAAAAAGCCAGAAAAAAATTGATAGATAGTAATTTGAGATTAGTAGTTTTTATTGCTAAAAGATTTCGTGAAAGTGGGTTACCATTTTTAGATCTTATTCAGGAAGGTAATCTTGGTTTAATAGAGGCTGTTAATCATTTCGATATAGCGAAAGGTTTTAAATTCTCTACTTATGCTTCTCGTTGCATACACCAAAAAATTAGAAGGGCTATATTTGAAAAATCGCATTTTATAAGGATACCAGAATATAAATGTATACAATTATATCAGTATCAAAATTTAAAAGCTAATTTAAGTAATCCATCAATTCAAGAAATTGCTAAAAAAATGGATATATCTGTTGCTAAAGTGACTGAGCTTGAAAGAATTAAGCCTGATGTTATAAGCATGAATTCTTTAATAAAAGAAAATGGTGATACAGAATTAGGAGATTTAATATCTGATACAGAAGCAAATGTAGAGGATAATTTTATAAAAGCTATCGAATCTGCTGAGATAAGACACCTAGTTACTAATAGTAATTTGGATTTAAAAGAGATTAAGGTTTTAACATTACGTTATGGATTGAATGATGAAGAACCAAAAACATTTAAACAAGTTGGTCAAAGATTAAATCTTTCTTGGGAAAGAATTACGCAAATCGAGTTTAAGGCTTTAAGAAAATTAAAAATTTCTATAAAAAGAAGCATGATTCACTCAAAAAATAATTATCAATCAATATCGTATAATCAGGAATCTAATGAACAAAAAACTACTAAAGCTTCAAAAATATTTGAATTAAACAAAAGAAAGGATAATATATTAAAAGTTGTACATGATTATTTTGCTAATCGATATATAAAATATACACAAGAACAAGTTGATAGAGCGTTTCGTATTGTATTAGATAGGGATTCAATGAGGTACTTTTTTAAAGATTATTTATATAATTTTGAAAAAAGTCCTGATTTAGATGAAAAAACAAATAAAATAATAAAAGAACGTTTAATTCCAGAAATTTCTAGATATTTATCAAAAAATACAAGATTAGAATTAAAAACAGATGCTACAGGTAATCAATATATTAGAAAAATAAAGTAATATTGCTAAATAATTTTTAATTATATAGTGAATATTTAAATTTTAAATTATTATATAATCATTTGTAGAGGGGGTTGCTTTTTAATGAACTATTTAACTAAAAAAGCAAATTTATTAAAAAAAAGTAATGAGTTATTATTAAAATCATATATGGTTTTCTATAGAAAAGTTATGAAGCTTTCAGATGAAGTTCAAGGTTTTATTGATAATTCATCAGAGTTTAGTGCATTAGAACAATTAGATTTGGCCAATTTTGTGGCAAATGATGAGACTATGCAAAAATTATCTAGATTAGCTTGTGCGATGAGGTATGTTGAAAATCCTGAAGATAAAGGTATTGCTTTTCAACTTCAAAATAAAATTGATGATAGCATTAATAAAAAATATACTAAATAATCAAATTTTATTTATACAATCAATTCCATTTTTCTTTGATTGATTTGAAGAAATTTGGTACAATAAATAAGGTGATATTTATGTATGAATATATTAAAGGAAAAATTGTTGATATTGAAAGTAGTTATGTTGTTTTAGATAATAATAATGTTGGTTACTTAATTTATACTGCAAATCCATATTCATTTGAATTGAATAAAGAGACAATCATTTATTTATATCAATATGTTAGAGAAGATGAAATAAGTTTATATGGTTTTAAATCAAAAGAAGAAAAAGCAATGTTTTTAAAACTTATTGAAGTAAAAGGTTTAGGTTGTAAAATGGCCTTACCAATGATTGCCAATGGTGCTGTTGATGGTATTATTAGTGCAATTGAAAATGAAAATATTAATTATTTAAAAAAATTCCCTAAAATAGGTGATAAAGTTGCTCGTCAAATTATTTTGGATTTAAAAGGAAAATTAGTATCTAGTGGAATAGATAAAGAAACAACAAATAATGAAGAACTAATGGAAGCATTAAAATCATTAGGTTATAAACCAGCTGACATTAAAAAGGTTTTAACAAATATTTCGACAAATGATACAATCGAAAATCAAATCAAAGAGGCATTAAAACTATTAATGAGGTGATTATGTGCATATAAAAAGGACAATTAAAAAATTGACATTATATAAAACAGATTTATATGAAGGTAAGATAATAATTATACCTAATTCTGATGATATTTCTTTAGAAATGGGTCCTAATATTTTTATTCAAACAGACGCAATATGTTGGAAAAAGAAAAATAATAAAGTTATAATCCCTTATTGTAATTATAATTATGTTTTATGTAGAAAATTTGAAGGTTGTAATAATATAGAAACTGAATTGTATTATAATTTTAATGATTTACAGGATAAAGGATTAAATTTAGAAGATTTATTTCCAATAATGCCTAATGATCAAATTTTAAGATATTATTTAGAACAGAGTGATATTTCTAAAAAATTCTATAAAAAATATATTAGCTATGCTTCAGAAAAAAATAAAAAATTTTATAAAGATGGTATATAAATAAATGCGAATTGGAATTGATATAGATGATACAATTTGTAATACTTGGGATTTTGTCATACCATATCTTAGTAGACATTTTAATATAAGTATTAGTAATTTAAAAAAATCAAATAAAATATATTTTGAGGCTTGTAATTCAACCTATTTAGAATACTATGAATTTGCCAAAAAATATTATCCTACAATTGCGTTACAATATAAGATAAAACATGGTGTTAGAAAAGTTATTAAAAAATTAAGGGAAGATGGTCATGAGATTATTTTTATTACAGCTAGAAGCACTAATGGTTTTTATGATCCTTATAAGACTAGTTTAAAATATTTAGAAAAACATAAGATTCCCTTTGATAAATTGATTGTAGATGCTAAAGAAAAAGCACCAATATGTTTAGAAGAAAAAATTGACTTATTTATTGATGATAGTGTCAAAAACTGTCTAGAAGTATCAAGTATAAATATACCTGTATTACTATTTTCAAACAAATATAATGAAAATTGTACATTATTTAAAAGAGTTTTTAATTGGAAAGAAATATATAAAGAAATAGAAAGGGTGAAAAATGATGGATGATAGATTACTTACTTCAAATGAATTAAATGAGGATCAAGAAGATATTAATATACGTCCTAGGTTATTAGAAGAGTATATTGGTCAAAGTGAAGTTAAAGAAAATATGGGTGTATATATTAAAGCAGCCAAAATGAGAAATGAGGCTTTAGACCATGTTTTACTATATGGTCCACCAGGATTGGGTAAAACAACGCTTGCCTATATTATTGCCAATGAACTTGGAACAAATATTAAAACAGCGAGTGGTCCAGCTATTGAAAAAACAGGTGATTTAGCAGCAATACTTTCTAATTTAGAAGAAGGCGATGTTCTTTTTATCGATGAAATACATCGTATTCCTCGTTTTATTGAAGAGGTTTTATATTCTGCAATGGAAGATTTCTCGTTAGAGATAGTAATTGGAGCTGACTCAACTAGTCGTAGTATTAAAATTGATTTACCTCCTTTTACATTAGTTGGAGCAACAACAAGAGCAGGAGATTTAACAAGCCCACTTCGTGATAGATTTGGTATCATTTCTAAATTGCAATATTATACGATTGAGGAACTTACTGATATTGTAAAGCGAACTAGTAAAGTTTTAAATTGCGAAATTGATGATAAGGCAGCTGTTGAGCTTGCTACTCGTAGTAGAGGTACTCCTCGTATTGCTAACCGTTTGTTTAGAAGAGTTCGTGATTTTGCGCTTGTTATGGGAAATGGTATTATTGATTTAAAAATATGTAAAATGGCTTTAGATAAATTAAAAGTTGATAGTTTAGGACTTGATGATACTGATTATAATTTATTAAAAGCAATTATTGAAAGATTTAATGGTGGACCAGTTGGAATAGAAGCAATTGCGTCAAGTATTGGTGAAGAACAAACGACAATTGAAGATGTTTATGAACCATATTTATTACAAATAGGATTACTTAAAAGAACAACTAGAGGAAGAGTTGTAACAGAAAAAGCTTACGAACATTTAGGTATACCTATAATAAAAAAATAATTATTATAAAAAGTTTGAAAGGAAAGCAGTATATGAGAACAGACGATTTTGATTTTGATTTACCAGAAAATTTAATTGCGCAAACACCACTTGATAAAAGAGATAATTCTAAATTATTAGTTTTAGATAAAAAAACTGGTGAAATAGAGCATAAGCATTTTTATGATATTATTGATTTATTAGACGAAAATGATGTTTTAGTTTTAAATGATACTAAAGTAATTCCTGCTAGGTTATATGGTATTAAAGAAGGCACAGATGCTCATATTGAGATATTAATGTTAAAAGAAACAAAAAAAGATGAGTGGGAATGTTTAGTAAAACCGGCTAAAAGGGTTAAGGTTGGAACAAAGGTAATTTTTGGTAATCATGATATAGAAGCTATTTGTACTAGTGAAGGATTAGAAGGAATTAGAACTTTTAAATTAAATTATGTAGGAATATTATATGAAGTTTTAGATCATTTAGGTGAAATGCCACTCCCTCCTTATATACATGAAAAACTAAAAGATCAAAATCGTTATCAAACAGTCTATGCTAAAAAGGAAGGCTCAGCTGCTGCCCCAACAGCAGGTTTACACTTTACAGAAGAGCTATTAGAAAAAATTAAAAATAAAGGTGTAAAGATAGAATATGTTACCTTGCATGTTGGCTTAGGCACTTTTAGACCAGTTAATGTTGAAGATGTAACAAAACATAAAATGCATTCAGAATTTTATATGATGAGTGAAACAACAGCTAAAGTTTTAAATGAAGCTAAAAAAAATAATAAGCGAATTATAAGTGTTGGAACTACTTCAACAAGAACCTTAGAAACTATTATGAATTTATATGGAGAGTTTAAAGAATGTAGTGGTTGGACAGATATTTTTATTTATCCTGGATATCAGTTTAAAGCCATTAATGCTTTAATAACTAATTTTCATCTTCCTAAATCAACTTTAGTAATGCTTGTTAGTGCTTTAGCTAGCAAAGAATTTATAATGAAGGCTTACTATGAGGCTATAGATAAAGAATATCGTTTCTTTTCTTTTGGCGATAGTATGTTTATAAAATAAATTATATATAGGTGAATATTATGATTGATGTAGTAAACAATGAAATTTCTAATATTTATAATAAATATTTGCAACAACAAGAGTTTTTTGATATTAGTTTAGTTTTAGCAGATTTTCTTATTTCTAATTATCAAGAAATAGAAGAGAGGATATATTATAAATATACACCAATTAGTGAAATATATAGAATATGTAAAAAATTTTTGTATGAAATCAGTGATGATTACTTATCAATATTTGATAGAGCTATAAACATAGGGGTCATAGATATAAATATTAATGAAAATCAATCTAGAAATAGTAGTATATGTAATTATATAAATGATCACAAAAATATATATATGGATATTAAGCATAACATTTCTGATGCATTTAACACTTGTCATGAATTTATGCATTATTTAAATTTAGATTCAATGCTATCATCAGCTAGATTTTTCTTTTCTGAAAATATATCTATGATGGCTGAGGATGAATTAGAAAAATTCTTAGATAAGGAAAATTATGGTAATGATGAATATCATTTATTTAAACGTAATCGTTTTTGTGATTCATATAATTGCGCAAAAGTAGTATTAATCATTAATGCTGTGTTTAAATATTATGAAGATGGCGAAATGCTAACTGATTCCATAATTAAGAATATATTAATTGATTTGAATGATAAATACAAAAGTATTAATCTTGATTATATAGAACTTAAACAACTAATAAAGATAATATTTAGTTCTAATAAAATAAATCATTTTTACCAATCGTGTAGCCATATATTAGGTATTTTTATTTCAAAATATATTTTAAACTACTTTGATTCTAGTGACTTAATATGTTATTACAATGAAAATATTAATAGTATGTTTTATGATGATTTTCTTTATGAAATTGGTTTGAAAATGCAATTAAAAAATAATAAATTGGTTTTAGATGAGCGATCATTTGAGAAGATATTTAAATCTTTTGATATAAATTTTAATGCTTATAAAAAGAAATTGTGATGATGAGGTATAAAAATGGAAAAAGTTATAGTAATTGTAGGACCTACAGCTGTAGGTAAAACCAAATTAAGCATTGAGCTTGCCAAAAAATTAGATGGCGAAGTAATAAATGCTGATAGTACTCAAGTATATAAAAATCTTGATATCGCAACAGCTAAAGTAACTGAAGATGAAAAGGAAGGAATAATTCATCATTTATTTGATATAAAAAATATAGATGAAGATTATACAGTTTACGATTATCAAACAGATTGTAGATTAAAAATAAAGGAAATTTTAGCTAAAAATAAAACACCAATTATAGTAGGTGGAACAGGTCTATATATTAAGGCAGCTTTATACGATTATGATTTTAGTAAAGAAGAAATACATGAAAGTTTTGATGAATTATCAAATGATGAGTTATATGCTAAATTACTTAGTATTGATCCTAAAAGTGAAATACATAAAAATAATCGAAAAAGAGTTGTTAGAGCTCTTAATTATTTTTTTAATAATAATAAACCTATATCATCAAATAAAAAGACAGATAAATTATTATATGATTGCATTTTTATAGGTCTTACAACTGATAGAGAAAAACTATATAGTCTTATAAATAAACGAACTGACAAAATGATAGATATGGGTCTTATAGATGAGGCAAAAAAAATATATGATACAGGCATTAGATCAAAAGCAGTTATGACGCCAATTGGTTATAAAGAGTTATTTGAATATTTTGATAATAAAATTTCTTTAGATGAGGCAAATTCCTTAATTAAACAAAATTGTCGTAGATATGCTAAAAGGCAATATACTTGGTTTAGAAATCAAATGAATGTAAATTGGTTTGATGTTAATTTTGAAGATTTTGATAAAACAATTGAAGAAGTAAGTGAATTTATTGAAAAACAATAGATAATTATTTAAAAGAATCTGTTGTTTTTTTAAATATAATATTTATTCTGAAATATATAAAATATGTTTAATTAGTATCTTTTTTTTTCAGTAAAAAAAATGTATAATGTAATAGAGAGAATGGAGCATGGTTATATGGTAACAGGTTTTAAAATTTCTAGTAAAAAAAGTATGTCACTAAAAAATAAATTAAATGAATATTCAAATCCAGAGTATGTATATATACCATTTATTAGTGGAGTAGACACAAATATTAGTGTATTTGTAAAAAAGAATGATTATGTTTATAAAGGATCTATTTTGGGGAAAAGACAAGGTAATTTCCCAATTCCTATTTTATCAAGTGTTAGTGGTACAGTAATTGGTTTTGAAGAAAAATATTGTATAACTGGTGAAAAAATAAAGTGTGTAGTAATTCAAAATGATTTTAAAGAATTAGTTGAAAAAAAAGTGCCTATATGTGATGATATTACTAAAATTAGTAAAGAGAATTTTATAAATATTTTAAAAAATAATGCGATTGTTGGTTTAGGTGGCGCAAATTTCCCAACATTTGCTAAATATGATACTGACAAAACAATAAAAACATTAATTGTTAATGCAGTTGAATGTGAACCATATATTACAGCTGATTATACATTAGTTTTAGAACATGCTGAAGAAATTTTGGAATGTGTAAACGCTATTTTAAAAATTAATGGAATTAGTGAAGCTTATATTGCTGTAAAAAAAACAAATACTAAAATAATAAATGCTTTTAATAAATATATTGGAACTTTTCCTAATATAAAACTTTATTTGATGCCAAATCTCTATCCAATGGGATGGGAAAAGAGTATTGTCCAAGAAATTTTAAAAAAATCTTATGATAGATTACCAATTGAAGTAAATACCATTGTGAATAATGTTTCAACTATTTATGCTATATATGAAAGTTTAAAATATAATCGACCATTAACTTCGAGAATAGTAACTTTTACTGGTGAGGGTTTAGATAAACCACTTAATATTAAATTAAAATTTGGAACTTTAGCTAGTGAAGTTATTAAAAAATATTGTAAATATAAAAATAGTAGTGAGTTACTTTTTATAGCAGGTGGACCAATGATGGGTGAGGCTATTAAAACAGATGACTTAGTTATTACACCTAATTTAACTTGCATTTTAGTATTGCCAAAACTAAAAAGAAATGAACAATTTGAATGTTTACGATGTGGCCTTTGTGTTAAATATTGTCCAGCAAAATTGGCTCCAGTTTTAATTAAAAATGATTGTGAAAATGCTGAAGCTTTAAAAAAATATGAGGTAAATCGTTGTATTGAATGTGGCTTATGTTCTTATGTTTGTCCATCTAAAATAAGAGTTAGAGATTATATACAAAAGGCTAAAGAGACAATTAGGAAGGAGAATAAATAATGAAAACATTTGATGTAGAAAAAGGACCATTTTTAAGTTCAAAAAATAAAACATCAAAAATGATGTTGCATTTATTTATTGCTCTTTTACCAATTATTATTTTTTCATTTTATAAGAATGGTGTTATACCATATAAAGCAGGTTTAACTGATATAAAAGGGTTATTGTTACCCCTTATGGTTGTTATATTACCCTCTTTAACATCATTTGTGACAGAAATGTTATATGCGAGTATCTTTTTAAAGACAGATGCTTTAAAATACGTTAAAAATTCTTTTAGTTTTTATCCAGGTTTATTTTTAGGACTTATTATGCCTTTAAATACACCATTTTCAATGCTAATTTTAGGAGCTTTTTTTGCTACTTTTGTTGGTAAATTATTGTTTGGAGGATTTGGTAATAATATTTTTAATCCAGCTTTAGTTGGGAGATTATTTATTATCACTGCTTATGCGATTACTTTTGGTAAATATGTTTATCATAATAGTTATGAACTTGATACGATTGCCTCATCAACCCCACTTACGAATGCAAGTTTAGTAGAGGGAATAGGTAGTTATAATGAATTAGTGAGACCTTATGGAAGCTTAATGAATTTCTTTGTTGGGACTATTCCTGGAGCTGTTGGAGAAACTAGCGCTTTACTTTGTATAATTGCGTTTATTTATCTAACACTAACAAAAACGATTAAATGGCGTATTCCTGTTTTTTATGTATCAACTGTTTTCATAATGGCCTTTATTATTGGTTTATTTAATGATTTAGAAAGAACTTATTCATTATTTCAGATCTTAAGTGGTGGGCTAATGTTTGGAGCTGTCTTTATGGCAACTGATCCTGTTACTAGTCCAACTACTTTTGTAGGACAAGCTTTATATGGTATGTCACTTGGAATTCTTACAATTGTATTTAGACATTTAACTCCTTATCCAGAAGGTGTTTTAACTAGTATAATAACTATGAATATGCTAGTATTTATAATTGATAAAATTGGTGTTAGAGCTCGCTTTAATTTAAAAAGATCAATACCATATTTTAGTGTTTTAGCTATTTTAATTCTTGTTATTAGTTGTTACATAGGTCTTAGTTACCAAAAAGGTACTGATACAGAAACAGATCCAAACTTTGAAATTTATTCTAAAGAAGTAAATGGTAATACAGTAACTTATATGGTTGGCGAGAAGGGTTACAGTAGTACAATAAAGGCTAAAATAGTTATTACTAATAATAATGTTACCTCTTATGAAGTTTTAGAACAAAATGATAGTTATTATTCTAAAATTACACAAGCTAACTATATAAATACGTTAGTTAAAAATCAAGCAAAACTTAATGATGTTGATACGATAGCTGGTGTAACATTTACTTCAAATGGTCTAAAGAAGATGCTTATTAATACTTTAGATGATTATAAAGAAAATGGTAATGAAGAAATAAAAGGCGAGGTTGTTATTGATAAAGATTTTGAAGTCTTAGAACATAATATAAATGGTAATATTCATGAATATATAGTTTCTAAAAAAAGTTTTTCTGGTAAAATGAAATTAAGTATTGTAATTATTGATAATATAATAACAAGTGTCGGTGTTTTAGAACAAAATGATAGTTATTATGGAAAAATTTTAGAGAGTGATTATATAAATTATTTAATTAATAATCAAGTTAATTTAGAAAATGTTGATACAGTAGCTGGAGCTACTATTACATCTAGTGCGTTCAAACAAGCTTTAATTGAAACTTTAAAAGAATATATGGGTGATATAAATGGTTAAAAAAATAAAATCAATTTTAGCTTTAACTTTAACAGCTTTAATCTGCTCAACACTTATCTATTTAGTATTTAGGGGGATTAACTAATGGATGGAAGTTTTCAGGTTGATGATTTTGTTAATGTCAGTGAGGAAATTAAAAATTTAGATGGTGATGCCTTAAAAGAATATGTAATAAATAGAATTCTATGGCTAGAGAAAAGAACTAAATCACAAAAATTAGGTATAACTGAAGATAATAAAGTTTTATCAATTTATAAAGGTTATATCTCATCTAATAGCCCAATAAAATCTTCTAAAAGTGCTGAAGCCTTTTACTTAGACAATATAAATATTTATTATGATTTTATTGAACAATATAAGCATCATATTAATGAAGATGATCTTCTTAAAATGTTTCAAGATTTACAAAATTATTTTACAGATACATTTGGACTTACTGGTAGTCAAAAAAAACGTAATGAAGTTTATTGTGAATATTCTAGTGAATTACAAAATAAAATATTCGATGTTGAAGGATTGTCAGTTCATAAATTAACAGAAAAAGGGGCTGCTATGTGTTTAGAAAGGTCAGCCATTTTACAAAATATTTTAAGTTTGTTAGGTTTAAATAGTTATTTTATTTATGGAAAATTAGAGAAATTTGGGCCTGATGATATTACATCAGAGTTGCATTCTTATAATATTGTAAAAATTACTAAAGAAGATTATTTAATTTATGATATCTCTAATCCTTTATCTTTAGAACATAATAATACTAAATATTATTTTCCCGCTATCAATGTTATAGGGGAAGGGCAATTGCATGATTTAATAGATGGTTGCAACTATGTTTTTGATAATAAACAAGTTGAAAATTTATTTGATTGTAAAGCTGTTGTTTTAAACGAAGTAAAAAGAATTTATACGATTGGTTAGGAAGGATAATTATGAAACAAATATTTAATACAATGATTAATGAAAATCCACTGTTTGTTTTGATGCTTGGACTTTGTCCAGCTTTAGCAGTAACAACAAATTTTGAAAATTCATATATGATGGGAATCTGTTTTTTTGTAGTTTTAGTTATTTCCAATGTAATTATTAGTTTCTTTAAAAAGTTGGTTCCTGAAAATGTTAGAATCCCTGTTTATATTCTAATTATTGGAACAGTTGTTACGATTTTAGAAATATTATTAGGTAAATATCTACCTAAATTATCAGAACAATTAGGCGTTTATTTATCACTAATTGTTGTTAACTGCGTGGTTTTAGGTCGTGCTTTATCGATTGCTAGTAAAAAAGATGTTTTCTATACTTTCAAAGATAGTATTGGTATAGGACTTGGGTTTACATTTTCTTTAATGATTATTGGTGTTATAAGAGAGGTATTAGGTACTAACACAATTACATTTATGAGTAGTTTAAGTGAATTAACAGGTTATAGAGCTGTTTATAAAGTTTATCCAGATATGACTTTGTTTCCTAATCAAATTTTTGCTTCACCAGCTGGTTCTTTTCTTGTTTTAGGCTTTTTAATGGCATTATTTAACCATTTTAAAAGGAGGAAAAAAGATGAATCTAATTAGTTTATTTATAGTAAGTTTATTAACTGAAAATGTTGTTTTAACAAAATTTTTAGGTATGTGTCCTTTTTTTGGAACATCTAAAGCAGAAAAGAATGCTCTATCAATGGGAATTTCTGTAATGATTGTAGTTGTTTTATCTAGTTTAATTACCTTTTTTATAAATACATATATTTTAATTCCAACTAATACAGTTTACTTAAGAACTATTGTATTTATTTTAGTCATTGCTGCAATAGTACAAATTGTTGAAATTATTTTAAAAAAGTATTATCCAACTATTTATAAAAGTTTAGGACTTTATTTACCACTTATTACAACTAATTGCGCAGTCCTAGGAACTGTTTTGCTTGAAGCAACTAGTGAATATACTTTAATAGAAACTTTAGTTTTTAGTATTGGTAGTAGTTTAGGTTTTACTTTAGTTATTTATATTTTTTCGAGTATTCGTGAAAGATTAGAACATTGTAATGTCCCAGCAAGCTTTAAAGGTTATCCAATTGCTTTAATTACGGCTTCTATTATGGCACTTGTATTTGCTCGTTTTGTAGGTGTATAAATGGCTTATCTAATTTTATTTATTTTAATTGGTTTAAATATTATTCTATATAGTCGTAATAAGTGTAAGAGCAATTGTGATGCTTGTTTAAAATGTAAGGGTGGTCGAAAATGATTGGAATTTTAATTGTAACTTTATTAGCTTTTTTTCTTAGTTTAATCATTGTTATTTTAGATTCTAAGTTGAAAAATAATAAGGAAGATAAATTTTTAGAATTATTGCCTGGTTATAATTGTGGCGCTTGTGGTTTTGGTAGTTGTAGTGGCATGGCTAAAAAAATGTGTGAGGATATTAATTCTTATAAAAAATGTAAACCACTTAAAGGTGAAAATTTAGAAAAAATGGAATCTTATATAAATAGTTTGTAATAATATAATTTTTTTAATTTATCATTTTGATAAATTTTTTTGTTGTAAAACTTCCTTAAATAAAATATTGTAAAACTCTAAATAAATAGTATAATGATAATAATAAATTGGATAAATATTCTCATTTGAATTAGATTATATTTTATGATATACTAGCGACTGGAGTGAAAAAATGAGTAAAAAGATTGTAATAGCTAAATCAATAGATCAGATAAATGATTTAATTAATATATGTGATGGTTTTATTATTGGTTTAAAAAATTTAAGTGTTAATTTACCATATTATTTCGATATGGAACAGATAAAAAAAATTATATCTATATGCAGTAAAAATAAAAAAGATATTTTTGTTAGTTTAAATAAGAATATTCATAATATTGAGTTAAATGAATTAACTAATTCTTTAAAGGAGTTAGCTAAATTAGAAATTACAGGTTTAATTTTTTATGATATAGCTATTGTTAATTTAAATCTTGAATTGAATTTAAATTTAAAATTAATATGGAATCAAGAACATTTAGTTACTAATTATGGGACAATTAACTATTGGTCTAAAAAAGGAGTAGCTGCTAGTTATTTATCTAGTGAGTTGACACTTGAAGAAATTTTATCTATAAAAGAAAAAACAAATTGTCCATTAATGATGAACGTATTTGGTTTTATACCAATGTTTACTTCTAAAAGACCACTTGTTAAAAATTATTTAGAAAAATTTTCTTTAAAAGACAATTCGAAAATAAATTATTTAGAAAAAGAAGAAAATATTTATCCTATTATAAATGAAGATGTTACAACTGTTTATTCTAGTAAAATTTTAAATTTATTAATGGAAATTAATGATTTATCTGCCTCTTGTATAGATTATTTTGTTTTTAATAGTTTCAATATTGATGAAGCAGTATTTAAAGAAATAATTTTACTATTTAATGATGCAAATAAAGAGAATGTTAATGTTTTGTTTGATAGAGTAAATATGTTGTTAAACTATAATATTGATACAGGTTTTTTATATAAAAATACAGTTTATAAGGTGAAGAAAAATGGATAAAATGAAAAAGCCAGAGTTATTAGCGCCAGCTGGCGATTTAGAACGTCTTAAGATTGCCCTTTTATATGGGGCAGATGCAGTTTATGTTGGAGGGGACTTATTTAGTCTTAGAGCAAATGCGATTAATTTTTCTTTAGAAGAATTACGTGAAGCTACAGAATTTGCTCATAGTCTTTCTAAAAAAATTTATGTTACTGTAAATATTTCTTTGCATAATGATGAAGCTGATAAAATAATTAGTTATTTAAAAGAATTAGATAAATTAGGAATAGACGCAATTATAGTAAGTGATCCTTTTATAATTGATTTAGCCTTAAAAAATACTAAAATACCAGTTCATTTATCAACACAACAATCTACTTTAAATTATGAAGCAGTTAAATTTTTTAAACGCGAAGGTGTCTCAAGAATTGTTTTAGCTCGTGAGGCAAATGCTTCTGATATTAAATTAATTAAGGAAAATGTTGATATCGAATTAGAATACTTTATTCATGGTGCAATGTGTGCTTCTTATAGTGGTAGATGCGTTTTATCGAACTTTTTAACAGCTCGTGATTCTAATCGTGGTGGTTGTAGTCAAATTTGTAGATGGGATTTTAAATTATTGGATTCAGAACAAAAAAATTTACAAGGCGAAAAAGATTTTACTTTTTGTACAAAAGACTTATCGCTTTTAAAACATATTCCAGACTTAATAAGTTTAGGTGTTGATTCATTTAAAATTGAAGGCAGAATGCGTTCAACTTATTATATCGCAACAATAGTTAATGTTTATCGTCATGTAATTGATGAATATTATGAGAATCCTAAAAATTATCATTATAATGTAGAATATGAGAAGATTTTAAGAAATTGCGCTAATCGTGATTCTGTTCCCCAATTTTTTGATGGTAATTGTGGAGTGGATTGCCAATATTATAATGGACGTGTAGAAGTATCAAATCAAGATTTCTTAGGTATTGTCTTAGATTATGATGAAGAAACGAATTTAGCTACTATTGAACAACGTAATTATTTTAAAAAAGGTGATAAAGTAGAAATATTTGGTCCAATCACTTCAACATTTATGTTTGAAATTTCAGAAATATATGATGAGTTTGATAATATAATTGATATAGTAAGACATCCCAAACAAATTGTAAAAATTAAAATAAAAACAAAAGTTTATAAAAATGATATGATGCGAATAAAAAGATAAAGGTAAATAATTCTTAATATTGGAATACAATATATAAAATGGTTTATTATAGAGTTTAAGTATAACTGATATTAGTATAAAAAATAAAAAAATAAGTCAAATAATCATTAAAATCATATTATTGAATATAATATTCAATATAAAATAGAATTAAAAGAATAAAAATTGTTGACAAAATGATAAATACGTAGTATTATTTTGTAGACTTGTGGAATAAATAAAAGTGAAAAAATTATGAGGTGAAGAAACATGTCAAATTCAAATACAAAAGAAATCTATTTAACTGAAGCTGGGTTAAAAGATATGGAAAAAGAATTAGAATTTTTAAAATTAGAAAAAAGACCTGAAGTTATTGCAGCTTTAAAAGATGCACGTGCTTTAGGAGATTTAAGCGAAAATGCTGAGTATGATGCAGCTAGAAACGAGCAAGCACACGTTGAAGGACGAATAGCTGAATTAGAAAGAATGCTAGAAAACGCTATTGTAATAAAAGATGTAAAAACAGATAAGGTATCAATTGGTACAACTGTTACTATCAAATATGTTGAAGATGATGATACAGAAGTTTATCAAATTGTTGGTAGTAAAGAGGCTGATCCATTTGAAAACAAAATATCTAATGAATCGCCTATTGCTAAGGCTATTATGGGACTTTCTGTAGGAGATAAAGTAACTGTTGATAGTCCAAATGGTAAATATGATGTTGAAATAGTAAAAATTGCTTAAGCACTTATGTGCTTTTTTAATTACAAAACTTAAAAAAGATTGTAAAATCGTTAAAAATATTATATACTATAAGAGTATTAATTTGAGGAGGATTTAAATGGCAAATAAAAATGAAAAGGAAATTGTAATTAAAGTAGATGGAAAAAAATGGCAAGATGCCTTAGATAAAGCTTATACAAAAGCTAATAAAACAGCTAAAATAGATGGTTTTAGACCTGGAAAAGCTCCAAAAGATATTTTCCTAAAAAAATATGGTAAAGAGTCTTTATATCATGACGCTATGAATATGTGTGTTGATGAAGCTTATGATAAAATGCTTGAAGAAAATAAAGATTTAGAAATTGTTGCACAACCAATTTTGAGTTTAAATTCTGTTGATGAAAATGGTGTAGAATTTAAATTTATCTTAACTTTAAAACCTACTGTTAAATTAGGAAAGTATAAAGATTTAGGTGTAAAGAAAGATACAGTTAAGGTTACAAAAAAAGAAATAAGTGAAAATATTGAAAGCATGCGTAAAAGATATGCTGAAAATGTAGAAAAAGATGGTAAATTAGAGAATGGTGATATCGCAATTATCGACTTTGAAGGCTTTAAAGATGATGTAGCATTCGAAGGAGGAAAAGGCGAAAATTATTCATTAACTATAGGTTCAAATACTTTTATACCTGGTTTTGAAGAACAATTAATTGGTATGGAAAAAGGGGAAGAAAAGAGCATTAATGTAACATTCCCTGAAGATTATCATAGTGAAGATTTAAAAGGTCAACCAGTTATTTTCAAAGTTAAATTGAATGAAATTAAAATGGTTAAAATTCCAGAATTAGATGATGATTTCTTTGCTGATTTAGGTCTTGAAGGTATTAATTCAAAAGAAGCTTTAGAAAAACAAGTTGAAGAAAATTTAAAAGTTCAAAAAGAGCAAGCTGCTGAAAACAAATATTTTGATGAATTATTAGAAGCTGCTAGTAAAAATGTTAAGGTAGATATACCACACGCTATGATTCATGAAGAAATTGATCGTATGATAAGGCAATATGAAGAAAATTTGAAGATGCAAGGATTAACATTAGAACAATTTTATCAATTTACAAGTTCTAATGAACAAGCATTAAAAGATCAAATGCATGAAGAAGCAGAAAAACGTGTTTTATATCGTTTAATGTTAGAAGAAATCGCTAAAACTGAAAAAATTGAAATAGATGACAAACAAGCTAATGAAGAAGCAGAAAAATTAGCTAGTAAATATCAATTACCAAAAGATGAATTCTTAAAATTATTTGGTGGCTTAGAGATGGTTAAATATGATTTAATGATGCGTGGAGCAATGGAAGCATTAAAAAAATAGTATAATATTTTAAAAAAATATAGTATAATAAAATTGGTGATAAAATGGAAAATATGTGGCAATATATTATAATTGCTGTTGTTTTGCTTATTGTTGCGCTTGCAATTACAAAATCTAAGAAAAAAGATTTTAAGATTGAGGCTAATAAATTAGTTGAATACTTAGGGGGAAAAGCAAATATTATTAATTATGAGGTACTTAAATCACGTTTTGTCGTAACTCTAAAAAACGTTGATATTGTTAATAAAGATGGTATTCAAAAAATTGGTGCTCAGGGGATTGTCGAAATTGATAATCAACTTAAAATTATTTTAGGTGAAGAAGCAAACCAGTTAAAAAAATATATTGATGATTTAAAGTGATAATTTTCATCACTTTTTTTCTTTTTTCGACAAAATTCGCTTTTAGAATGTTATATATTTATAACTAAGGGGGGAATTTGTTATGAATTTATATACAAATATATTTCTATGTATTATTTATATAACCTATCCACTTTTATTGTTTCTATTTTATGTAGCTTATAATAGAAATTATTGTAAAGAGGAAAATAATTTATTTTTAGATGTAGCTTTGATTAGTTCGTTTTATTTAATTATAAAATTTACTAATCCAATTTTTGGATATTTTCCACCAATTATTTTTAATGCACCTTTAGTTATAGCTTATTTAAAAAAACGAAATATTACTGTTTTACTTTTATCTATCATGAGTATTATTTGTTATGCAAAATCTTTTAATTTAAATTTAATTTTGATTATTATTGAATATATTATTTATTTTCTATTATATTTAGGGTTAAGAAAACGTAAAAATTTTAATGATAAATATATTAACTCTTTTATAATCGTTAAAGCTTTCTTTTTTACTTTAGTAAGTGTTTATTCTAAAATTTATACTGGTACTAATTATATAGAATTTTTTGGTCAAATTTTAATTCTAATTTTAATTTTATATTTAACAATTTATTTTACTACTTTGTTATTTGAAAAAGGTGAAGAGATAATAAAATATCATATGAGTTTAAAAGAACTTGAACAATCAAAACAAATTCAAAATTCGCTTTTTAAGATTACACATGAAATAAAAAATCCAATTGCTGTATGTAAAGGCTATTTAGATATGTTTGATACAAACAATCCTGAACATAGTACAAAATATGTACCAATATTAAGAGAGGAAATTGAACGCGTTTTACTTCTTTTACAAGATTTTTTATCAATGACTAAGGTAAATATTGAAAAGGAATCAATGGATATATATTTATTGATAGAGGATATTATTGATGATTTTAAACCTATTTTAAAAAATAAAAATATTGTTTTAGAGCCAAAAATACCTGATGATGAATTATATATTAGTGGCGATTATAATCGTTTAAAACAAGTTATATTAAATGTTATAAAAAATAGTATTGAGGCTATTCCTAGTGATAGAAAGGGTTTAATTAAAATTTATACCAAAAAATCTAAAAATAATGTAAATATTTATATAGCTGATAATGGAATAGGCATGAATAGTGAAGTTCTTAAAAGTTTTAATGAACCATTCTTTACGACAAAACAAAATGGAACAGGTTTAGGAACAACTTTATCAGCTGAGATAATTAGTGCTCATGGTGGAAAAATAAATTATTCTTCAGTAGAAAATCAAGGTACTACAGTTGAAATTATTTTAAAATGTACTTTATAAATATTTAAAAAAAATATATTTAACAGTTAGAAATTTCTAGCTGTTTTTATTGACAAACAAATGTTTTGTTATGATATAATGTTTATGGTGGTAATATGACAATTGATGTATTGGTTGAGTTAAAGTTAAAAAAAATAGATAAAACTTTTACTTATTCAGTTCCTAAAAATTTAGAGGAGCAAATAAAAATAGGTATTAGAGTTTTAGTTCCATTTGGTAAACAAAAGTTAGAAGGTTTTGTTTTAAGAATTAATAATAATTTAAATCCAGAATTTTCTTTAAAGGATATTTTAATGGTTATTGATGCTGAGCCTATTTTAAATAAAGAAATGTTAGATTTAGGTATATATATAAATAAAAAAACATTAGCACCACTAATTAGTTGTTATCAAACAATGTTACCATCAGCTTTAAAAGCTAAAAAGAATTTACAAGTTAATAAAAAATATTTAACATATTTAAAATTAAATAAGATGATTGATTTAGGTAATTTAACACCTAAGCAACAACAAATAATTGATTTATTTAAAGAAAATAATCATATTTTAAAAAAAGAAGCTACTTTAATTTCTTCATCTAGTACGAAAACATTATTAAATAAAGGTATTATAATAGAGTATAAAGAAGAAATATACCGATTGAATGATAGTTTTCAAAAAAAGAAAAGTACAATTAAATTAAATGATTCGCAAACTAAGGTTGTTAATGAGGTTATTTCTAATTTGAATCTGTTTAAACCATATTTATTATTTGGAGTTACAGGAAGTGGTAAAACAGAAGTATATATGCATATTATTGAATATGTTATCTCTTTAAATAAAGAAGCAATTGTTTTAGTTCCAGAAATAAGTTTGACACCTCAAATGGTTGGTGTTTTTAGTTCAAGATTTGGTAGTAATGTTGCTATTTTGCATAGTCGTCTTAGTGATGGAGAAAAATATGATGAATGGCGAAAAATTGAACGTAAAGAAGTTAAAATTGCCATTGGAGCTAGAAGTGCGATTTTTGCGCCTTTTACTAATCTAGGTGTTATTATTATTGATGAAGAGCATTCAGAAAATTATAAACAAGAAAATACACCTAAATATAATGCGATTGATATTGCGATTTGGCGTGCTAAAAAATATAATTGTCCACTTATTTTAGGTAGTGCAACACCATCAATTGAAAGTTATACAAGAGCTAAGACTGGAATTTATAATTTATTAGAACTAAAAACTCGTGTTAATAATACTTTACCTAAAGTTACTATGGTCAATATGAAGTCAGAAATAAAAAAAGGCTATAGTGTTTTGTCAGAAATATTGTGTAATAAAATACTAGAACGTTTAGAAAAAAAAGAACAAATTATTATTTTATTAAATAGACGTGGTTATTCAACTATTTTGACTTGTCATAATTGTGGTCATACAGAAAAGTGTCCTAATTGTGATATACCATTAACTTATCATAAATCTTCTAATACAATGCGTTGTCATTATTGTGGATATGGCTCTAAAAGAATAAGTGTTTGCCCAGAATGTAAAGGCCAAGATATTAATGAGTTTGGAATGGGAACGCAAAGACTTGAAGAGTTTATTCAAAAACGATTCCCACAAGCTAGAGTTATTCGAATGGACATTGATACAACAACAAAAAAAGGTAGCCATGTAGAGATAATTAATAGTTTTAAAAATCATGATTATGATATTTTAATTGGAACACAAATGATAGCTAAAGGTCTTGACTTTCCGCTTGTTACATTAGTTGGTGTTTTAAATAGTGATGCTTCTTTAAATATTCCTGATTTTAGGAGTGGGGAGCGAACATTTCAACTTTTAAATCAAATAGCTGGTCGAGCTGGTCGTGGTTCTTTACCTGGTGAAGTAATTATACAAGGATTTAATATCGACCATTATAGTATTGTGACATCTTGTAATAATGATTATATTAATTTTTATGAAGAAGAAATGCGTTTAAGAAAAACATTAAAATATCCTCCTTATTACAATATTTGTTTAATAAAAATAAGTGGTAAGGATGATGATTATTTAAATAATGAAGCTAATAAAATAAGAAAATATTTAGATTTAAATTTATCTAAAAATGTTGATGTATTTGGTCCAAGTTTTTCAAGTATCCCTAAGATAAATAATATTTTTTATATGCAGTTAATAATAAAATATAAAAAGAGTTCAGAAATTATTGATAAGGTTAATTATTTAATTAAAAATTATCAAAATAATAATAAAGTTAATTTGGAAATAGATTTAAATCCGATAAAAATATAGTTATTTAAATTTTTTTGTGCTAAAATAATAATAAGGAGAAGGTGAAAAATGAATTTAGATGATATAAAAATTTCTAAAGAATTGAAAATTATTTTTATGGGAACACCAGATTTTAGTGTACCAATATTAGAAGCCTTAATCAAAAATTATAAAGTTAGAGCTGTAGTAACACAACCAGATAAAGAAGTTGGTCGTGGTGGAAATATTTCTTTTTCACCTATAAAAAAAGTTGCGATGGCGAATACTATTTTGACACTTCAACCTATGCATATTCGTGATTCTGTTGAAGAAATTCTTGCCCTTGAACCTGACTTAATTATTACATGTGCTTATGGACAAATATTACCTAGAGCCATTTTAGATTATCCAAAGTATGGTTGCATAAATGTTCATGCTTCATTGTTGCCTAAGTATAGAGGTGGTGCTCCAATCCATCGCGCAATTATGGCTGGAGCAAAAAAGACTGGTATTACAATTATGTATATGAATCCTAAAATGGATGAGGGTGATATCATTAGTCAATCTGAAATAGAAGTTTCAGAAACAGAAACTGCTTCGACTTTACATGACAAGTTGTCTATTTTAGGTGCTAAATTATTAATAGAGACATTACCAAGTATTTTAGATGGAACTAATAATCGTATACCTCAAGATTCATCAAAGGCTACATATGGTTTTATTATTAGAAGAGAAGATGAAAAAATTAATTTTAATAAAACGAAAAAAGAAATTTATAATCAGATTAGAGGCTTAAATGCTTGGCCAGGTAGTTATTGTATGTGTGATGGTAAAATATTAAAGGTATGGGAAAGTTATATGACTGAGAATTATTTTCCAAATAAATTTAATGGTGAAATTACTAATATCTATAAAGATGGTTTTGGTGTTAAAGTTGAAAATGGTGAAGTTGTATTTACAGTTGTACAACCTGAAGGCAAACCAAAGATGAATGCTACTGATTTTATTAATGGTTTAGCTAATAAAGGAAAAGTAATTGGTAAAGTATTAGAGTAGGTGTTATATGTCTGAAAATGAAGAACCTAAGTTAAAAGTTTATTTTAGAAAATTTAAACAATTATGGGGAGATAAACGTTATAGATCAATATTTATTTTGTTGTTATATCTTATTTTCTTTATTATTTTGTTTACTTTTTTAAATTTAAATAAAAGTGTTATTGATACTAATTATAAAGAAGCTATTAATTTTGAAAATTATGATACGTATGAATTTTCAGCAAATATTAGTATTAATGGTTTTGTTTATGATATTCAAGGTAAACGCTATAAAAATAAATACAATGTTATTTATAGTGAACAACAATTTAATTTATCATTTGAAGATATTCTTGCAAGTGATTTTGATACAAATATTATAAATTTATTTAGATATACTCCTGATTTGATTAATAATATGCTTGAAAATTCTACATTGGTATCAGAGAAAAAAATTATAGCTGATAATACAATTGTTAAAGAATATTCATTAGATATTGAAAAATATTTACAAATATTAGATTATAGTTTATTAAGTTATGATTTAAATGACAAAATAGTAATTACAGTTAGTGAATTAGATAAAGAAATTACAAGAGTTCAGCTTAATTTAAGTGATTTTTATAAAAATTTAGAGGAAGCTTATCAAGATTATGTAATAACAATTAATTATAGTAATATAAATAATGTTTTAGAGTTTTAAATAAAAAAAGAGGTGGTAGTATGGATTTAGCAGTTTTAATAGTTTTATTAGCAGTTGTTATATTTTTCTTTAAGAGATTTGATAGTTTTATTTATTTTGTGGCTGTTGTGGATATCTTTTTACGAATTTTAAGTTTTATAAAAGTTCATGTCCCAGTACCTGAATTACAAGCATTGATTGGAAGATATTTTCCAGAATCAATTCCAGCAATTATAAATAAGTATACAAGTGGTATTATTAATACAATATTTATTTGGGTATATGCGATTATATTTATGATTTTCTTATTTTATACAGCTAGAATATTTTTTAGAAAAAAATAAAATTATTTTGTATAGTTAATTGGTATTAATATTTTAAATCTTTAAGTTAATAATGCTTAAAGATTTTTAATTTTTACTAAAATAGCATTATACTACATTTATCAAAAATACCTAAAAAATGCTTGAAAAAATTAAATTTCATGTTAAAATAGACAATGTGGGGAGGTTTTGTTATGTTTTTATATGATAAAAAGGATAATAGTATTGATGTTTATTCACTATCTAGAAATGCTCAAGGAATTAGAGATTATAAAATAGAACAAATGGGAAGAATCCCGGTTGAAAGATGTTTGTATACTGAAGAAGTAGTTTCTAGTTTTCAAGATGTACCAACTTTATTTAAAAAAAATTTAGATTTAAATATTGTTGCAAAATCAGAATTGATTGGAAAAGATAAATCAATAAAATATAATACTGATTTGGATGATTGCGCACATTTATTAGAGTGGTTTTATTCTGATAAATGTGTTAATAGACCAGTTGCTAGAGTGCAAGATACAAAAAAACTAATGTATTTATTAATAGCATCAAATGATATTCGTTCCATAGAAGAAAATGGTAAAGTAATAAAGAGAATTGAGGACATTATTGAAATACCTAAGTCATTATATTTATTACAATTAATAGAACAAGAGAAATTTTCAATGATTAATGGAGAAGATATTTCTGAACAATTAGGATTATTTGATTATTCTTATATTAATAATATAAGTGTAGAAGAATTACAAAAGATAGATACTTGTGGAATAACTGAAGACGCATATTCTAGAGTTATGACTAAAGCAGACAATGACAGACACATTTTAAAAGTATTAAAAAAATAAAGCTTGTGGTATGTTTTTATTAAACAAAGTTTCAATAAAAGTAGTAAAAACAAATATTTCTTTTAGAGATTCTATAAGTATAAATAGATATATACAACTATTAAATGATTTTGTTTAAAAGATTAAAATTACGAGAAATCGTAATTTTTTTTGTATTAAAAGAAGGAGTTTATATACTTTTTATAAATAATTATAATAGGAGGTGAGAAAAAATGATTACTGAAGAAGAAAAGACAGTTAAACATCCATTACTATTAGGAGTATATGATTGTATGTTTAAAGCAATAATGTTAGATCCTGATAATAGAGATTACTTAAGAGGAATGATACATTATATAACAGGAATACCATTAAGTGAATTAGAAAATATAACAGTAGAAAATTCAGATTATCTAATAAACAATAAAAAAGATAAAAAGATGCGTAGTGACATAATAATAAGTGTTGGTAATAGGTATATAAATATTGAAATGAATAAAGATTATTATGAAGGTATATTTAGAAAAGATAGTGCTTATTTTGAAAAAGTATCAGCAAGTATTTATAATAATAGTGAAGACTATATAAATGCTAAAGAAATCATGCAGATATGTTTTGATAACTTTAGTCATTTTAGAGAAAACCAAGAAATATATATTTTTAGTTATAAAGAAGAAACGAAAAACTTTAAGTTACCAGAAAATCCGATAAGATATTATGTAGACCTAGCATACATTAGAAAAATGTGTTATAATAAACCTGTAGTGAATTTAAGCGAATTAGAAAAATACTGTTTGTTGTTATTATCAGAAACAAAAGAATTTGCTCAATCTATAGCAGGAGATGATTTAGTAATGAAAAAAGTATCTGAAAAATTAGATGAGTTAAGTAGTGATGAAAAAATGATAGGACTATATGATGCTGAAATAGAAGATGCCAGAATTAAAAGAACGCAAATGATTAGTGCACAAAGGCAGGGTCTTAGTAAAGGGATTAGTAAAGGAATTAAACAAGGCATTAGTGAGGAAAAAAGAAAAATTGCTAAGAATATGCTTGACGATGGAATAGATATTTCGTTTATTTCTAAATACACTGGTTTACCAAAAAATGAAATAGAATCTTTAAAATAAAAATTAAAGATTCTATTTTTTTTAAACAAAAAACTTCCTAATATAATAAGCGTTTTAGAATGGTTTACAACCTCAAACTATTTATTTTATTTGTTTTTTTTAATAATGTTTTTTCAACATTAATATTGTTCAAAAATAAATTGCATAATCTTTCAAATAAATCATCATCATTTTTAGATATTTTATATTTTTGATAATACATATATACATATTTTCTGTAACTATCGACGTAGCTTTCCATCCAATTAATAAATTCTTCTTGCATATCTTTATCAAAATCAACTGAATTGTAATATTCATAAGGATCTTCATTATCATATGATTTTTGATAAGATTTGGAAAAACTAGCACTTTTAGTGTCTGAATTATTTGATTGTTTGTCAGATTTTGATACTTCATTAGAACAATAATATTGTCTTTTTAATTTTTCATCATAAGCTTTTCTAGATTCAGCATCTCTTAAAATACCATAGGCCTCATTTATCTTGCACATTATTTCATGGCAAGCTCTGCTATCTGTTTCTGGATTAACATCTGGATGATATTCAAGACATCTTTTCCTATATGCTTTTTTTATTTCTTTTAAAGTAGCAGTTGGCGATACTTGTAATATTTCGTATAGAGTCTGTTCATGCTCATTAATTTGCATATTATTCCCCTTTCATAATTGTTTATATTATAATGCAACACCTCAAAGATAGCAAGAATTTTTAATAATAATTCATAATGTTTATTATTAAATAATATAACAATGGTTTAAAAAATGTTCAAAATTACTAATAACAAATAAGAAAATATATTTGAATATAATAAAAATTTTGCATATATACCTTCTAAATAAAAGTTTTTCGAGAATAAATCATTTTTTTTATAATCAAAAAATTTAAAATTTAATTTTTTAGCACTCATATATTGACAATGCTAACATATAATAGTATAATGAAAACAGCACTACAGGATGTTGAGTGCTAAAAAGTAGGTGATATATTGTTAAGCAATAGACAAATTGAATTGTTAAAATTAATTGTTGAGGATTATATTAAGACAGCTAGACCAGTAAGTTCAAAGTCACTATGTGAAATTCTAAATTGTTCAAGTGCTACAATTAGAAATGAAATGAGTGAACTTGAGGAATTAGGTCTTTTAGAAAAAACACATACATCATCAGGAAGAATACCAAGTGAAAAAGGGTATCGCTATTATGTAGATAATATTATGCAACCTAAGGAATTGACTGGTGACGATATGCTTAAATTACAAACAATTTTTAAAAATAATTCATTAATGATTAGTGATACAATTATTAAAAGTATGGAGATAATTTCTGATTTAACACATTACACTTCAATAGTCCTAGGTACGACAGCCAGTGAAAATAAAGTAACAAAAGTTGAAGTTGTACCACTAGATGATTATCATTTTATTGGAATTGTTATTACTGATAAGGGACATGTAGAACATCGAAATATCGTTTTGGAAGAACAAGTTTCTTTAGAAGAAATAAAACAAATGGTTGAATTAATTAATAAATTGATTGTAGGAACACCAATAAATGAAGTTAGTAGTAAGCTAGAATTTGAAATTAAACCAATTATTCCACAATATGTACATCAACATGAAGTTTTATATAATGCATTTTATAATGCTTTTACGGATTTTACAAATAGTCCAAATATCAGTCTTCATAAACCAAGTAATATTTTAATGGAGCCAGAATTTGATAATATCGATAAGATTCGACAAATTGTTAGTAAGTTTGATGATAAAGATATTATTAGTAGTATTACAGCTGATGATAGCGAAGGTGAAGGTAATATTAAAATTTATATTGGTAGTGAAAATGAATTTGATGACGATATGACTGTTATTAAAACTAAATATAAAGCAAATGGTGAAGAAGGAACAATTGCTTTAATTGGTCCAAAAAGAATGGAATATGATCGTGTTATTACATTACTTAATTATATAATGGAAAACATTGATGAAACGAAAATGTAACGATAAGGAGGATACGATGGAAGAAGAGATGAAGAATGAAGAGCTTAAAAATCAAGAATGCAACTGTAATCATGAATGCAATTGTGACTCTGAGTGTTCTTGCGATGATAATTGCGATATGCATAACGGAGACGATAGTACATGTGATTGCTTAAACGATGAAGAATCTTCTGATTGTGATGGTCATAGATGTGATGAAAAAAAGAATAAAAAGGAAAAAAAGGATAAATTTAAAGAACGAGTAAAAGAATTAGAGGAAAAGGTAAAAGCTTTAGAAGAACAAAATCTTCGTACTAATGCAGAACTTATTAATTATCGTAAAAGAAAAGATGAAGAAATGAGTAAAATGCTTAAATATTCAAGTGAAGATATTGTAAGAGAAATTTTACCAATTGTTGATAATTTTGAAAGAGCAATTAGTATGGATGATGACAATTTAGAAGATGAAGTATCTAAGTTCTTATCAGGATTTAAAATGATATATTGTAAATTAGTTTCTATTTTGGAGCGTAATGGGGTTAAGGCTATTGATGGCGCAAATAAGCCATTTGATCCAACTTACCATCAAGCTGTTATGACTGAACCAAAAGAAGGAGTCGAGGCTGGTATGGTAATAGAAGTTTTACAAAAGGGATACTTATTAAAAGATAAAGTGATTAGACCAGCAATGGTAAAAGTTAGTGAATAAGAAAAAAGGAAAGGTGAAGAATTTATGGGTAAATGTATAGGTATAGATTTAGGAACAACAAATAGTTGTGTTTGTGTATATGAAAGTGGAGAGTCAAAAGTTATTGCTAATGCTGAAGGTGGAAGAACAACTCCATCAGTTGTAGCTTTCAAAAATGGAGAAATGTTAGTTGGAACAAAAGCAAAGCATCAAGCTGTTATTAATCCAGAAACTATTTCTTCTATAAAAAGATTAATGGGTACAAATGAAAAAGTAAAAGCTAATGGTAAATCTTATAGTCCTGAAGAAGTTAGCGCAATGATTTTAGGAGACTTAAAAAAGACAGCTGAAGCTTATTTAGGTGAAACTGTTACAGAGGCTGTTATTACAGTTCCAGCATATTTTAACGATGCTCAAAGACAAGCGACTAAGAATGCTGGTAAAATTGCAGGACTTGATGTTAAAAGAATTATTAATGAACCAACAGCTGCTGCTTTAGCTTATGGACTTGATAAACAAGATAAAAATGAAAGAATTCTTGTTTACGATTTAGGTGGAGGTACATTCGATGTATCAATTCTAGAACTTGGCGATGGTGTATTTGAAGTATTATCGACAAGTGGTAATAACCATTTAGGTGGAGATGACTTTGATAATAAATTAGTTGATTATATTATTGCTGAAATCGATTCACAAGAGGGAGTTAACTTAAAAGATGATAAAATGGCAATGCAGAGAATAAAAGAAGCTGCTGAACAAGCTAAAAAAGACTTGAGTAATATGACTACTACACAAGTTTCATTACCATTTATTGCGCAAGTTAATGGAACTCCTGTTAACTTTGAAATGGAAATTACAAGAGCTAAATTTGAGGATTTAACACGTGATTTAGTTGATTCAACATTAGAGCCAGTTAGAAAGGCTATGAAAGATGCTGGATTAAATAAGAGCGATATTGATAAAGTATTATTAGTTGGTGGTTCTACTCGTATTCCAAGAGTTCAAGAATTAATTAAGAATGAATTAGGTAAAGAACCTTCTAAAGGTGTTAACCCGGATGAAGTTGTTGCGATGGGTGCAGCTATTCAAGGTGGTGTACTTCAAGGAGAAGTTAATGATATCGTTTTACTAGATGTTACACCTCTTTCACTTGGTATTGAAACATTAGGTGGCGTAATGACAGTTTTAATTCCAAGAAATACAACAATCCCAACAAGTAAGAGTCAAGTATTCTCAACTGCTGCTGATAATCAACCTGCTGTAGATATTCATGTATTACAAGGTGAAAGAAGTATGGCTGCTGATAATAAAACATTAGGTAGATTCCAATTAACAAATATTCCACCAGCACCAAGAGGTGTACCACAAATTGAAGTTACTTTCGATATTGATGCTAATGGTATTGTTAATGTTAAAGCTAAAGATTTAGGAACAAATAAAGAACAATCTATTACTATTACATCTTCAACTGGCTTAAGTGATGAAGAAATCGATAAGATGGTAAAAGAAGCAGAAGCTAATAAAGAAGCTGATACTAAGAAAAAAGAAGAGGCTGATTTAAAAAATGAATCAGAACAATTAATTTTTGCTACTGAAAGATCAATTAAAGATTTAGGTGATAAAGTAAGTAGTGAAGATAAAGAAAAAGCTGACAAAGAAATTAAAGAATTACGTGAAGCAATAGAGAAAAATGATTTAGAAGATATTAAAGCTAAAAAAGAAAAATTAAATGAATCAGCTATGGCATTAGGTGCTAAAGTATATGAAGAGGCTGCTAAAGCTAACCAAGAAGCACAAGCTGGTGAATCTTCTACAGAATCAGATAGTAAAAAAGATGATAATATAAAAGATGCTGAATACGAAGAAAAATAAAAATTAATATTGTAACTGAAGTTCTAGGAAACTAGAACTTTAGTACTACTATAAGGAGAAATAATGGAAAAAGAAAAAACAAGAAGTGAGATTAGTGAGCAATATAAGTGGGATATAGAAAAAGTGTTTTCTAGTGATAAAGAAATTAATGACGCAATAAAAGATGTAACTAATTTATGTACTAAATTAGAAAATTATAAAGGCAAAATAATGACTAGTGGTAAAAATCTATATGATTTTTATGAGCTTTTAAATAAATATAATCGCCAATCATTAAAGCTTTATGTTTATGCTAATATGTTGTGTGATAGTGATACTAAAAACACACAAAATCAAGCTTTAAAGATGAGAATACAAAATTTATATGAAGATATGTCAACTAAATTATCATTTATTTTGCCAGAAATGTTAGAAAAATCTTTTGTAGATGTAGAAAAATTAATTGAAGAAGAACCTAAGTTAGAACTATATCGTTTTGATTTGGAAAAGACTTTTAGATTTAAAGAACATACCCTATCGAAGGAATTAGAAGAAATTGTAACTAATGCTAATAATGCTTTTGGTGGGTGTGCTGAAGCTTTTTATAATTTAGATAATGCTGATATTAATTTAGGAAATATAACTGATGAAGAGGGAAATAGTATCAAACTAACTAATAGCAATTATATAAAGTATATGAATAGTAAAGTGCGAACTGTAAGAGAAGCAGCTTTCAATAATATGTATAATTATTGGAATAGTATTAAAAATACTATAGCTACTACTTATAAAGGACAGATTAAAGAAAATTTCTTTAATAGTAATGTAAAAAAATATAATAGTCCAATAGAGATGAGTTTATTTCAGGATAATATAAGTATTAATGTATATCAAAATTTGATTAATACAGTACATAAAAACATGAATAAAATGTATGATTATGTTGCCTTACGTAAGAAAGTTCTAGGTGTTTCAGAACTTCATATGTGGGATGTTTATGTTGATTTATGTAGTGATGTTCCAAAAGAAATCCCTTTTGAAGAAGGTAAAGAAATTATATTTGAGGCTTTAAAACCATTAGGTGATAAATATTTAAGTGATTTAAAAAAAGCTTTTGACGAGCGTTGGATAGATGTATACCCAACTGTTGGTAAAAAGTCAGGTGCTTATAGTTGGGGAACATATGATACTTATCCTTATTTATTACTTAATTATAATAATACAATAGATTCAGTTAGTACAATGGCGCATGAATTAGGTCATTCGATGCATTCTTATTATTCTAGAAAAAATCAACCATATATTTATCACGATTATCCAATTTTTTTAGCAGAAATTGCTTCGACTGTTAATGAAATATTATTAAATGATTATTTATATAAAAATGCAAAAACAAAAGAAGAAAAGATTTTATATTTAAATGAATTCTTAGATAAGTTAAAAGGAACTTTATTTAGACAGACAATGTTTGCTGAATTTGAAATGATAATGCATGATAAATATAGTAAAAATATTCCACTTACTGAAGAAGAGTTTAATAAAACTTATTATGATTTGAACAAACTATATTTTGGTGATAATATGGTAAGTGATGAACTTATTAAACATGAATGGAAAAGAATCCCTCATTTCTATACTAGTTTTTATGTTTATAAATATGCAACAGGAATATCAGCTGCTATTGCGATAGCTAGTGATATTTTAAATGGTGTAGTAGGTGCAAAAGAAAGATATTTAGAATTTTTAAGTAGTGGTTGTAATGGATATCCATTAGATATTCTAAAGAAAGCTGGCGTAGATATGACAACTAGTGAACCAATTGAGAAAGCTCTTGCTATGTTTAATGAAAAATTACAATCATTAAAAGAATTAATTTAATTAGTTAGAAAGGAGTAAGATGTATGAATAAAAGAGATTATTATGAAGTGCTTGGTGTTTCAAAAAGTGCTAGTCAAGATGAAATAAAAAGTGCTTTTCGTAAATTAGCTAAAAAATATCACCCAGATGTTTCAAAAGAACCAGATGCTGCTGAAAAATTTAAAGAAGCACAAGAAGCTTATGCTGTTTTATCTGATGATAATAAAAGACGTCAATATGATCAGTTTGGTCATGCTGCTTTTGATAATAATGGTATGGGTGGAGGAGGATTTGATTTTTCAGGTTTTGATTTCTCCGATATTTTTGGTGATATATTTGGTTCTGGATTTGGCTTTGGTGGAGGTAGAGGCTCTTCACAAACAAGAAAATCTAAGGGTCGAGATTCTGTAATGCGAATAAATTTAACTTTTGAAGAAGCCGTTTTTGGTTGCAAAAAGACTTTAAATTTAGATGTATCAGAAGAGTGTGATGGTTGTTCAGGAACTGGTGGTCATGGCGAAAAAACATGTCCAACTTGTCATGGTAGTGGTCAAGTAACTTCAGAGCAAAGAACTTTATTAGGAACATTTATGACTAGAACAACTTGTTCTAATTGCCAAGGTAAAGGTAAAGTGTTTGATGAAAATTGTTCTAAGTGTCGTGGAACAGGTCGCATAAGAAAGAATAAAGATATTGAAGTAAAAATTCCAGCAGGTGTTGATACTGGAAATCAACTTCGCTTAGCTGGTAAAGGTGAAGCTGGTTATAATGGTGGTCCAAATGGTGACTTGTATTTAGAATTTAATGTTAAATCTCATGCTTTATTTGAAAGAGATGAAAATGATATTTATCTTACATTACCTTTAACAATAACAGATGCTGTTTTAGGTTGTAAAAAAGATATTCCAACTCTTTATGGTAGTGTTAAATTAACAATTCCTGAGGGGAGTCAAACTGGTGATAAACATCGTTTAAAAGGTAAAGGGGTTGAAGATGTTCAAACTGGTCGTAAAGGTGATATGTATGTTGTCATTAAAGTTATAACACCAACTAAATTATCTAAAGATCAGAAAAAATTGTTTGAACAATTATCTAAAACTAATTTAGAAGATAGTAGTGAATTTAAACAATATAAAGAATATTTATAGAACTATATATTTGAAATATATAGTTTTTTTAAATTAGATAACTTTAAAATAGCACCAATTTACTTAAATTCTTTATTTAAAAGAACTTTAATATTGGTGCTATTTTTATATTTTGTTTAATTTTTTTGAGCTAAAACTAATTGTGTTTTCGTTTGTTCTAGTCTTTTGTCATCTAAAGTAGATAATAATTTATATATGTGGTTAATATCTTTACCATTCATAAATTCTCTTTCCTTTATACCAAAGCGATGCATCAAATTCATTTTAACTCTTTTGTTTATATTTTTTCCATATTTCTTTAATATATCTAATATTTCGTCCTTGGTAGTATTTGCTAAGACAAAGGCATCTGGATTCTTATCTTTAATTAAATCTGACATAATATAATAAGATAGTTTTATAAAATGACCATTATTTTCTTTAGATTTATTTACTCTGTAAAAATATTTTTGATAAATCCTTTTTTGAAAATCTGGAATGCTCTCTTGATGAGTTTGGTAATATGTATAAACTTCTTCAAAACTAAAAGTCTTTTCTTTTTCTATTCCATCTTTAAATTTGCATACACTAAGCATTAAATCATAAACTAATTTACTGATAGTTGTAACATCTAAATTTAAATTTAATTTTTCGACAATTTCTGGGAAACTCAATCTTTCCTTACCATTCATACCAAAAGTTAAGTCAAAGACTTGAGTAGCTAATTTTAAATTGCCATAAAAAGGTAAATTAGGATTATCTATAACTTCTAAATAATAATTAAAATCAAATTTTTTAGCATCAGGATTATTTTGAATTTCATGAATAATATTTCTTATTCGATCCATGTCTCGAGATAACTGTCCTTTTGATATATTATATTTTTCTGCTAATTGATCATATGTTAATCCATTTTTATAACAATCAATTATTTTCTGCCTATCACTAGTACCAAAATATTTTAGTAAAGGAAGTATATCTAGTTCGTAATTAACTATTCCTTCTATTTCATGATTAATATATTTATAAATACTAATAATCGCTCTTTGATATCTTGTTTTAATGCTTCCTTTATTTTCTCCAATTTTTGCAGATAACTCTTCAAGAGTCATGTATTTATAATCGTTTAACTCTAATAAATGACAAATTATATCTCTTTCTTTTTCACTTATTGGTAAATGAGCGTCGCTTAATAATTCTTTTAATTTATCCCTAGGTATATATATTATTTCAGGTTTTTTAAGTCCAACTTTTTTCTTTTTTAATGAACTTTTAATACTTTTTTCTATATTTGCAAATATAGTATCAGACAAATCCATTCTCATCATTAATTCTTCTTTAGATAATTTATGAGCATTTGGATTGTATCCAGTAGGTAGACCATAGTAGAAGCTAGCAAATTCTATTTCTCTATCTGTTAAAACAGTTTCACTTTGATGTAAAGATAATTCATTTTTAATATCATTTAAGTCTATGCTAACGTCTTTTGTTTTAAATCGATCATAAAAACTATTAAAACGAGATATTGTATTGTTAACAAATTTTAAATCTAGGCCTAATTTTTTTGAAATATCACTATTTTCTAAATATTGTAAATACTTTAATTCGATAATTTGTCTTTCTTGGAAAGATATTTTTTTATCATAAAATTTAAAAATTTCATCTAATTCATTTTTTTCAATGAGAAATGGTTCTATAATATTAAAACGATAAAAATCTATCTTTCTTATACCACTTGTCACTATATTAGAAATTTTTGTTGTAGTTAATTGGGTTAATTTACTTATTTCTTCATATGTTTTACTCTCTATTAAATACAATTTTAAAATTTTTCTAGTTTCCGGAACAAATTCACAATATGGTTGTAAAATATAAGGTATATATAATTCTTTATCTATCTCTAAAGTACTAACTATTCCACTATATAATTTATTAGCGAGTTCTAAGGCTGGCTGAAGAAGATTGTTTAAATCAGTGGAATCTATATTTAACATTTTGGCCATTTCAGTCCTAGAATGAGTTCGCTCAAATACATCAAAATATAAATCTAAAACTTTTAACTTTTGTTCAGTAAAACGATGACTATATTTTTCTTTTATCTGTAACCATTTTTCTTTTGTAAAACTATTTTCAAAGTACTCAAATATATGGTAATATTTTTTTTCTAAAAGACTTATTAGTTTATCTCTATCAATTTTATAATTTGGATATTGAGCATTAAATTCTTGTTTATTTTTTTCACCAAAAACATAACATTCTAAATATAATTGTTGTACTTCACTAAAGTCGTTTTTTATTTTTTGATATATTTTATACAAGTTATTAATATGTTCTGAATGGTCAGTTCTCTTAAAGCCAAATTTTAAAATGTTTATTTCTTTTTCTATTTCTCTTTCTCTGACTAAACAGGCATCATATACGCCAAAGAATCTGTTAAGAAGCTGTTCTTCAGCAGGTGTTAGATTATAATCAATGTCATTAAAATAGCATAAAATTTCCTCTAAACTTAGTGAACTATATTTTTCTTTTAAAGCATAATAATCTATTATCTTTTCTTTGTTGATTATATCTATATTAAAAATTTTAGTACCATAAGTTTTGGTCATTAGAATTTGAAAATGTCTAAATGGTTTTACATCACTAAATTTTTGGTTAATTTTTGATTTTAAGGATATCATTATTTGTTTTAATTCTTCTAGAGTTACTTCTAAAATAGTAGCATACTGTTCATTATTATATTTATATTTTCCAAATACATTTAACTCATACAATTGTCTTTCTAAATCAGTTAAATCATCTTTTAAATACATATATTTAATTATTTTTGTAGGAGAGAGTGGGGTAGTCTTTAAATAGCTGAATTTATTTCCTTCTCTATTTCTAATTTTATTTAATGTTTGAATAAATAATTTGCTATTCTCTTTTATATATGGTTTTATTTTTGCTAAAGCTCCTTCTTTGATTTGTCTAATTCGTTCCAATGTTATATTTAGGATGGTAGCTAGGTATGTTAATGATTTTTTATCATCACTTAAAATATTATGATAAATAACAAAATAACGCAATGGACTTAAAATTTCTTTAATAACCAAAAGTAAATATCCATCATCTATTTCATTTATTATATTATTATATTCATTATTTTCAACTGGGACAATATCTCCTAATTCATTTTGTTCATTATCACCAATAGGTTGATTAAGACTAACAATAGTTTGATTTAAGGTGGTTCTGATACTTTTTAATGTGTTCATTGTAATATTTAAAATATCGCAGATTTCTTTATCACTTGGTAATGGTAAATTTTTTTGTTCACAATTATTAACTAATTTAAGATATTTATTAGTAGCAGTAGTCATAAATACTGGTTTCCTAATTTCTGAGTCTTTTTCGTCTCTTTCACGCGTTATTTTAAATTTTATCCATGGAACTGCATAAGTAGTAAAGGCTGCCTTAGAAGGGTCATAAGTTTCGACTGCACGTATAAGGCCTAAATTGCCTTCTTGAATTATATCTAATATGTCAAGATGCTTTAATAGTGGTTTATAATGAAATGCTACACTTACAACTAATCTTAAATTGCATTTCACTAAGAGTTCTTTTGCTTCTTTATCTTTACGCATTCCTAACTCAGTTTGTTGGGCGATAGATAAAATTGGATAACGTCTTATTTCATTTAGGTAACTCGTATAAGCAGCACTAGTAAATGCTTTTTCTAATTCATCATCTGTTAGAATTTTTATTTCATCTTCCATAGCAATCATCTTTCTAAATTATTTAATAAATCAATGTAATTAGTAACAAATAGGTGAATAAGTAATCTTAAGCATTAGTAAGTAAAGAAAAATTTTTTAGTATGTTCTGTTAAAGAATATCTTAATTTATTTAAAGACATTATACTCCCATTTATTTATTACATATTATATCACAATCTTTTTATAATGAAACAAAAAAATTATACTCTTATTCATAAAAAAAACGCATATAACACGTTTATTTAGCTTCTTTAAAAATAGTTGTATCATAGTCATGTTGTCCTGTATTTTTTTCAGTAAGTTCTTCTGATGTAATTAGAAAGAAGTTGTGAAGTAGTAAATTCTCTTTGGTATTAACTACAGGATCATCCCAAGTTAAATCTAGATGTAGCCAAGTATTATCTATATAGACAAAATTCCAAACATGATTATTACTTGATATTTTATAATTAGGAATATTCATTTTATTTAAGAATAATGCCATAGCGTCACTATATCCTCCACAAATACCAAAACCTTGTAATAATGGCCCATAAGCTGTTTGTGATTTATATTTAGCTATATAGTTTTCATTATTTAGATTATCAGCTTTTTCACTATCATAGATAGTATTATTGATGATATAATCATGAATAGCGCTTATTTTTTCTTTATCACTCATATTTGGAGTAATAATTTTATTATAAATTTCATCTATTTTTGAATTAATTTCTGAAATTTCATTTTCTGTGTATAATTTATTTACTTTAATAGTGACTTTACCTAAATTATTAATACTTATTTTAATATTACTAAAACTATTATAAGGATGGATGAAATTATTCATATAGGATACAGTTATAGCATTATTAGTTATATCTTTAGAATCTTCAATACAATTTTCATATTCCATTGTACAGAAATAGCTAAATTCATCCCAACCATTATTTAAACCACTATAAATAATATTTAAAATATCCTGTTTATTTTTAGGTTTAAAATTGTCAGTTTGTTTAACAAAACTGTTGTTATAATTTAATTTATATTCATTAGTATTACCAGCTGTAAATTCTTCTTTATATATATAGTTTAAAACGATATACTCAAATAATTGATCTTTATAAGTGTAAACTATAAAAAGAATAGCTACAGTGATAAGAAATATTAGTAATTTTTTCATATCCTTCACCATTATTATTATACCAAAAACTTCAAAAAAAAGAAGTACAATTAACAAAATATTTTCGATAAATTATTTATATTTTTGATATATGTAAAAATCTCAATAATATAGTGTCAATTATTTAATTTTAAAAATAAAAAAAATCAATTCCTCCAAGAATTGATTAGTTCATAGCGTTAACTTTTTTAGATAAACGAGATTTATTACGAGCTACAAAGTTTTTACTAGCAACTCCTTTAGAAGCAGCTTTATCAATAGCTTTAATAGCAGTTTTTAAATTTGCTTGAGCAGTTTCTTTATCATTAGCACTAACAGCTCTTTCAACTTTTTTCATAGCAGTTTTCATAGATGCTTCATAGTTATTATTACTTACTGTTTCTTTGGCGATAACTTTAATTTTCTTTTTTGCGTTTTTCATGTTTGCCATAATTTCACCTCCCAGTTAATTCAAGTACTTTAATTTTAGCAAAAATTAATAAAAAAAGCAATAAAAATAATATTTTTCTTATAAATATATGTGAAAATAAAATAAAAAATGTTAAAACTATCCACAATATTAATGAGGTGAAGAAAAATGAATCATGATATTGATTTAAGTAAATATCAACTTCGTACAGATTTAGCAATCGAAGCAATTGGTGATGATAAAATTGAAGGAATAAGTAGTGATCAAGAGAATTATGATGATATCAAAATTACTAATGTTTATGTTGATAAAATAGGCAGTAAAAAAATAAATAAAAAGGTTGGAAATTATATTACAATCGAATTTACAGATATAACTGATTATAATCGCAAAGAAAAAGTAAAAGAAATATTTAGTTTAAAATTAAAAGAATTATTAAAGAAGGTATCAATAAATGATGATGCATCATGTCTAATTATTGGACTTGGTAATGATAAATCAACACCAGATGCTTTAGGACCACTTACGATTAGTAATATTTTAGTAACTAATCATTTATTTTTATATGGTAGTGTTGAAGATGGTTTTAGGAAAGTATCAGCCATTTCCCCAGGTGTTATGGGAACAACTGGAATTGAAACAAGTGATTTAATAGCTAGTGTCATAAATTCACTTACAGTTGATTTTGTTATTGTAGTTGATGCTTTAGCAAGTCAATCAATAGAGAGAGTTAATCGAACTATTCAAATGACTGATACAGGTATTCATCCTGGAAGTGGTATTGGTAATAAAAGAAAAGAAATTTCTAAGGATACAATTGGAAAACCAGTTATTGCGATTGGCGTTCCTACTGTTGTTGATGCGGTAACAATTGTTAGTGATACTATAAACTATATGTATAAACATTTTTCATATACTAAAGAAAATATTGATAAACCTAGTAATCGTTTAACGGTAGGAAATATTAATTATTTAAAGAAAAATGTAATAGTTGACGAAAGCTTAAAACATCAATTGTTTGGTATGATTGGAAGTTTAAATACTGATGAAGTTAAACAATTAATCTTTGAAGTTTTAACCCCAATTGGCTATAATTTAATGGTTACTCCTAAAGAAGTTGACTTTGAAATAGAAAAGTTAAGTGATGTTATTGGTAATGGAATTAATAGAGCTTTACATAAAAATGTCAACAATTTGTAAGTTGCATAAACACCTATAAAAGGAATATAATTTAATGATAGGAAGGAGTTTTATATGAGCAAAAGAACTAAAATTATAATTGTTGTTTTATTATTTATTATAGCTTTATCGATAATATTTTTAATTACAAATAGTTCCAATAATAATAGTTCAAATAAAAATGAATCAAAATATTTAACGGCTATGGTATTAACTGTTTCTGATGATGTAGTAATGGTAAGAGATGGAAATAATATTATATATACTTTTGATAATATTAATGATTTTACATTAGAATCAGGAGATACTGTTGTATTAGAATATACTGGTGTTTTAAATAAGGATATATCTAATCAAAGTATTAATGTGATTAATTATACTATAGGCTCAAATCAAACTATAAAAACAACAGCTAAAGATGATATATTTGCTGATTTTTATAAAATGGCTCAAACTAAATTAGACTCTTTATCATTAGATGAAAAAATAGGTCAATTGTTATTAGTTAGAGTTCCAGATACAAATAAAATAGAAGATTTAGAAAAATATCATTTTGGTGGTTATTTACTTTTTGCCAAAGATTTTAATTCTAAAACAAAACAAGAAGTTATTAATATGATTAATGAGTTTCAAGCGGCTTCTAATATTCCTTTATTAATTGCGGTTGATGAGGAGGGTGGTAGTGTTGTTAGGGTAAGTTCTAATAAAAATTTAGCCTCTACACCTTTTAAATCTTCACAACAATTATATAGTGAAGGTGGTTTTGGTTTAATTAAAGAAGATACAATTAATAAAAGTAAAGTTTTACAGGAGTTAGGTATTAATGTTAATTTAGCCCCAGTAGTTGATGTTTCAACTGATCCTAATGACTATATGTATAATAGGTCAATTGGCTTGGATACTGCTAAAACAAGTGAATACGCTAAAACAGTAATAGAAGCTAGTAAAAATGGTAAAGTTTCTTATACGTTAAAACATTTTCCTGGATATGGAAATAATGTTGATACACATGTTGGATCGGCGACAGATACTAGAAGTTATGACGATATTTTAAATAATGATTTACCTCCTTTTACAGCTGGAATAAATGCTGGAGCTGAAGCTGTTTTAGTTAGTCATAATACTGTTAATAGTATTGATCCTGACAATCCAGCATCTTTATCATCTAATATTCATAATCTACTTAGAAATAAATTGAATTTTACGGGTGTTATTATTACTGATGATTTATCTATGAAAGCAGTAACTGATAATGTACAAGGTTCAGCTACAGTTAAAGCTATTTTGGCAGGAAATGATTTATTGATTGTAACTGATTATGCAGAAAGTGTTAAAAATATTAAAGATGCTATAAATGATGGAACTATAAGTGAAAAGGTTCTTGACGATGCTGTTTTAAAAGTATTAGCATGGAAATATTATAAAGGCTTAATGATTGATAAAACAAAATAAAATTTTTCCTCATGAATAATTTAGTCATGAGGATTTTTATGTTTTTTGAGATGGTTTCATTTAAAATAACAACTAACGATAACCATATTGACTCATAAGTTTTTTTCAAATTGAGCCAATAATATAGATATCTGCAACTATTTTTGTTATTGAAAATAGTACATATTATCTTTTGTTATTAGCAATAATATATCGCATTATCTTTAAAATTTATTGAATAAATTTTATTTGATTTCATAAATTTGTTAAGTGAAAAAGTAAATTGTGTTTATAGATATCAATTTGAAATTTAGTATTTAGTTTAACTTTAATTAAATACTTATTTTATTGAGCCCTTTTTACTAAAAAGCATGTTAGCATTACTTATAAACTTTTAATCTTTCATTTTCATCTTTTGTAATTCTCAACCCTAATTCTATTCTAGTTTGTAAATTGTCTTGTGTTATAGGATATTCATCTAATTCTTCAATTAAATTAACAGTAGGATACCAATAATCTTTTAAAAAAGATTTAGCGGGATAGTCTTCTAAAGTGCCCAAATAGCCTTCTTTTGCATTTCGTATATATCTTCTTGTCATTTCAGTAGTTAATGCACATATTCCTCCAGATTTAGTCATACTAATTAATTGACTAAGAGAAGATAATTCGGCTTGTCTTTCAATTGGATCTATTTTGTAACGCGAAAAAAGCATTCCTTCTTCGCGATAATATTGTTCAATCCAGTCGCTTAATGTTAAAAGGCGACTTTCTATTGTATTTTGGTTATTTGTTTTCTCTTTTTCTTGACAAATATGTTTAAATTCATGATTTATTAAATGAAACAAACATAAATATAAGGCCAATACTTTATCTCTATTATATATGTTTAAACTATTAATATAAGCATTTATATCATTAGCCATTTTGTTGAAGTTAATATATAATTGTCTTTCACTTGGAAGATAGTAGGCAAAATAAGGATCATAAATATTTTGCATAAATTCCATTGATTTAACAAAATCTTCGACAGAGTAAAAAGAACGTAAAAAATTATAAAGTTCTATGGAAAATTGTTTATCTAGTGATTCTTTTCCTATCGTATATGTTTGAATAAAATCAAATAAATTTTGCATATTATCACCTTTTTTGTTTCATATAATAACATATTTTAATGTGTTCTGCAATCGTAACCTTGTTTTTATTCTCTCTTTTAATTATATCTAATTTACACAAATTTTAATCTATGCTAGAATATAAGAAGAGAAGAGGTATGTTATGTTGATTATAGGTTCACATGTTTCATTTAATAAAGATACTCAATTGTTAGGTAGTGTTAAAGAAGCATTAAGTTATGGTTCTAATACATTTATGTTTTATACAGGGGCTCCACAGAATACTAATCGCTCAAGTCTTAATGACAGTCTAACTGATGAAGCATATCAATTAATGAAAGAAAATAATATTGCTTTAGAAAATGTAGTGGTTCATGCACCTTACATTGTAAATTTAGCTAATGCTGATAATTTTGATTTTAATGTAAGATTTTTAAAAGAAGAACTTGATAGAGTAGAATTATTAGGTGTAAATCAAGTTGTAATTCACCCTGGTAGTGCTTTAAAATTGCCTCGTGAACAAGGACTTAATAATATAGTTAATGCACTAAATACAGTTATTGGTGAACATACAAAGGTACGAGTTTTATTAGAGACAATGGCTGGAAAGGGAACAGAATTAGGCATTAATTTTGATGAATTAAAATATATTATCGATAATATAAAATATAAAGATAAAATTGGTGTATGTTTAGATACATGTCACTTAAATGATGCTGGTTATCATATAGATGATTTTGATAAAATATTAGATGAAATTGAAGAAAATATTGGTTTAGAAAAAATTGGTTGTATTCATATTAATGATAGTAAAAATGTTATATCTTCTCACAAAGATAGACATGAAAATTTTGGTATAGGGACTATTGGATTTGATAATCTAATTAATGTTATCTATAATCCAAGAATAGAGAATATTCCTAAAATTTTAGAAACACCTTATGTTACATTTGATGATAATAGTAAAGAAAGATTATATCCACCATATAAACAAGAAATAGAAATGATTAAAAATAAAAAAAATAATCCTAATTTAATTAAATCAATAAGGGATTATTATAAGGAATCTTAATTTAAAGATAATTAAGATTTTTTATTTACATAAGAACAAATGTTTGTTATAATCGTAATAGAGATATGTATGACTGTTAAGCGTTCCTCCAAAGATTGGGGGTGATGTCTATGTGGAAAGGGAACTATGGAATATTTAGTGATTTTAGTTATTCTAATTTTACTTTTAGACCGAAACTCAAAAAACAAAGACTAAAAAGAAAACGCTTAGCAACTTTGCTAGAGCGTTTTCAAATCTAACAGACGAGATAACGCTTAACACAACAAAGTCATACGTATCTCTTTTTTATATGGAATTTCTTCCATCTATACATATTATAAGCTATTTTTTTGAAATTATCAATTAATTTTGTAAATTTTTAATAAAGTATATCAATTTTAACTTAAATAATTTTGATATTTAGCTTTATATTCATAATATAATTTTTCAATTTGTTTATAATTTTCACTATCAAATTCTTGTTTTAATTTACCTAAAACATAGGCATCATTATTTAACATTTTTTTCCAATCATTTTTAATTAAATTATATACATAAACTAATTGTTCTTGATTCAAAATAACATTATTGGAATTAGCAAAATTTTTGACATCTTGCATAGTTAATTTATCAATATATCTTTTTATAAAAAAATTTTTCAAATTATCACCATTAATAATATATTCTAAACTTTAAAATTTAAGAATAAACTAGAGTAAAATCCATAAAATATTATTAGGTGATTTTATGTATAAAAGTGTTGCTTTACCATATGATTATAATGCATTAGAACCAGTCATAGATGAAAAAACGATTAATATTCATTATAATAAACATTATTTAGGTTATTTAAATAAATTAAATAATCTTCTTAATAGTGTTAGTTATGATTATCGTTATACTAAAGAAGATTTAATTAAACATATTGATGAAATTCCTCTTAATATTAGAGATGATGTTTTATATAATTTAGGAGGAGTTGTAAATCATGAATTATATTTTTATTCTATGGGTAATAAGAAAATTAATGTTCCTATAGATTCTCTTAATAAAAAAATAATTGAGCAATTTGGTAGTTTTAGTAATTTTAAAAAGAAATTTATTGAAACTGCTAGTTATTTAGTAGGTTCTGGTTATACTTTTTTAGTTGTTAATAAAAATGGTGATTTAGAAATAATTAATACACCTAATCAAGAAACTCCTTATATATATGATTTAATACCAATTATGGCATTAGATTTATGGGAGCATGCTTATTATTTATTGTATCAAAATAGACGTGCTGATTATATAAATAATTTTTTTGAGATTGTTGATTTTAATAATATAAATCAAAATTATGAAGAAGCATACTCTAAAATACAAAAAAAATAAAAAAACAATTTATAGTGGTAAAAACAAAAAAAATTTAGAAGCAATAATCTCAAAAAGATATAATGTATTAATTGGTCTAGTAATTATACTTAATTCTATTTTATTAATTGGACTATATTCAGTTCAAATTGTTAATCATACTAAATATGTAGAAAAAAAAGAAAGTTTGAGTACTCAATTAGTTGAAGGTTCAACCGCGCCTAGAGGTAGAATTTATGATCGAAATGGAAAGTTAATTGTAGATAATGAACCTGTTAAAACAATTACTTATAAAAAAATATCAGGTATTAGTGTTAATGAAGAAGTGGAATTAGCTTATAAATTAGCTGATATTTTAGAAGTAAATCTTAATAAACTTACAAGTGATGATTTAAGAAATTTTTGGATTATAAATAATAGTGATAAAGCCAATGATTTAATAACAGATGAAGAATGGGGTAAATTAAAAGCTAGAGAAATCACTAATACTGATATTAATAATTTAAAAAAGGAACGTGTTACAGAAGAAGATTTAAACTCTTTTGATGAAACTAGTAAAAAAGCAGCTTACATTTATGCTTTAATGAATACAGGTTATTATTATGATACCAAGGTATTAAAAAGAGGCAATGAAATTAGTGATTATGAATATGCTTATATCGCAGAAAATCTATCAAATTTAAATGGTGTTAATACAGAGCTTGATTGGGATAGGACTTATCCATATGGGAATGTATTTCGTTCAATTTTAGGTAATGTTTCTTCCACCTCAAGTGGAATACCTTATGAACTTAAAGATTATTATTTAACTAAGGGCTATAATCTTAATGATCGAGTTGGACTTAGTTATTTAGAATATCAATATGAAGATTTTTTACGTGGTAAAAAAAATATTTATGAGTTATCAAATGGTGGTGTTTTGTCATTATTAGAAGAAGGACAGAGGGGAAATGATATTTATTTAACAATTGATATTGAATTACAAAAAAGTGTTGAAGAAATTTTAGAGGAACAATTATTAATTACTAAAAATGAACCAAATACAGAATTTTATAATCGTTCGTTTGTTGTTATTACTGATCCAAATACTGGTGAAATTTTAGCTATGGCTGGTAAACAAATTGTTTGGACTAATGATGGATATAAAATTTATGATTATACACCAGGAATTTTGACTTCACCAGTGGCAGTAGGTTCGGTTGTAAAAGGCGCTTCACATATTGTCGGTTATAATACAGGTGCTTTACAGATAGGTGAGGTTAGAGATGATAGTTGTATTAAGATTGCCGCGACAAAAGAAAAGTGTTCATGGACATATTTAGGTAGTCTTAATGATATAACTGCTTTAAAACAATCTTCAAATACTTATCAATTTAGAACAGCTATTAATGTAGGAAAAGGTTATTATCAGTATGACAGCCCTTTAAAAATTGATCCTGAAGCTTTTGATATTTATAGAAAAACTTTCAATCAATTTGGTTTAGGTGTTAAAACAGAAATTGATTTACCAGTTGAAAGTTTAGGTTATATTGGTGACAGTACACAAGCAGGATTACTTTTAGATTTTTCAATTGGTCAGTATGATACTTATACACCTATCCAGCTTTCACAGTATATTAGTACCATAGCTAATGGTGGGAATCGAATGAAATTTAATTTATTAAAAGAAGTTCATTCAAGTGTTGATAATGAAATAATTTATAAGGTAGAACCAACTGTTTTAAATAAAGTTGAAACTGAGGAACAATATTTAAATCGTGTTAAACTAGGTTTTAGAGAAGTTATTACTGGTGGAACAGGGTATGGATATATAGAAGGAAGCATTAATGCAGCTGGGAAAACAGGCACAAGTCAAAGCTTTATAGATACTGATTCTGATGGAAAAATTGATAAAGAAACATTAACTAATACTTTTGTAGCTTATGCTCCATACGATAATCCAATTGTTACTTTTACAGTAATTTCTCCAGATTATACACACTATTATAATGGTAATTCTTATGCCTCAGCTGTAAATAAACGAATATCTTATGAAGTTTCAAAAAAATTCTTTGAAATTTACCAATAATTTGTTATAATAGTATGTAGTTATCAAAAGGAGGGAAAAAGAGTATGGCTAAAAAAGGAGAAGCTAGAGAAAGAATTACTCTAAAATGTACTGTTTGTGGTGAACAAAACTATCGTACTGAAAAAAATAAAAGAAATACTCAAGATCGTTTAGAATTAAATAAATTTTGTCCAAAATGTCAAAAAACAACTGCTCATAAAGAAACAAAATAAATTGTTAATAAATTATGTGTTTAGGAGGTGTAGAGAGTGGTAAATGCTAATGATATAAAAAACGGTATGACAATATTATTTGAAGATAATATTTATGTTGTTTTAGAATTTTCACATGTTAAGCCAGGAAAAGGCGCTGCTTTTGTTAAGGCTAAATTAAAAAATTTACGTACAGGTTCAATTGTTGAAAAAACATTCAATAGTAGTATTAAATTAGAACGCGCTATGATTCAAAAAATTGATATGCAGTATTTATATAATAGCGGTGAAAGTTATAATTTTATGAATATGGAAACATATGAACAAATCGAAATTCCAGTTAGTCGTTTAGGTGATGACGCTAAATTCTTGAAAGAAAATTTAAGTGTTAATATAACTTTTTATGAAGGTGAAGTATTAGGTATAATTTTACCTGATAAAATTGAATATACAATTACAAAAACAGAACCAGCTGTTAAAGGTAATACAACTAATAATGCTACAAAAGAAGCAACTATTGAGACTGGTTTAGTAATTAAAGTTCCATTATTTATTGAAGAAGGCGAAAATGTTGTTGTTTCAACAAGTGATGGAAAATATGTATCAAGAGCTTAAAGCTCTTTTTTTGTATAAAATATAAAGTAAATTTTTGATTATCCATTTATAAATTCTCATGTGCCGTTATAACCTTTATTTACCATATATTTGCAACATTTTTATTTTTGGAAGATGTTTCATATGCTTTTATAATTTCTTATATTTTGGCTCTCAAAAGTAGTAAATTAGTAGTAAAATTTCAGTAATTGGTTTGTATTCTTAATTTGAAATGTAAAAAAAATACTATAACATTGCACAGTATTGAAATATAGCCATAAGCGAGACTAGTAGCATAGCCACTAAAGTCTTCGCTATACTAAGGTAATAGTATTACATCTTTTTATGTATCATGAAACATGTATCATCATGTGTTGAACTTTTTGTTAAGTGTCTTTTTTTTACTCTCGGTAATTTCTAGTTGAGCAAAAGCATTGATATATTGGGCTATTAGTATGTCAATAGTATTTTGTAGATTTTGGCTAGTTTTTTTGCCACATTCAGCAAAACTATTCTTATTTAACTCTTGAATACATTGATTGTCTTCTTTTTGTAATTCTTGTCCGTCCATAATTATACTTCCCCCTTCCAATATAGTCGTTATTATATATCAAAGTGTTATGTTTGTCAAATTCAGTTATAGTATTTTAAAGGTTTATTTATTAATTCTACCCAAATGCTAGTTATACTTTTCTAAAGTTATAGATTATTATTATTTGCATCACTGTTTATCAATCATGTCAATAAATTTATATCAAAAATAATATAAGATTTTCTTTATGTAATTATTTAAATATTGTTTAAGTTTTATATATAAAGTAGTAAATTGGTAGTAAAATATTTTTAAAATCCTAAGTACATACCTTTAAATAAAGTATTTTTTAATACTAATCAATTTTTCTTACTAAAAAAACTATTCATAATGAATAGTTATACTTTAAAATCTTCAGTATCATCATCAGTCATATCTTTACCATCAAAGTAATTCTTGTGACTATAACGACATATTAGAGCAACTAAATTAGATGGAAATTTATGAACTAATTTGTTATAATCAGTTACAATATCATTATAATATTTTCTAAATGCTACAATTTCTGCTTCTGATTCACCAAGTTCAATATCAATTTTAACGAATGTATCATTTTGTTTTAATTCTGGATAAAGTTCTTTATATTTATTAAATTCATTAATTAAATCATAGAGTTTACGATCAAAATCAAAGTTTGATAATTTTTGAGAACGTAAATTCTCAATATTTTCCATAATATTTTCTTCAATTTTAGTAGCAGTTTTTATAACTGTGATTGATTTGTTTACTAAATCAAATCTTTTTCTTAAAGTAGAATCGATATTAGCTTCAGCCTCGTTCATTCTTATAATAAATGTTTGAAATTTATTAAATAAGCTAGCAAAACCAATACCTAAAAAAGCTATTATTACAATAATTATCATACAATATGTGAATATTTCCATATTAATCACCTATGATAATTATAACAAAATTCGATTTGTTTTTCAATTGTTTGGTACGAATTGTTCACTATAATTTATTTTTTCGTCAAAAGATATGAAATCTACATATATCATAAGTAGCAAATTCCAAATTCCAGTTGAGGGATCACTTAGAATAATGTGGTCTCTTCCTGATTGTTCAATAATTCCAACAAATTCACGATCTCTATATTCATTAGAATCTGGGAAAGTCATATGAACTCTTACTTTTTTTCCTTTATTAAGTCTTAAGATATTTTCAATATATGATTGTTCCATTGGAAGCATATCAAGTGAATTTTGGGCAGTTGTTTGATTTGGTGTTGGTGTTGGATTGGTTCCAACGTATAGTGGTGTCCCTGGAAAATTTTGGCTACTATAGTAATTATTATTCATTAAAATCATCCTTTCATAAAAATATATTCTAGAATGCTTAAAATATTAACGATTATTTACATTTTTTTAGTATTATGCTAATATTAGAATAGGTGATAATATGAACGACAATATAATTAAATATGAAAATATTAGAAATGAAAATTATCAGATGATAAATTTCCATAAAAATGGAACGCTAGAACATATGCTTGTTCACAAATTTGAGACAGACAAAGGTAAAGATTATTTAGTAGTTGGGAAATCAACAGCTAGTATACCTAATATAGTTAAAGAGGGTACTGGTTGGAGCAACATTATTGCTAGAGTTGTATCTATGTATAAAGATAACTCAGAAATGGTATTGAATTCAAATGAAACAACATATTATGATGTAGCTAATATTCCCAACTTTTATTTGACCAAGGAAGGTTATGATTTAATAACACATAAGTTTTTATTTACTAACAATGAGATAATTAGAACTGTTAGTGTAGATAGACAACAAAGAGGAAATGAGCTGTGTTTTATGAATGAATATAAACTTTTGGATGGTAGTGAAATTGAATATTTTAGAACGTTTGACTTTTATGAAAAGGTATATACTTTAAGAGATTATGAATTTCAAAATCTTAGCATAACCAATCTTTCCTCATATATAAGTGCCAATTTCAATAAATGTAAAAAAGTTATTGCTTTAGCAGTTCAAGAGGGTGTTTTGTCTAGTGAAGTAATGGAAGAATTCTTTTCTTCAAGTGATAATTTAGAAATACTTCAGGCAATGGTTGTAGCAATTGACGCAATTAATACGATAAGAGAGAAAAATAAAGGGAAAAAAATATAAAATGAAAAGTAGGAATTAAAAAATTCCTACTTTTTGTATTATTATCTATAATATGGTCCATAATATGGATATGGATAAGGATAAAAATTATTATAGTTAGGTCTTGGATAGAAAGCTGGTGCTAAAAGCCCACCAGTAATACCTCCTAGAACGAATGGTCCTAAAAATCCACCACCAATAAATCTATCTTGATTAGGTCTTGGTCGAAAATTATTTGGACGATTCATATAATTAAGTCCATAATTCATAAAAATTCCCCTTTCATAATATATTATGAAAAATCATAGAAAAGAGTGAAAATGGTGCAAGAGAAAATTAAAATTTTATGTGATACAATTACAAATTATTCATTAAAGATTAAAGATGGAGATCGTGTCTTAATTACTTATTATTCTAGTGAGTGCCACCCACTAGTTAAAGAGCTTATTAATGAGATTAGTGATAATGGTGGTATTTGTTTTACGAAGTTAATTGATGAAGAAATTGATGCTTTATTAAGTAGTAAAACTAGTGATAAAAGAATAGAGTGTCATAGAAATTTAAGAAAATTTGAAGTTGATAACTACGATTGTTTTATTAATATACGTTATAATACAAATGATTATATAAGTAGTAATGTTGATTCTAAAACAAGAAATAAAATCTTATTATCGACTATTGATTTAGATTCGATTCGTACTAATGAAAGACGTTGGGTACTTTTAAATTATCCTTCTCATCTTGATGCCTATAAATCTCATATGACAAATGATGAATTTAAAAATTTCTCTTTTGATGTTATGACTATAGATTATAGGGAGATGTATGAAAGATTGCTACCTTTAAAAGAATTAATGGAAAAAACAGATGAAGTAAGAATTGTTTCACCTGGAACTGATTTAACTTTTAGTATTAAGGATATTCCTGTTATACCATGTTGTGGTGAATCGAATATACCTGATGGTGAAATTTTTACAGCGCCTATTAAAACAAGTGTTAATGGTACTATCAAATATAATACACCATCGCCATATCAAGGAAATGTTTATAATGATGTTACTTTAACTTTTAAGGATGGGAAAATTATAGAAGCAACTTGTAGTGGTGATAATGAAGCTTTAAATAAAATTTTTGATACTGATGATGGGGCTAGATATGTTGGCGAATTTTCTTTAGGTTTAAATCCTAAGATTTTACACCCAATGGGCGATATTTTATTTGATGAAAAAATCATTGGTAGTATTCATTTTACGCCAGGTAGATGTTATGATGATGCTGATAATGGAAATGAGTCCGCAATTCATTGGGATATGGTTTTAATTCAAAGAGCTGAATATGGTGGTGGTGAAATTTATTTTGACCATACCTTAATTAGAAAAGATGGATTATTTGTTTTACCAGAACTTAAACATTTAAATTATAATTTGTTATGAAATCTATTTAGTGACATATATTTAAATAGGTGATAACATGAGGAAGTTTTTTAGTGTAATTGGAATTTTTACATTAGCTATTGTAAGTTTCATTTATACAAATAAAACAATAGAAGTAGCAAAACAATTTGATAATGTTATGACAACTATTAATGATGTAAGTAGTGATTATTATGTTGACCCAATTGATGGAATGATAATTGATGATATAAATTTTATTCCTGGTATAAGTGGACATGAGGTTGATCGTGACAAAAGTTATAAAATTATGCGAAAATATGGTGGTTTTAATAAAAACTTATTAGAATATAATGAAATTAAACCTAAAAATAAGTTAGAAGATAATTTAGATAAATATATAATAAGTGGTAATAAAAATAAAGCGATGGTTAGTTTGGTTTTCTTAGTTGAAGATACTGCTGATATAAGTAAAATATTATCAATAGTAGAAGATAAAGATATTAAAGTTAATTTTTTTGTTGATGGAGCTTGGTTAGAAAAAAATAATGATTTATTGACTCAGATAATTTCTAAAGGCTATAATGTTGGAAATTTAAGCTATAATAGGAATTATCAAAATAGTTCTTTTGCTTGGATGGATACAATAATTAAAAGATTATCTCATGAAAAATATGGTTTTTGTTATAGTGAAGAAGAAAATACAGATAATTTAAAGTTATGCGCTATGAATAAAAATTTTACTATAAAACCTAGTATTATTATTAAAAATTATCCATTAAAAGAAATAAAAGAGGGTATCTCTAATGGAAGTATTATATCTATACCAATTAATAAAACAGTAGAACAGGAATTACCCTCAATTATTAATTATATAAATAGTAGAGGGTTAGAAATTGTTACATTAAAAGAATTATTAAGAGAAAATATATAAAATGACTATAAAAATCAATAAATGGTTTTTGTAGTTTTTTTGCATTAAAAAAAGGATTTTAGAAAAATTATGTATATATTTATAATTAGAAGGGAGGAAGTACTACTAAAATTCTATTGACTAATAAAAATAAAAAAAGTATAATTTAATTAGTAGTTAACAATTATGAAAATATATACATTAGAAAATGATTACTTATTTAAAAAAATATTTAGTAATCAAAGATATTTAAAACAGTTATTAATAGATTTATTTGATATTAAAGCAAATAAAATTGATTATTTAAATACAACGTTAGTGAAAACCAATAAAAATGGCAAAGTAGGAATAGTAGATATATTACTTAGTGTTGATAGTGAAATAGTAATATTAGAACTACAAAATATAGATAGACATAATTTTTGCGATAGACTATTATTTTATTCATCGAATATAATAACTAATCATGGTTTAAAGGAAGGAGAGGATTATGAAAATTTAAGAAGTGTTAAAGTCTATGCGATAATAAATTATCCATTATTTAATAGTGAGATAAAAAATAGTGTTAAATTGAAAGTAAAAAATAAAATATTTACTAAAAAGTTGGAGTATCAAATATTTGATTTAACAAAAGTAGATAAAAGTAATAAAGATAATAAATATTATGAATTAGTTAATTTATTTAATGTTCAAAATATTGGATTATTAGATACAATAATAAAAAGTAAAATATATAAAGAAATGTTAGAAGAAATAAAAAATTATAATTTAGATAGTGAGGAGTATAAAAAAATGGAAGATATAGAAAAGTTAATGATGAACGAAACTGAACATTATGATACAGCTTATAAGGTTGGAAAACGTGAAGGTAAAATTGAAGGTAAAAGAGAAGGAAAAAATGCTCGAAATATTGAGATTGCAAAAAATTTAATTAATGAAAACGTAGATATAAATATTATAATGAGTGCTACGGGTTTATCTAAAGAACAAATAAATGCTTTAGTTTGAAATATAGAAGTTGTAATTTCTATATTTTTTTGATAAACTATATTTGTTAAGTAGGTGAAGTATGAAAAGTAAAAAAATTATATTTATTATATTAGGTGTAGTTATATTTTTAGGTTTAGCTTCTATTGCGTCAGTAGAAATATATAAGAAATATTTTAAAGTTTATGATGTTAATCTTACTTTTGATATTGATGTTTATAGTGATAAAACATTATTTGATTTTAAAGATGATATTGCGTGTAATTTAGAAGAAAACCAAGAAATTGATACTAAAGAGGTAGGTAATATACAAATTACAACACTATGTCGTAATGATGAGAAAAAAAGATTTAAATATATTATTGATTTTAATGTTGTTGATACGATTGCACCAAAAATTATATTAAAGGATTCTTATACAGTTACAGAAGGTTATGAAAAAAGTTTAACTGATGTAATTATATCTGTTGATAATTATGATGATACACCAAAAAGAGAAATTATTGGTGATTATGATTTTAATCAAGTTGGAAGTTATAATTTAGTATATAAAGTAACAGATAATAGTGGTAATTTTACCACACAAGAATTTACTTTAAATGTAGTTCCTAAAAAGAACTCAACACCAAGTACATCATATATTGCTTTTAGTGATGCCTTAAAAGATTATAAAACAGAAAATACAGAATTAGGAATTGATGTCTCAAAGTGGCAAGGTGAAATTGATTTTAAAAAAGTTAAAGAGGCTGGAGCTGAATTCGTTATTATTAGAATAAGTCATCAAGATGGATTTGATGGTGAATATATTATTGATCCATATTTTAAAAGCAATATTGAGAGCGCTAAAGAAAATGGTTTGAAGGTTGGTGTTTACTTTTATAGTTACGCTAATAGTGTTGAAGAAGCTAAAAAACAAGCTAACTGGATTGTTGACAATTTAAAGGATTATAAATTAGATTTACCAATTGTTTATGACTGGGAAAGTTGGTCTAGCTTTAATTCAATGAATGTAAGTTTACATAAATTTAATGAAATCGCTGAGGCTTTCTTAGACGAAATAGCAAAGAATAATTATATACCTATGCTTTATAGTAGTAAAAATTATTTAGAAAATATTTGGGATAATCAAAAATATAAAGTTTGGTTAGCTCATTATACAACTAAAACTAATTATCAAGGTGAATACTATATATGGCAAATGTGTAGTGATGGAAGAATTGATGGTATTAGTGGTGATGTTGATATTGATATATTATATAAACAATAACATAGAATGTTTAGACTAAGAAATAGTTTAAACATTTTTTATATGATAAAATATTTACACGAAAGTTTGTTTGTGATAAAATTATATTGGTGGTAATATGGAAAGAATTATTATGCATATTGATGTAAATAATGCTTTTTTATCTTGGACAGCTATTGAACTTTTAAATAATGGTTGTAAATATGATATTAGAAATAGCTATGCAGTTATTGGTGGAGATCCTAAAGCTCGTAAAGGTATTGTTTTGGCTAAATCTAATTCAGCTAAAAAACAAGGAATAGTTACAGCAGAAACTTTATATAGCGCTAAAAAGAAATGTCCTGTTTTAAGAGTATATCCACCTAATTATAAATTTTATCAAGAAATGTCCCATAAATTATTTGAACTTTTGTATAAATATACACCCGATATTGAAGTAGCATCAGTTGATGAATGTTACTTAGATTATACTAATGTTAAACATCTATATGGTTCACCTTTAGAGTTTGCTAGGAAAGTTCAAAAAGAAATTTATGATACATTAGGCTTTACAGTAAATGTTGGAATTGCTAATAATAAATTATGCGCTAAAATGGCATCAGATTTTGAAAAGCCATATAAAATTCATACTTTATTTAAAGAAGAAGTTAAAGATAAAATGTGGCCACTTAAAGTTGGCGAATTATTTGGAGTTGGTAAAAAAAGTGTACCCAAATTAGAAAGTTTAAAGATTTTTACAATTGGAGATTTAGCTAATTCTGACCCTGAGACATTAAATAAATATTTTAAAAATCAATCGCAATATTTGATTAATAGCGCTAATGGAATAGATGATTCTCCTGTTATAAGTGTTCCTCCAGAACCCAAAGGGATTGGTAGTGAAATTACCTTACCTCACGATATTACTAATAAAGATGAAATATTTAAATCATTAGCCATTTTATCAGAACAAGTATCACTTAGATTAAAAAAACAAAATAAATATGCCCTAACAGTAACAATTATTTTAAAAGATAATTTATTTAAAAGAAGCACACATCAAAAAAAGATAGTTAACGCAATTAGGAGTAGTGAAGATATTTTAAAAATTGCGAAAGAATTATATGAAGAAATGAAATATGATAAACCAGTTAGATTGATAGGTATTAGATTAAATAATTTGGTTGATACAGTTACACATCAAGTTTCTATTTTTGATGATGTAAAGAAAATAGAAGAAAATAATGATTTAGAAGAAACAATTGATAAATTAAAAGAAAAATATGGACTAAAAATCATAAAATAGATAGTTATATATTAAAAATATTTATGTTGCTTTTTTGTTGTAATTTGATATAATAAGTCATATAAAAATTTGATGGGTGATTTTGTGGATACAAAAAAATTAAAAGTAGTAATGGAAGCAGAAAAATATATGTTTGGTAATAATAAAAGTGAGATTTTTAGAAAATATGGTATAGACCGTGAAGCAACAGATTATGCTAAAAAATTAGAAAACTCTAAACATACTACTGATATTGAATATTATATAGGGGCATACAAGGGTATAACATATGGTATTAGTTCTATTGGAGTTTACAGTGAGTTTTGGAGATTTGGTATATGCCCAATTATTGATTATTCGGATATAGATTTACCAGTTTTAGATTTGACAAGAAATAGTAATGGAGTGTTAGAAACAACATTTGGTTTTTTGCCTAATGAAAAACAAGATAAAAAAATGGAGAGTATTTTAAATGAAAATTTAAAAAATTATAATTTACTAAAGTCTAGTCTTTCTTATACAATTGATATCAGTACTTGGATGTCTAATAGGATTTCTTATGATAAAGTGAATGGATATTTATTTGATAATCAGATATATGTATATGTTCATGACGCATGGTTTAAGGTTTTACCTGTTAAGTGGTGGGTAGATGAAAAAAATAAATTGTTAATAGCTCAAAAAATATTAGTTTCCAATATTTTGGGGCGTGATTTACAAAATTATATGAATAAAATTTTTATAAAAGAATTATGCCAAAATCCAGCTAATACTAAATCTGCTAGCGAAAATGATGTTAATTTAAAAATAAATAATCTAACTACGATAGGAACACAGCTAGATGATATTAAAAGAGAAGAACAACTTACAAAATTTATGAATCAAGAAGCGGAACAATTAAAATTAAATGCTTTAGGTGTTACATTTTTTGGTAGTAATCTTACCTCACATGCAAAAGCTATATTTGATGCTTCATTTAGTATAGTTGATGCTATGGATAATGCTAGTATTTATGATATAAAAGGGGAAATAAAAAAATTAAATCAAAGAAAAGCTTCAAATTTTATATTTAGTAGAAGTTATAGTGCTTCAGAAATAACCCAAAATAATAAAAGAATCTTGATGGCTGTAGAGGAATCTTTGATAGAGCAACACAAGGTAATGTTAGAACAAGTTAAAAGATTTGATTATACTAAAAAATTAATTTCAATTTTTATTAATCGTTTGAATGAATATATTTCTCAAATGAAAAATGGTTTACAAGAACTTAATAATGAAAGGAGCTTTAATGAATCTGAAAATAGTGATTATATAACTATGAAAACGATTTTGGAAAATCAATTAGAGGCTTATGAAAAAGCAGTCTCTGTGCAAAAAATGCAATATGAAAATATTGATTTATTATTGAGAAATTACGCTATTTCTTTAAAAAAAATAATGACATATTTTACCGTTACATTACCTAGTTTATCTACCGCTGTTGCAATATCACATGGTATTTTGGCTCAAAATGAAAGTCTTAATTCTATAAATGAAATAAATATCTTTTTAGATAATATAATTAATTATAACGATGAATTTTTACATAAACAAAAGCAAATAGAAAGTCAAGAGAAATTACCAAATGGGGTATTACTAAATAATGTAGATGATCAAATAATAAAATTAACTAACAGCAGACAAACAGTAGAACAATCCAGTGTTAAAAAAATAATGAAAAAATAATTGAAAAAACTAAATTATGTGTTATAATACTAGTAGATATTTTAAAAACAGTGATGAAGAAGTAGTAATAAAAGATTTATTGATAGAGAGTTAGTGGCTGGTGGAAACTAATAATAATATTTTATGAATTCGTCTTTGGAGTTTTATAAAAGAAAATTTATGACGGTAACGCGTTATAGTTTCAAGGTAGATGATAATCTACAAATTAAGGTGGTACCACGTAATCACGTCCTTATAATAGGATGTGATTTTTTTTGAAGGAGGAATAAAAATGCGAGAAGAAATTAAAAATTTGAAAGAAGAATTAGTCCAAAAGTTAAAAAATATTGATTCTTTAAAAGAATTAAATGATTTAAAAGTAGAGTATTTTGGTAAGAAAGGTCCAATTACAGAAATTTCTAGTAAAATGCGTGATTTATCAGCCCTAGAAAAAAAAGAAATTGGTATGTTATTAAATGATTTAAGAACTGAATCTAATAGTTTATTTGATTCTTTAAAAGAAAAATTGGAAACAGATGCTTTAAACCAAAAACTAGAAAGTGAAAAAATTGATATAAGTTTACCAGCTACGAAAATAAAAAGAGGAAGTAAACATCCTATGAGTTTAACGATAGAGGCAATTGAGGACTTATTTGTATCAATGGGTTATGACGTTGTAAGTGGACCAGAATTAGAAAGTGATGAATACTGTTTTGAAAGATTAAATTTACCTAAAGGTCACCCTGCTCGTGATATGCAAGATAGTTTCTATATTACAGATGAATATTTACTTAGAACACAAACATCATCTGTTCAAGCTAGATATATGATGAGTCAAGTTGAAAAAAAGCCAATTAGAATTATTGTACCTGGAAAAACTTATCGAAGAGAAGATGATGCAACTCATGCACCTCAATTTTCGCAAATAGAAGGTCTTGTTATTGATAAAAAAGAGAATAATGTTTCATTAGCAGATTTAAAAGGTACTTTAGAGGTTTTTGCTAGAAAAATGTTAGGAGAAAATCTAGACTTAAGATTTAGACCAAGTTACTTTCCATTTACAGAACCATCTTATGAAGTAGATGTTACTTGCTTTAAATGTGGAGGTAAAGGTTGTAGTCTTTGTAAACAAACTGGTTGGATAGAGGTTTTTGCAGCTGGTATGGTTCATCCAAATGTTTTAAGAATGAATGGGTATGACCCTGAGGTTTGGGGAGGTTTTGCCTTTGGACCTGGTTGGGATAGAATTACAATGTTTAGATATGAAATTCCTGATATAAGATTAATGTATCAAAATGATATAAGATTTTTAAGCGAATTTGATAGAAAGGATGAGAATTAATGATACTATCTAGAAAATTTGTAAGTGATTATATAGAAATAGATGAAAATTTAAGTATTGATAAAATTGCTTCTGATATGACTAGCGTTGGTAACGAATATGATAAATGTGGGAAATTAATAGATGCTGATAATTTAGTAATTGGTGAAATTATTGAATGTAATGAGCATCCTGATAGTGACCATTTGCATGTATGTAAAGTAAATATTGGTAGCGAAGTTTTACAAATTGTTTGTGGTGCTCCAAATGCTAGAGTAGGCATAAAAGTAATAGTTGCTTTGGTAGGCGCAAAATTACCAGAATTAACAATTAAAAAGGGTGTTATTCGTGGCGTAGAATCAAATGGAATGATGTGTTCTATAAAGGAACTTGGTCTTGAACATAAATTTTTAAGACCTGAAGATATTAATGGTATTGCTGAATTAGGTAGTGACGCTAAAATTGGTGAAGACCCAATTAAATATCTTGAGTTAGATGATGAAATTGTCGATTTTGAATTAACGGCTAATAGAGGAGATTTATTAAGTGTTTTAGGTCTTGCTTATGAATTAGGAGCTATTTATGACAAAAAAGTTAAGGACATTGATTTATCATACAATGAATCAGGTAGTGATATAAGTAATGAATTTGGAATTGATGTTCAAACTGATAATTGCAAGCTTTTATTAACTAAAAAGGTAAGTGGTGTTGTTATAAAAGAAAGCCCAACATTTATTAAAAATCGATTAATGGCTTGTGGAATTCGACCAATCAATAATGTTGTTGATATTTCTAATTATGTTATGTTAGAAACTGGTCAACCACTTCACTTTTATGACGCTAATATGTTAGGTAAAAAATTAATTGTTAGAATGGCTAGCAAAGGGGAGAAATTAACAACTTTAGATAATATTGAAAGAAACTTAGATGAAAATGATATTGTTATTGCTAATGATAATCAAGCTGTTGGTCTAGCTGGAGTTATGGGTGGGTTAGATACAGAAGTTGTAGATAATACTAAGGATATAATTATTGAATCAGCAATTTTCGATGCTGTTAAAGTTCGTAAAACTAGTAAAAAAATATTAAGAAGTGAAGCTTCCAACCGTTTTGAAAAAGGACTTGATCCTAAAAGAACATATATGGCAATAGAAAGAGCTTGTCATTTATTAGAACTTTATGCAAATGGAAATGTAAATAAGGGAATGCTTGTTTACGATAAAACAGATAAAACTGATAAAGTAATTAATATAACAGTTAAAAATATTAATGATGTTTTAGGAACTAAGCTTGATGTTAGTACAATTATAAATGTTTTTGAAAAATTAGGTTTTAGTGCTACTAATAATTCTGATAATATGACTGTTACTGTTCCAACTAGACGAATTGATATTTCAATTAAAGAGGATTTGATTGAAGAAGTTGGAAGAATTTATGGTATTAATAATATAGAAGGTAAATTACCAAAATTAACAATAAAGCAAGGTAGCTATGATAAGAGGGCTCGTCAAATTCGTAATAAATTAGTTGACTTAGGATTAAATGAAGTATTAACGCAAATATTTTTAAACGATGAAATAGCTAATAAATATATAGAAGATAATTATGAAATTGTTAAATTATTAGATCCATTGTCAATTGAAAAAAATTCATTAAGGTATTCGTTAATACCATCTTTATTAAAAGTATATGATTACAATAAAGATAGAAATTTAAAAGATATTACAATTTTTGAAATGGCAAAAGGATTTTATAAAAAAGATGATAAATTTGGTGAGGCTAATAAATTATGTATTTTAATGTCTGGTGAATATTATTTAGAATTAGGAAATAAAAAACAAGTTGATTTTTATGTTATCAAGGGCATTATAGAAGAATTGTTACATTTTCTAGGATATGACAATCGTTATAGTTTTGTTGCAAATAATATTCCTTCCTATTTACATCCGGGTCGTTCAGCAGTTATTAATTTAAATGGCAAAGATATTGGTATTGTAGGCTCGCTCCATCCATCAATTGCAACGAATGTTTATGTAGCCGAAATAAATTTAGATAAATTATTTGAAAATAGAGTATCTAAATTAAAATATAAAGAAATATCAAAATACCCTAGTATTATTAAAGATTTAGCTTTTATTGTTAAAAAAAATATAACTAGCGAAGAAATTATGAAAATAATTAAAAAAGCTGGTGGAAAATTATTAACTAATATTGAGGTATTTGATGTCTATACTGGTAATAATGTTGGTAATGATGAAAAATCAATTGCTTATTCATTAACTTTTGAAGATATGACAAAAACACTTAGTGATGAAGAGGTAATGACAATATTTAATAAAATAATTACTGAAGTTGAAAATAAATTAGGAGCAAAATTAAGAGACAAGTAGTCTCTTTTTTGTTTAATAAAAAAACATCTGATTTTATCAATCAAATGTATCATTTTTTATTTTATTGAGGTAACTTCATCTTATAATGTATCATAAAATTAAATTTTTTTCAGTTGCATTATTTATAATATATTTTTGATACTCATTAGACACTTTTTTTAATACTTTTTGTTCTTCAGTAGTATCAGCACCTGTTAGTTCTGTTGTTAATAAAAAATAATTAGACATATTTTCTATACTATTTAGACTAAGTTCTTGGCATAATTTAGCAATCATTTGTTTTTGAGATTTTATAAATTCAATACTTTGTCTATCAATTCCAGCATTAAACCAATCAAACATTTCTTGTGTTACTTCTTCTTTTTTTCTAAAGAAATCTTCAAGGCTTTTTTTATAATTATGAAGATAATCAATAGCTTTTTTTACACTTTTTTTCTTTAACAAATTACTAAGTATAATAGCATATTCAATTCTTAAAGATTCATTAAACTCTTCTAATGTATGATTATCACCTAAGCTTGCATTTATATATTTACTAATTAAAGATGAAATTTTTCCAAGTTCTACACCTGCTTGGTAATAAGTATTGCCATTCAATATATAGGCTTGGACTTCAAAAGGAAGATTAGTAAAAGCTAGGGCATTATTTAAGATATTTCTAGAAAATTTATGCTTATTTTCTTTAACAAAATCTTCTTTATTGTTCCATTTACCATTTTGTAAGCCACAATTATAACATTCGATAATAGCAATAGCTCTTTCTTCAATTCGTGGTTCTTTATGAATGTTTTCGTCTAATTGAATTGATAGAATTTCTTCACTTGTTTTAGCTTTATGAACTTTAGCACAAATTTTGGGATTAATATTTTGTTCACAAGCTATTTTGCAAATGGCTTGGTATCTAGTATGCCCAGCAATAATAACATAATACAGATTATTTATTGTAGGATATGAATCACAATTGATATTTGTTTTCCAAAGACTATTAATAAAATCAATATGTTTTTTAAAGTTATCATAGTCCATAATAGCAACATCAATAGGATTGATTAAACCATTTTGTTTGATAGATTCAACTAATTCATCGATTTTATCATTTTTTTGTTTTCTAACTTGTGGTAAAGCTATCAATTTGTCTATATCAATATTTGTATATTCGTATTCTCCATAAATCATAGTACATCGTCCTTTATAAAAGTTTTATAATTATTTATTATAACGTTTAATAATAGCTTTTGCAAGTAATAATTATCTTTAGTTTTAAATTGATTAAAAAAGTAGTAGCGTTAGAAGTTAATTGATTGTTAAAAAAAATTTACACAAGAACATTTGTTTGTTATAATTATGATAGAGATATGTATAACTGTTAAGCGTTCCTCCAGATTGGAGATGATGCCTATGTGGAAAGGGATTTATGGAATATTTAGTGATTTTAGTTATTCTAATTTTACTTTTAGACCGAAACTCCAAAAACAAGGACTAAAAGAAAAACGCTTGGCAACTTTGTCGAAGCGTTTTCTTAAATAATAATGAGATAACGCTTAACACACGAAAGTTATGCGTATCTCTTTTTTTTGATTTAAAAATCAAAAAACAAAGACTAAAAGAAAAATGTTTAGCAACTTTGCCTAAGCGTTTTCCTAAACACTGAGATAACGTTTAACACACCAAAGTCATACATATCTCTTTTTTATTATATGGAATTTCTTCCATCTGTATACATTGTAGCATAGAGTTTTAGTTTTGTAAATTATTATATGAGCATTTTTCAAATTTTATGGTACAATATAAAGTAATTGATTTGGTGATATTATATGCAAGAGAATAAATATTTTTATAATGGTATATCATTGTCTCAGTATTGTAAAGATAATGGTATTGATATAAGCCCTATTAGGACTAAAATATGGAAAGCAAAAAAAAGTAAAAAGTATGAAAAATATACTGAACAAGAAATTGTAAATATGGCTGTTGAGACGTATGGTGCTGGTCCTACTAAGTATATGTATGAAGGTATGTCTCTTAGGCAATATTGTTTAAAAAATGATATAAAAGTTAGTACTATAAATGCTAGAATTGATAGTTTAAAGAAGAAAAATAAAAATCTATCAAATGATGAATTAGTAATTTTAGCAATGGAAGGATTTGATAATCAAAATTTTAGGTTTTTTTATGATGGTATGCCTTTAAAAGAATACTGTAACATCCATCCAGAAATAAACTATAATACTATTAGAACTTATATTAATAGAGAAAAAGAAAAGAATCCTCTATTAACTGATGATACAATAATTGAACAATATATGGAAAAAGAACATAAAGGAATTTATAAATACTATTATTTGGGAATACCTTTAAAACAATACTGTGAAAAAAATAACTTAAGTTATAAAAATATAATTTCTTATATTAGTAGATGTAAAGATGATGACAAATTTAAAGGGTTAAGTGATGATGATTTTATTGAAGCAATTATGGATCAGTATCAACCTTTTGAGCCTAAATATGTATATAAAGGAATTACCTTAAGGAAGTATTGTAGTCAAAATAATTTATCGTATTATAGTGTAGTATCTTTTGTAAAAAGAGGTCTAATGCGTGATAGTTCAAAAAAAATAGATGATTTAATTGATGAAGGTATAAGAACAATAAAGAGATATGGAATTATTTATTATTATAATGGAATTCCTTTAAAAGATTATGTAGCACAACATAATTTGAATGTTAGTTCTATTCGTTGTTCGATTTTAAGAAAACAATTGAAAAGTGATAAACCTTTACAAGAGATTATCAATGAATGTGTTGAATCTTATCAAAAATTTTCTATAAAATATTTTTATAATGATATACCACTAGTAACATTCTGTAATAATGTTGGATTAAATTATTATACAGTCATTCATAAATATTTAGATGAATATTCAGAAAATAAGGAAATATCAATAGATTGCGCTATTAAAGAAATTGTAGATTATTATTTAGAAAATCCTTGTCAGGTTCAAACTAAATACTATTTTAATAATCAGTCTTTAGCTAAATTTTGCGATGAGAAAGGTTATCCATATTTAGCAATTTGGAGAAGAATTAAAACAATTGAAACAAAAGGAAATTTATTGAGCACTGATGAAATTGTAGAACAAGCAATAAAAAAATATGAAGATAGATTACAAATAAATAAAATAAACGAGATATTTAATAAATTAAAGAATAATAAAACTAATAACTTAGATGAAATAAAAGGTATATGTAGTTTTTTAAAAATTGATTTTGGAAATGTTATTGATTTAACAAATATGGGTTTTACATATAATCAAGCAATTAATATGATATGGTATTTTTATGATGAAACAATTGACGAATATAAAATTATTACTGATAAAAAAATTCAAAGTGTTTTTAATCTTATAGATAAATTAAAAAAAGTCGGAACAAACATTGAAGAATTTGAATTATATGATTTTATAGGTATATATAAAAGCGAATTGTATGATTCAAGAAATGAAATATTAGCAAGACAACAAAAATATATTCGTCATACAATATTTTCATTATGCAAAAATTATAGAATTGATGTTAATACCAATAATTTTCTTGATTTTGAAAGTGAATTAAAGCTATATTTTATAGCATTAATTAATAAGATAAGTGTAAATATATATGGACAAATAATTAAATATATGGATTTAACTATAAAAGGCTATTTTAGAAAATATTTAAAGCAATATAAAATACAAAATAATTGTTTATCTCTTGATGCTGCTAAGTATTCTAATGATGGCTCAAAAACAGGAAAACCACTTATAGATTATATTGCTGACTCTAATAATTCTTATGAAAGATTAGAAAATACTTCATTTAGTTCAAATATGTTAGAGGTATTATCAACATTATCACCAGAAGATTTATCATTTATAATACTAAAATTCCAAGAAAATTATACTGATATTGAACTATCTGAATATTTTAAAATTGACATTGAAGAAGTGCAAAAAAGAGAAGTTGAATTATTATCTTTATTAAAGGATAATCCAAATATTAAAGTGCTTAAGAAAACAAAAAATTATTAATAATGTAAAAAAATAATATATCAATTTTTGTTTAATAAAAAGGTAATATTTGATATAATAGGTATGGTGATTACATGAAACGAGAAAACATTAGAAATTTTTCCATTATTGCGCATATCGATCATGGTAAAAGTACATTAGCAGATAGAATATTAGAAGTAACAGGGGCAGTTAGTGAACGTGAAAGACAAGACCAATTACTAGATAATATGGAACTTGAAAGAGAACGTGGTATTACAATTAAGTTGAATGCTGTTCAGTTAAAATATCATTATAAAAATGAAGATTATATTTTACATTTAATTGATACTCCAGGTCATGTCGATTTTACTTATGAGGTGTCTAGAAGTTTAGCTGCTTGTGAAGGTGCTATTTTAGTAGTTGATGCTGCTCAAGGAATAGAAGCTCAAACTTTAGCTAATCTATATTTAGCTTTAGAAAATAATTTAACGATAATTCCTGTTATTAATAAGATTGATTTACCTAATGCTGATCCAGAACGCATCAAAAAGGAACTTATGGATACGTTAGGATTTGATGAATCAGAATTTATTTTAACAAGTGCTAAAAATGGAATTGGCATTAAAGAATTAGTTGAAGCTGTTATTGATAGAGTACCAGCTCCTAAAGAAGTAGACAATAAACATTTGCAAGCTTTAATTTTTGATAGTTGTTTTGATGCTTATCGTGGAATTGTTACTTTAGTTAGAATTGTAAATGGTAAAGTTAAAGTAGGCGACAAAATTAAAATGATGGCAACTGGTGCCGAATATGATGTTGTAGAGCTTGGTGTTCATACGCCAAAAGAAGTTAAGAAGACAGAATTAGTAGCTGGTGAAGTTGGTTTTATTTGTGCTAGCATAAAAAGTATTAGTGATGTTAAAGTTGGTGATACAATTACTTTAGCTGCTAATCCATCTTTAGAGGTTTTACCTGGTTATAAACCAATGAAACCAATGGTTTTTTGTGGATTATATCCAATTGAGTCTTCTAAATTTCCAGATTTAAGAGAAGCTTTAGAAAAATTAAAACTAAATGATGCTTCATTAGAGTTTGAACCAGAAACATCAAAAGCTCTAGGTTTTGGTTTTCGTTGTGGCTTTTTAGGACTTTTACATATGGACATAATAGAGACTAGAATTGAAAGAGAATTTAATATTGATTTAATTGCGACAAGTCCATCAGTTATTTATGAAATTGAACTTACAGATAATACAAAGATTTCAATTGATTCACCTGTAAAAATGCCAGAAAGACAACGTATTAAAACTATATCTGAGCCATATATTCGTACAAATATTTTTGTACCTAGTAGTTATATAGGGCCAATTATGGAATTGTGTCAAGATAAGCGTGGTAACTATATTTCTATGGAGTATATTGATCAAACACGTGTTAATATTCATTATGAAATTCCTTTATCAGAAATTGTTTATGACTTTTTTGATAAATTAAAATCAACCACTAAAGGTTATGCTTCATTTGACTATGAATTAATTGGTTATAAGTCAAGTGATTTAGTTAAAATGGATATTTTATTAAATGGGGAAATGGTTGATGCCTTAAGCATTATTGTTCATAAAGATTTTGCGTATAAACGTGGTAGAGCTATTGTTGAAAATTTAAGGAAATTAATTCCAAGACAACAATTTGAAGTTCCCATTCAGGCCTGTTTAGGAACTAAGGCAATTGCTCGTGAAACTGTAAAAGCAGTAAGAAAAGATGTTTTGGCTAAATGTTATGGTGGAGATGTTTCAAGAAAAAGAAAATTATTGGAAAAACAAAAGGAAGGTAAAAAACGTATGAAAATGGTTGGAAGTGTTGAGATACCACAAGAAGCCTTTTTAGCAGTTTTAAGTATGGATGAGGAATAATATATGGAAAAAACTAGTTAACAACAAAAATATGAAGAAATGGTTAGAAGGGTTAAAGAAGTCGCTGATTATGTAATAAAAACGAGTTCTTCTACTAGAAAAACGACACAATATTTTACAGAACATCGTTTTAAAATTAGTAATGCAACAGTTAGTGTATATTTAAATAGTAGACTTCCTGAAATAGATATGGAACGCTATAAATTGGTAAAACCTATTATTGACAAGAATTGTCCTAACACAGTAAAAACAGTGGCAGTTAGAGAAAGAATTTATTCTGCTGTTAAATTACTACTATATGGTTATACAATCCCTCAAATAGTAGAAGAAATGAATAAAGATGAAAAATTAAAAGAAAAAGTCACATATGATATCATCTATGATGATTTAACAAATCGATTAGCATTAATTGAAAATGATAAACTAATAATAGAAGATGTTAAGAAAAGGCTTTTGCAAAATAGATTAGACACATTAAACAATCAAGGATTTAATGGACCAAATATGGCTGCAGTACTACAAGATAGAGATAATGAAGGAAAATTTACTTCTAGAAAAAAATAGTATATTAGCGTAAATGTAGATTATTCTACATTTTTTTGATATAATTAATATGATTTTTAAAGTTGGTGATACTATGGATGAAAAAGTCCAAAAACAATTATGGCAATATTTATCATTCGAACAGCTCGATAAGTTTCCAGACCCTAAATTAAGAGCAGAGTATAAAAATAAGCGCAACAAAGCAGTGAGAAATATCATTGCTCCACTTTATATGTACGCTATAAGGAATGGTTTTGATGATACTGCTTTAAATAATGCGCGAACTATTCGTGAGATAATGAATGAACTTAAAAAATTTTATGATTCGAAAAATATTAAAAGAGATGGTGTAGAACAAATTATTAAAGAAAGTATAAGGAAAAAATGAAATCTGTTTATATACATATTCCTTTTTGTAGTCATATTTGTTCATATTGTGATTTTTGTAAATTTATTTATAATAAAAAATGGCTTAATCAATATTTAATAGAATTAGAGAGTGAAATAAGCACTAAATATAAAAATGAATTAATTGAAACTATTTATATTGGTGGTGGAACACCTAGTATCTTATCTTTAGAAGAATTAGCAAAATTATTTTCCATAATAGATAAATTTAGGTTTGCTAAAAATTATGAATTTACTTTTGAATGTAATATTGAAAGTATAACAAGAGAAAAAGCTCTATTTTTAATTAAAAATAAAGTTAATCGATTAAGTATTGGTGTTGAGACATTTAGTGAAAAATATTTAGAGTTTTTACATCGTCATCATAAATTAGTCGATGTAAAAGAAAAAATTAATATGTTGAAACAAGTTGGCTTTAACAATATTAATATTGATTTAATTTATGCTTTACCAAACCAAACTTTAAATGAATTAGATAATGATATCGATGAATTTTTAAAATTAGAAATTAATCATATTTCTGCCTATTCACTTATGATTGAGCCTCATACTGAGTTATATATAAATAAAATTGATAATATTGATGAAGATTTAGATTATGAAATGTATAATTTAATTTCTGAAAAATTAAAAAATAATGGATTTATACATTATGAGATTAGTAATTTTTCTAAAGCTGGATATGAATCAAAACATAATTTAGTTTATTGGAATAATTTAGAGTATTATGGTTTTGGAGTAGGCGCAAGTGGTTATATAGAGGGTATTAGATATGATAATACGAGAAACTTGGCTAAATATTTAAGTGGTGCATGGCTAGATAATTTACATGAGTTATCTTTAAATGAAAAAATAGAAAATGAATTTATTTTAGGTTTTAGAAAAATCAATGGCATTAATATTAAAGAATTTTATAACAAATATAAATTTGATATATTAAAAATAGATGTTGTTAAAAATTTATTAAATGAAAATAAATTAATTTTAGATAATGATAATTTATTTATTAATCCTAAATTTATTTATGTACAAAATGAAATACTAATTAATTTTGTAGGAGTAAATTATGAGTTATATATAAAATAAAAAATATTATATAATGTAGTAAAGAAATAGAAAGATGTAGGTGTAAGATGGATAAAGTTAGTTTTTTTGAAAAAGAATATACATATATATCCAGTGCAAACTATCGTGAAAGTTTAAAAACAATGGTGAATTTATTACCAGATTATTTTTTTCTAGTTCCAGCTTCTTCAACTGGAAAATATCATCCAGAATTTTCACTTGGTGATAGTGGGTTAGTAAGACATACTAAAGCTGCTGTTAGAATCGCATATGAACTTTTAAAGAATAATGTTATTGGTAGTCAGTTTTCTAGTCAACAGAAAGATTTAATGCTTATGGCTTTAGTTTTACATGATGGATTAAAATCAGGACTAGAAAAGCAAAAGTATACTCAAGTAGAACATCCTTTGTTAGTTTCTAATTATATTAAAGAAAATAAGGACAAATTAACACTTACCAATGAAGAGATTCGATTTATTTGTGAATGTATTGAGTCACATATGGGTGAGTGGAATAAAGATTTTAATGATGTAGAGGTATTGCCAATTCCAAAAAATAAATATCAAAAATTTGTTCATATGTGTGATTTTTTAGCTAGTCGAAAATTTTTAAATATAAAGTTTGAAGCTAATGATATTGTAGAATAGAAAGTGTTGGAGGAAATATGAGTAGAGGTAAAATAATTGTTATAGAAGGAACAGATTGTTCTGGAAAGGAAACACAAAGTAAATTATTAGTAGAAAAATTAAATGAAGCTGGTATAAAGACTGAGAGAGTTAGTTTTCCTTGTTATGAAACAGCAACTGGAAAAATTGTGGGTGGCCCTTTATTAGGTAAAAAGAATATAGGGAATAGTTATTTTAAAGAGGGATTGCCTAATGTAGATCCTAAAGTGGCTTCTTTATATTATGCAGCAGATCGTAAATATAATATAGAAGTTATTACTAATTTAATTAATTCTGGTGTAAATGTTATTTTAGATCGCTATGTATATTCTAGTATGGCTCTTCAGGGTGCAAAATATAAAGATGATTTAGCTAGGTTACAATTTTTTGATTGGGTTCAAAAATTAGAATTTGAATTATTAGAATTACCAAAAAGTGATATAAATATTTTTTTGCATGTTCCAGTTGATAAAGTAGTAGATTTATTAAATAGTAGAGAAGAGAAAGCTGATGAGAATGAGTGTAATACTGGTTATTTAAAAAACAGTGAAGAAACATATCTTTTATTAGCTAGTAAATATAATTTTAAAGTAATCGAATGTGTCTTAAATGGCAATTTAAGAACAATTGAACATATAAATAGTGAATTATATAAGGTTATTTTAGCTAGTTTAAAATAAGATATTTAAGTATAATTAAATATTTTAAAACATAATTTATACTAGGGTGTTTTAGTATGAAGAAGGTTATTTTTATATTGATTTTGTTATTTATATATTTTATAATGATTAATAAAAAATTAGAAACAGCCTTTATAGAAAAAATAGATTTAAATTTGTTAGATGATGAAGTGGCAGTTATTTTTTTATCATCGGATAATTATAAAACAGTTTTATTACGTGATAATGATGCAACTAGTTTATTAGTATTAGATTTTAAAAATTCAAAAAATTTAATAAAGAATTTAAATAAATTTATAGATAAAAAATTAGATAATTTATTTTTGATTGAACAAAATAAAATTAATTTAGATATTGATTATGATATTAAAGATACTTTAAAAGAGAGTGTTAATATGGGAAAATATCAGATTAAAAAACAAGATAACATTATTGAAATAAAGAATAATAAATATAATTTATGTTTATATAATACGGGAACTAATAATGATATTAATAATTGTGATTTTATTTATTTTATAAATATGGATTTTCAATTAAATATGAGTGAAAATTTAAGAGCTGTTTTTTATGAAAAAAATATCGCTAGTAAATTTAAAGAAAATACTTATATTAAATGGATAGATAATTATGAATTAAGCAGTGATACCTATAATATTTTAAAATTATCAAAAAATAGTTATGATGTAATAACACTTCCTAATGAAAATTGATATACAAATATTCTAAAATCGGTTATAATTATATTGGGTGGTATTTATGATGGAAAAAGTGATTAACTTACTAGAGTATGGAACGATTAATTGCCCAAGACTATTATTACTAAATTATAAAAATTTAAAAATAACGAGTGAAGAATTAATTTTAATTATATATTTATTAAATGAATCTGATATTTTTAATCCTAAAAAGATAGCAGATGAAATGCATTTAAAAATGCCCGAAGTTTTAGAGTTAATTAATAGTTTGGAAGAAAAAGGAATATTAACGATAAGTGTTAGAAAAAATAATAATTTAAGAGAAGATTTTATTGATTTTAAAAATTTATATAATAAACTGGCTTTTTTAGTTATTAATGAAGATATCGTAAATGAAGATAAAACTAATGAAAACTTATTTGATTGTTTTGAACGTGAATTTGCTAGGACTTTGTCGCCAGTTGAGTATGAATTAATTAATGGTTGGAAAGAAATTGGCTATAGTGAAGAGCTTATTATTTTAGCTCTTAAAGAAGCTGTTTTTAATGGTGTAACTAATTTACGATATATTGATAAAATTTTATATGATTGGAAACGAAAAGGACTTAATAATAAAGAGGCAATTGAAAAAAATAAATTAGATTTTAAAAGTAAAAAAGCTGAAAAAAAAGAGCTTATTGATTATGATTGGTTAAATGAAAATGATGAGTGATATTTTAGATTATTTAGATGAATTGTTTCCAAATCCTAAATGTGAACTTATTTATAATAGGGATTATGAATTATTAATTGCTGTAATGTTAAGTGCTCAGACGACAGATAAAAGGGTTAATATGGTTACAAAGGAGTTATTTACTAAGTATCCAGATTTAAAAAGTTTAAGTGAAGCAAATATTAAAGATATTATAGAAATTATAAAACCAATTGGAACTTTTAATAGGAAAGCATTGTGTGTTAAAGAAATTGCTACAAGACTACTGTTAGATCAAAATGGCATTGTACCTAATGATAGGACATATTTAGAGTCCTTAAGTGGTGTTGGGCGTAAAACAGTGAATGTTGTTTTGAGTAATCTTTATAATGAAAATTTTTTAGCAGTTGATACACATGTAGCTAGGGTTAGTAAAAGATTAAATTTAGTTAAAGATAATGCTGATGTTTTAGAGATTGAAAAAAAATTATCTAAAAAATTTCCTAGTGATAAGTTAGGTAGAATTCATCACCAATTAGTTTTATTTGGTAGATATCATTGTAAAGCTGTTAGACCAGAGTGTTTGAATTGTAAATTAAAAGAAATATGTAAGTATTATAAGAAGCTTAAATAATTTATTTGGCTTTTTTATTTGTAAAAAAAGGAATTTGATTAACAATTGTTGTATGTTATAAATGGAGGTGGAAAATGACTACAACAAGAACAAGTAATGA
>CAYOYB010000006.1:0-135327 GCA_964408085.1 uncultured Muribaculaceae bacterium | reverse complement strand
CTTTATGTGCTGGACATGTAGATGCAGGAGAAAGTTTAGAATCAGCAGCTTTAAGGGAGTTAAAAGAAGAAGTAGGAATAGATATTGCTATAAACGATCTAAAACCATTTGCAGAAAGAGAATTTACAATAAGAGATTCAAATTCGCACATTACTTATTTTTATTATACTAAGTCGAATTTAAATGAAAAAGATTTTATTATTCAAAAAGAAGAATTATCAGAAGTAAAATGGTTTAATATAGGTGAAGTAATAGATATGATAAAATCTAAAGATGATTCTATAGTATTTAGAGAAGAAAGATTAAGTCTTTTTGAAGAATTAAAAGATATATAAAAAAGTATAATCAATGACAATATGACATTTGCTTGAGACACCCACATACATATTGTCATCTTGTCATAAAAAAAACACCAATATGGTGCTTAAAAAATCACTGGAGCTTTTCTTATCCCAGATTATTTCTTTTACTTTTATCTGGATTAGAAGCTATAAATTTTTGGCCTGTTTCCTTTTGTGTTCTGACATGATAGTTTGGATATAATCCATTTTCAACTTTTTTTACAGCTTGTTTTATAGTCATATCAGTACCCAAATAATTATCGTGTATTCTTGTGTTAAATCCTGTTGGTGTCTCATTTGTTACGGATAATCTTTTCATAGAAAGCCTCCTTTCTGGAAGCTATAAATTGTATAGCAATCATGTAAAGTAAATCTAAAAATAAACTAACAATATTGCTATTCTATGAATTTTTGGATATACTATTAATATCATAATAGTAGCATGTTATGATATTCAAGATGCTATACATTATTTATAGCTTCTTAAATATTATTAGCTAGAAAATCACAATCGTGATTTTTTATTTATGCTCCATATTTTCTAGCTAACAAAATAATACCATACATTTGTTTTTAATGCAATTTATAAATTGCTATATTGTTTTTTCAACTACCAAAATTTTAAAATCCATATAATACTTGTTAAATTTAAGTATTTTAAATCTTATTAAAATAAAGGTAAAAGTACTTAATTAAACTTTGAAGTGCGTGAACTCTAACCGCCCCCTGAAATCCCAGTCGAAAGACTGGGATATTTTTTTATTAGCTAAATATTAGTAGTATAAAATTATATAGTAATTATATAAAAAATGATGATAAAAAATATATTAACGTGATATATAATCCTATTTTATAAAAAATATAACAAATTTAAAAATTATATAAAAAAATATATCAAATTTTGAAAAATAGTGTTATAATATAGCCAAAAAGAAAAAAAACGCTAGTACAGGCTTATATTTTATAATTTTTTGTACTGGCGTTTTTTAGTAGTAGGAGATAAAAATGAAAAGAAATGAAATAAGAAAATGTGTAAAAATAGCTATTGCTAATATAATTTTAGAAGGGTGTACTGATGTCTCTTTATTTAGAAAACCCTTTGAAATAAATTTTTTAAAGGATAAAGAATTTCAGAATCAAGTAATTAATGTAGTTGTTTCAATTTTAGATAATATAATCAATCATAATGGTAATTTTGAACAATTAAAAATAAATAAAATTTCTCATATGCTTGTACCTAAAAAAAATAATTTTGATTTTAGAAAATGTGCTTTAATTGATATCATTGATGAAGTAAAATATTTATCATTAGTATGTTTGATTGCACCAAATGTAGAAAGAGAAAGAGTGGGTAAAACTATTGCTTTTTCATATAGATATTGTCCTAATGAAAAAGGTGTGTTATTTAATAAAAAATATAATTATTCTTCCTTTAAAAAACATTATCGAGATTTGTCTTCTAGAAAAAAATATAAAATAATAATAGAGTGTGATATTTCAAATTTTTATGATAGACTAAATATACATAGATTAAATTCAACTTTATTATCTATATCTACAATTGATAAAAGAATAATAGATACTATTGATCAGTTGTTATTGTTTTGGGCTAATAGAGATTCTTATGGTTTACCTGTTGGGTCCAATGCATCTAGAATATTAGCAGAAGCCTTTTTAATAGAAATTGATAACTTTTTGATATCAAACAATGTTAAATTTTGTAGATTTGTAGATGATTACAGATTTTTTGCTGCAGATTCAAATGAAGCTAATAGAATTATTACAATGTTTGTTAAAATATTAAATAAGCATGGATTATCGATAAATTTAAGTAAAACAAAATTCAGAGATATTTCAAACTATTATGATAAAATAAGTAAAAATAAATCAAGTGATAAAGAAGGTTTATTTGAAATAATAAGAGGGTATTCTGGCGTAGTTCCAACAAAATTTAGAAAACTTAGTCAAAGTGAGGTTAATAGGTTAAAGAATGAGGATGAGAATATATTATTAGATAAACTAAATAAAGAAATGATTATTGATCCATTGGATGTTACAAGAACGATAAAAATAATAGTTGCTAAAAGTAAATTTAAATATTTAGTTCAATTTCCAGATATTTTAAAAAAATATCCACAATTTATTCCATATTATTCTGATGTAATATTAAAACACAAAGAGTATATAGATAAAAAAGATTATGCCTCTATATTATCTAAGTTTGAATATTGGTTAAATGATTTTAATGTACCTGAATATATATTGATTAGTATAGTTAATCTATTTGATTGCAGTAATAATGAAGAAAAGAAAATTCTATTTGATTTTTTTAGAAGTTTAAAAAGGAACTCAGGTATTTATATAGGACGTACAATATTAGAACAAATTGGATTTAATTTTACTAGAGGAGAAATTTTAGAAATAAAGGATTATTATTTAAGAGCAGATAATTGGGAGAAAAGACAAATTATAAGAATTGTACTTAATGGGCTGAGTGAATCTGAAAATAGACCATTTATAAAGGATTTGAAAATTAATTGTAATGATTTGTTTGTTGAACATATTATAAAGGAATATAACAAAAAAAATAATGGTAATTAAATGATTTGGAAATTTTTATATGGAATAATCATATTAGATTTTGTAAAATAAATTATTTTGTAAATAGGTGAGAATAGCTTTTAATTTCTCATCTATTCTTGTATAAGTATTAATTAAAAAATATCAAAAATTAACATCATATTGAATGCTTTTTATTTTCCTATGATATAATATATATAAATTTTGGAGGTATATAATTATGAGAATAAATATAAATAATGAGTATAGTAAATTGAAAACTGTTGTAGTATCAAGTGCTAACTATTTTGATTCTTCTAATTTAGCTCTTAATAATGAAACAATTAAATATTATGCTGAAAATGGTGGGGTTCCAACTAAAGAAGAAATATTAGAAGAGCAAAAAAATTTTTGGGATGAATTAAAAAAACATGAAATTAATTTATTGGTAGCAGAACAAGTTGATGGTGCAAAAGGACAAATGTTTACTAGAGATTTAGCTTTTGTAATTGGAGATAAATTTTTTATATCTAATATGAAAAAAGAAAATAGAAAATTAGCAATAAATGGTTGGAATAAAATAATTGATCAAGTAGAATCAACTAAGATAATTAAAGTACCATCTAATATTTATTTAGAAGGTGGAGATATAATAGTTGATAATAAAACTATTTATGTAGGAATTAGTGAGAGAACTACTATGGAAGGAGTTAGATTTTTAAATAATGTTCTAGGAGAAGATTATTCAATTGTACCACTAAAATTAAAACCAAAATTTTTACATTTAGATGTAGTATTTACAATTATAAATCCTAATTTAGCTCTAATATACAAAGATGGTCTAGAAAAAGAATCCTATGAATTGCTTGATAAATTTAACAAGATTGAAGTAACTGAACAAGAGCAATTTGAGTTGGCTACGAATGTTTTTGTTATAGATTCTAACACAATCATAATGAATTCAAACCATAAAAGAATTGAAAGTGAATTAAGAAAATTTAATTTAAATATAATACCAATCAATTTAACACAAACTGCTAAAGATGGTGGAGCCTTTAGGTGTACTACTTGTCCTATTGAAAGAGAATAAAGAATTATATAATTATGTAAATATTAAAAGAAAGGAACATTTTAATGATAAAACTAGTAAAACCAACAATTAAGCATAAAGACAAGTATAAAGAAATGATAAAAGAATGGCAACAATATGGTGGACCATATGTACCTTGTATAATTGATTATGATTGTAATAATCCTATTGAAGAATTAGATTATGCTGCTGTTTTAAAAGTTGTAGATGACTATAGTAAAGGCAATGTGTTTGATTATGATATAGATTATTTTGAAAGTTCTGATTTTTACTTTATTTTTGATGAGGAAGAATTAATTGGAATGGGTGAAATTAGACATAATTTAAAACCATTAGGAATTAAGACAATTGGTCATATTGCTTGTGGTATTAGACCATCCAAAAGAGGAAAAGGTTATGCGTTAAAGTCAACTGAATATATGCTTGAAAAATTAAAAGAGGATGGTATTGAAGAAGCTGTTCTTTGCCATTATTCTGAAAATAATATTAGTCCAAAAATTATTAAAAAACTAAATTTTCAATTTAGAAACAGTATAATTTCTGAAGTTAGTAAAAAAGAAATAAAATGTTATACAAAAAAATTAAATGTTAAAAATACAATTTTGATAACAGGTGCAGTATTAGCTACTAATAGTAATTTAGTAGAAATATATAATAAAATAATATCATTAATTGATAGTAACAAATATGAAGTACTAAGTCCAATCGATACTATCAATTTTAAAGGAAATGATTTTGAAAGGTATGATAGAGCAATGCAATTGTTACGAAATACCAAATTAATGATTGCAGAGATGAGTAATATATCAACTGGTCAAGGCATGGAATTGCAAGAGGCTGTAAATTTAGGTATTCCTATATTGGTTATTGCACATAAAGATAGCAAAATTTCTGGATTAGTAAAAGGTTGTAGGAATATAAAGAAAATAATTTATTATGAAAAGATAGAAGATATAAAAACTGATATATTAAATTTTGTTAGTGAGGTGTAATAATGATTATTACAAAGGATATTTTAGATGAGCAAGTACCTGAATATATGTTTCCTACTAGGCTTGATAGTGCGATGAATTTATATACTAATGTAGAGTATAAAGGAAAAAAAGGAATTATTGTATATAATACAAATCCAGAAACTTGGAATTGTCTTTATTCCTTTTACGAATTAAATCATAAATTTACAATAGATAATTATAAATTTAAAAATAAAAATATGACATATAGAGAAATGATTGAGGAATATAAAACAGTATATGAAAAATTTTATGAAAAGGAAAAAGGTAATACAAAAAAAGTAAGAATAAATACTTTGATTGATGAGTATAAAAAAACTTTTAATTTGAATAGTGTTCATATAGGTGATGAATTATTACCCATTTTTGAATTAAAATTTTCTAAGTCAAAAAATGTTTGGACCTTATATTATTTTGAAAATTATGTAGCAGATAGTGTTGAAGACATTAGTTGTTTATTAAATCAAAAATTATATGATCAAAAAATATTACCATTATCTAGTTTAATAAAAGAACTTGATGGTGTACAAATAACAAGTGATATTCCTTATCTTTTATCAATTGAGTCTAATATAGATAAATTTCATAATAATTTGATTAAAACGAACTTATAAAAAATTTTTATGTTGCAACCAATTATTAAGAGCAACACCAATCATTTAATATTCCAAAAGTTTTGAAAACATTTAAGTAGCGCAACATTTTCCAAATTGAAAAGTTGTAACTTTAGTATTTAACTTTTTAATTCTTTATGTTATACTTAATATACAATAGAAGGTGTTAAGATATGAGTATAGGTTTTATGTTTTCACTTTGTAGTTTGTGTTATATAGCTTCATTAACTGCATTGTTTTTCTCAAAAGAAAGAATTAAAACTTTCGAAAATAAGATATATGGATTGTTAATTATTATTAATTTTGTTGGAATTATACTTGCTATAGTAGCTCAATTAACTATTTTTTATTTAGATGAAACAAATATATTTAATATAATTGTTGCAAATGGACTACTTATTTACTATATAACTTGGTCTGTTATTTTTGCTATCTATGTTTTTTCTATATCACTGGAGGACGAAGATTTAGATATCAAAAAACATAAAGGTTTAAGAAATATTATAATTGCGTATGGTTTAGTTTTTTTAATTGTAGTAGCGTGTATTATAGTATTACCTGTATATAATTATGAAACAGAGACTATAGTTTATGCTTATGGTCCAGCCGTTGATCTTGCATATACAGTGATACCTATAATTACTTTAACATTTTTCTTAAGAATATTATTTGCTCATAAAAACATAAAAAAACAAAAATATTTACCAATTATTGTATGTATACTATTAGTTGTAATTGTGACTATTATTCAAAGTTTAATGCCTGGTTTATTGTTATTAGCGTCTATGCAAACTTTTGTAACATTCCTTATGTATTTTGCAGTTGAAAACCCAGATGTTAAGTTAATAAAACAATTAGAACTTGCTAAAGGTCAAGCAGAAAAAGCAAATAATGCTAAAACTGACTTTTTAAGTAGTATGAGCCATGAGATAAGAACACCATTAAATGCTATCGTAGGATTTAGTCAATATATAGAAAACGCAGATAATCTTGATGAAGCTAAGGAAGATGCAAGAGATATTGTAATGGCCTCACAAAACTTACTTGAAATAGTAAATGGAATTCTAGATATAAGTAAAATAGAAGCAAATAAAATGGAGATTATTAATACAGAATATAATTTAAAAGGAATACTTGAAAATTTAACTAAATTAATTATAGCTAGAATAGGAGAAAAGCCTATAGAACTTAAAACACAATTTGCAAGTGATATACCAGATGTACTTTATGGAGATTGTGGTAAATTAAAACAGATAATGACAAATATACTTACTAATTCTGTCAAATATTCAGAAAAAGGTGAAATTAATTTTAAAGTAAATTGTATTAATGAGCAAAATGAATGTAAATTAATGATATCTATATCAGATACAGGACGAGGAATGACAACTGAACAAGTTAACAAATTATTTAATAAATTTGAAAGATTTGATGAAGAAAAAAATACGAATATTGAAGGAACTGGGCTTGGACTTTCTATAACTAAAAGTCTAGTTGAAATGATGGGTGGAAAAATAGTTGTCCAAAGTGAATATGGAAAAGGTTCAACATTTACTGTTTATTTAAGCCAAGAAATAAGAAACAGTTTATATACTCAAGAAAAAATAATTGAAAATATAAATTTGGATTTAAAAAATAAAAAAGTTCTTTTAGTAGATGATAATTTATTAAACCTTAAAGTAGCTACTAAATTACTTCAAATTTATAATTTAGATATTACATGTTGTACAAGTGGTTTTGAATGTATAGAAAAAATAGAAAATAAGCTTGTATACGATATAATTCTTATGGATATAATGATGCCAAAGATGGGTGGAGTAGAAACCTTAACAAAATTAAAACAAATACCAGATTTTAATACTCCAGTAATCGCACTTACAGCAGATGCAATACAAGGTAAAGAAAAAAAATATAAGGATGTTGGATTTAATGATTATTTATCTAAACCAATAGAGAAGAATGAATTAGTTAAGGTATTATCAAAATATTTAAGTGATAATTAAGAAAAAGTTTTAAGTTAATATTGAAAAGATAAAATAAAGGGCAGGTAATTTAAATTATCTGTCTTTTAAGTTATCATAACCATAATTACAAGTTGTGAATTAGATTAAGTATTTCAAAATATTTGATTAAATAAATTGTTTTGTAGCACCTATTAAAAAAAAACATATTATGTAGTATGAGGTGAATAAGATTGAATTGGTTTGAAAATTTAAATCCAGTAATTCAAGCGCTAATAGCTACTACATTTACTTGGGGTGTTACAGCATTAGGTGCACTTGTAGTCTGTTTTTTTAAGAATGTTAATAAAAAGATATTAAATACAATTTTAGGGTTTAGTGCTGGAATAATGATTGCTGCTTCTTTTTGGTCTTTATTAGCGCCTGCCATTGATTTATCTATAGAACTAGATTATATTGCATGGTTATTACCAATGACTGGCTTTATAGTTGGTGGATTATTTGTTTTATTATCAGATCGCTTTTTAGATAAAGTATTAAAAAATAAAAGTAATCTAAAAAATTCAGCTTCATTAAAAAGAAGTATCCTTTTAATTTCTGCTATTACTATTCATAATATACCAGAAGGTATGGCAGTAGGTGTTGCTTTTGGTGGTATCGCAAGTAATGTTTCAGGAATGACTTTAATAGGCGCAATTATGCTTGCTGTTGGTATTGGTATTCAAAATTTTCCAGAAGGTGCTGCTGTTTCTTTACCACTTAGAAATGAAGGGTTTTCTAGAACTAAAAGTTTTATGTTTGGTCAGGCATCAGCCTTGGTTGAACCTATCTCAGCAGTAATTGGTGTAGTACTAGTTTTAACTATAAGAGGTATTCTTCCATTTTTATTAGCTTTTGCAGCAGGTGCAATGATTACAGTAGCAGCAAGAGAATTACTACCAGAATCTGTTAAAGAAAATAAAAATTTATCAACATTAGGATTAATATGTGGCTTTACGATAATGATGGTATTAGATGTTGCATTAGGTTAATAATGAAGTTATAATGACTTCTTTTTTTGTTTTTCTTTTCTAAAACAAAATATCGTTATCTTTTGTATATTGACAATGTATAGATTTAATGTTAATATATCTTCTAATTAATTAAGGGAAAAATTATAAAGTAAATCACTTTAGAAATATAACGAGGGTTATAAAATGAGTAATAGAAAGAGAAAGACACGTAAACAAAAAATTCTTGCTGAAAAGAGAAAAAGTGAAATTCGCGAAGCAAAAATTAAAGAATTAGAAGCATTAAAGTCAAAAGTTCTTGAATTCGAATCAAAAATTAAACTTCAAAAGAAAGAAAATTTTAAACAGTTTAATATAAGAAACTTAAAAGTATTTGCTAATACTTGTAAATTCCTTACGCCATTTGTAATTTCTACAGGAATTACAATAGGTACTTTTTGGCTTTTTTATGGCGGATTACCATTTCATTTAGATGAAATAACTAAATATAAATTGTATAATATGGAATATCAAAAAAATGGTTATGTAACTATGGATAATGAATATACGCAGCGAAGATGGTTTGATGATCCATTACCTTCAAATAGTTTAGTTGTCTATACACCATGGGAGTTCAAAGATGGACAGTATGTCAGATTTAAAAGAAATTATGATATTGCTAAATTAGCAACATTGGATTTATATAATGCCATTGCGAATGGAGACTATAATTATATTTTTGAAAATTTAAATACTTATAAGGAAGAAAAACAAGTTGTAAATGAAATATACCTAGAAGAAAAAAACGACTATTTTTTTGATGCAAATTTACATGTGTTAGATAAAAATGATGTTTTAAAGTATCAAGAAACTGATTTAAAAAATACAGTCGTTACTATTATTGAGTTAGTTCTTGGGTTAGGTATTGGTGGTTTAGTGGCATATGCTAAGAAATCTAAATTTTTAGAGGAATTAGAAAATATAAATTGTCATTATAGAGAAAACATTACTTTAATAAAATCTCTTCAAAAAGAACTAGAGGATACTAAAGAAAAGATTTTATCTCTAACAATAAATAATGGAGGTAAAATCTAATGAATAGTCGCAATTCTTTAGTTAATAATCTTTATAGTGACATGAAAGAATTAGAAAATGAAATAAAACAAAAAGACATGTCTAGCACACGTATTTTTATAATGAAATCATTAGTTAAAAGTGGTATAGCTATTGACTATTTATTACCATTCATATTTTCATCAATTATTATTGCTAATTTACAATCTTTAAATGGAAATGCACCATTTAATATTGATAATGTAATTGATAAAGCTTGTATTGAAACAATTGATACTTCTAGTGGGATTCATTTAGAAAATATATCTTATGATTTAGATTATGATACTGAGTTAATAGAGTATTCAACAGGTTGGATTACTAATAACCTAGGATTATATGAGAGAACTGTTACCTCTTATAGAATAAGCAATGATATTGATCTTGCTGATACACAAAAAATATTATCTATGTCAAAGGCAGAAATTGAAAACATATTAGTTGTTACTAATATTAAAACAATTTGCAAAAATTCACTAACACCAGAAGACAAAATATATGATTCAGATGCACTTATTGTTATTAATCATACTGAATCGAAAGAAGAATTTGTTGTTAGACCAGAAACAGCAGGGGAAAATATAAAACATTCTATGTGGTATATTGTCCAATCTTTACTCTGTGGGCTAGGTATTAAAGTTATAGAAAAACTTTTGATTAAAAATCGAATTAAAAATCGACTAAGAAAATATGAATTTTCTCTTGAAATGATTGATAAAGAAAATTTAGAGAAAATGAAAAAAATTCTTATGTTAAAAAAGCAAAATTTGGCAATGTTGGATGAAACATTAGAAAATATTGATGAAAATAAAGGTTATCCTTATAGATTAAGAAAAATATAGAAGGTATTTAAAAATGACTGAAAAATTTTTAAGTTTAAATAAAAATGACAATTTTGCTTTTTTAAGAGGGCTAGATTTACAAGAATTGCTGGTTGAAACTGAAAGTTATTTTTTAGAGTATAGGGATAATTTAAATCTACCAGAAAATGTTACATTTGGTGTTGAAATAGAGTATGAAGAAATTAAAACGATATGCATGGATGAATATATTGAAAATAATTTTACTCGTTGGGAATCTAAAGTCGATCTTTCTTTAGATTCTGGTGGAGAGATTAGCTCACCAATAATGACAGATAAACAAGAATACTGGGAAGAATTACAAATGATTTGTAATCAACTTACTAAAGAAAAGGCTGATACATTACATAAAGCAGGTGGACATATACATATAGGTGCTTGCGTATTAGGTAATGATGTTGAAGCATGGAAACATTTCCTTAAATTATATATCATTTATGAAAATGTATTATTTAGATTTGCTTATGGTGATAAGATAAGTGGAAGAGAAAGCCTGCTTAAGTTTGCTTACCCAGTAGCATATAAATTATCCAAAATATTGGATGAAATTAATAACGCAAAAACTATAAGTAATATTAGTTCTGCAATAATAACAGATAAATATGATGCCTTAAATTTAGATAATGTTGAATTTGATAATTTAACTGAATGTCATTATATGAATACTATAGAATTTAGAAGCCCAAATGCTACAACTAATGCAGTAATATGGCAGAATAATATTAATACATTTGCTAAGATGCTTGTTGCTTCCAAAGATAAAGTAATGAATGAAGAATTTTTAGATTATAAATTAGGAAAAGAAGACTATGGGTATTATGGACGTGAGCATTTATATAATAATGTTGATTTAAAAAATGCATTAGAATTTGTCGATTTAGTTTTTGATAATAATTTGGATAAGATTTATTTTTTAAGACAATATTTAAAAAATTTCGAAAATAATTATGGATTGGAAAAAGCAGTCAGTGCTAAAATGTTTGTTAAGTAGATTGTTATTATGTTAAAAAAATATTATTTAGTATATGATGATAATTGTGCTTATTTAACATTAAAAAATGATGGTATTAGATGTCGCATTAGGTTAATAATGAAGTTATAATGAATTCTTTTTTTATGATTTGTTAAAAAAATTTTCTTTATATATTTTTAATTAAAATATTATAATTGAGAATATTGATTTTTTTCTAAAATAATGCTAAAATACGACCTATATACATTGAAAAGGGGGGTATTATGAATATTAATAATTTCAAAAGTGTTAGTGCTCCTAGTGTTAAAACTAGATTGAAGGCTCTATCTTTAGCTATTGCAATGACTACATCATTAGCAGGTTGTTCTTCAAGTGATGTAGATATAGATGTTTTGGATGAAACGCAAATTGAACAAACGCATAATGATTATGAAGGGATAAAAAAAGTTTTTGATGTTGGGGAACATATTATATCAGTTCCAATTAAGGATCCTACAATAGGAAATAGACAATATGATTATTATGATGGATATAAATGTGTAGGTATAGCAACATCATCTTATGGCGAGCATTTTAAAGACTTTGGTGGTGCTTGCATTTTATATACAAATGAATATCCTGTAGAATGTTATTCTTTCTTTGACGAAGGGACTGAGCATATCTATAATGAATTTGGAACACCACTAGGATACGAAAAAAAAGATAATAATGTAGATAATGATGGTACTAAGGATTTTGGAATAGGAGAACATATTATATCAGTTCCAATAAAAGATCCAAGAAATTACACTATTCAACATATTGGCTATGATGGATATGAAGCAGTTGGTATTGCTATTTCTTCATATGGTAAATCTGATGTTTTATCTAATTGGTATGGTGGTGGTGCTATTTTGTATGTTAATACTGAACCAGTAAGATGCGAGATTTCTTATTATGAAGGTGAAAAGGGTTGTTATGCATCATTTGGTACACCAATTGTGCTTGAGGATAATAAAACAAAAATATTAAGTTAGTATGGTTAAATGCCATATTTTTTTAATACTTAAAAATTAAATAATTTAAATATACTAATGATGAAAAAATAATAAATTTTTATAATTTGCTAATATTGAAAAAAAGTGTTATAATTTTTTAGTATATTAAATAATAATTAATTATAGATTAGAGGTAATAAAATGGCAAAGAAAAAAGAAAAAAAAGTTTCAAAAATTAGTCCTAAAAAAAAGAAAATAATTAGTATTACAAGTATAGTATTATATTCTATCTTTTGTTTTATATCTTTATTACTTACAATTAATATTTTCAAATTAAATATGCTTCCTTTTAAGTTTACATTTTTGATTTTTGCATTTGAAATTATTTGTATTTCTGTTTTTGGATTGTTATGTCTTCATAAAAAAATAAAATGGAAAATTAAAATAATCAGCGATGTTATGGTTTTAATTTTGTCATTAGTATTATTTTTTGCTAATCATTATATTGATAGGACAATAGCTTTCTTTCAATCCATAACTGATAATAATTATGAAGTTGAGAATTATTATGTATTAGCTTTAAAAGAAAGCGAACTTTCAAATGAAAAGGATTTATTAGATAAAAAAGTTGGTTATGTTGGAAAGTTAGGTAATAACGATAAAGCTTTAGAAGAATTAAAAACTAAAGTTGTATTTGAAAGTGTTAATAACAAGAGTATTTTTGATTTAGGAAATTCTTTATTGGAAAAGAAAGATGACGCTATTTTATTAGCTGATTATCATAAAGCAATTTTAGATGAACAAATTGAAGATTTTGATGATAAGGTAAAAATTATTTATCAATTCTCTATAAAAAAAGAATCTAAAGTTGAATCTAATTCGGTTAATGTAACAAAAGATTCATTTAATATATTCTTAAGTGGTATTGATACTTATGGTGAAATTGATTCAATAGCTCGTAGTGATGTTAATATGATAATAACAGTTAATCCTGTAACCAAACAAGTATTATTAACATCAATACCAAGAGATTATTATGTAGAACTTTCTTGCTATAATGAAAAAGATAAACTTACTCATGCAGGAATGTATGGTATTGATTGTTCAATTGGAACAATTGAAAATTTACTTGATATAGAAATAAATTATTATGTACGTGTTAATTTTTCATCAGTAATAAATCTTGTAGATGTTTTAGGTGGTGTAGATGTATATTCGGATTATACATTTAATACCTATGGTTATCAGTTTAATAAAGGTTATAATTATGTAGATGGTGAATATGCTTTAGCATTCTCTCGTGCTCGATATAATTTTATTGATGGTGATAGACAACGTGTTAAAAATCAACAAGCAGTTATTATGGCTATTGTTAATAAAGCTATGAGTCCAGCTATTTTAAATAAATATACAAGTATTTTAGAGGCTCTAAAAGATTCTTTCCAAACTAATATGGGAATGTCAGATATTCAACAATTAGCTAAATTTCAAATAGATAAAATGCCTAAATGGAATATTGCTTCAATTAGTTTAAATGGTAGTGACTCAGAGAATTATACTTATAGTTATGGTGATCAAAAATTATATGTAATGCAACCAGATGTTTCAACTATTGATTATGCCCATGAAACAATTAACAAAGTTATGAAGGGTGAAGCAATAGATGTTACTAATATACCAACAGCACCTGTATCTAGTAATAATCAGGTAACAACAAAAAATACAACTACAACTTCTTCTACAACAACAACTACAAAAATATCTACTACAACTAAGACGACTACCACAACTACCAAAGTTGAAGATAAGAAAGATGAAGATTTAGATAATAAAAAAGAAGATTCTAACACAGGTTCTAATCAAGATGATAATAATAATGAAGATAAACCAAATAATGAGGAAAATAATAATCCAACTGAACCTGATGATGATAAAAATAAAGATTTAGAAAATTCTGATGATAAAAAAGAAGATAATGAATAGATAAATTTAGTTTATAAAAAAAGGAATTTGATTTTTTCTTTTTTTTTGTTTATAATTAGGTAAGGTGATGTTATGCAAGATGCATTAAAGCGAATTTACAATTATTCACTAGAAGAAATCATGGGAGTTAGGTTTGGCGAATATGCTAAATCAATTATTCAAGAACGTGCTTTACCTGATGTTCGTGATGGACTAAAACCTGTTCAAAGACGAATTTTATATGGTATGTATCGTGATAAGAATACTTATGATAAGGCTTATAAAAAATCAGCCAAAACAGTTGGAAATGTTATGGGTCAATATCATCCACATGGAGATTCTAGTATTTATGAAGCTATGGTTAGAATGAGCCAGTGGTGGAAACAAAATGCGATAACAATTGATATGCATGGAAATAATGGTTCAATGGATGGTGACAGTGCTGCTGCTATGCGTTATACAGAAGCACGACTTTCTAAAATTAGTAATGAATTATTAAAAGATATTGATAAAGATACAATTTTATGGACCTGGAATTATGATGATACTTTGCTTGAGCCAACCGTATTACCAGCTAAGTTTCCTAATTTATTAGTAAATGGTTCGACTGGTATCAGTGCAGGATATGCTACTAATATACCACCTCACAATTTAATTGAAATTATCGATGCAACAATTCTTTTAATGGATAAACCAGAATCCACCTTAGAAGATGTTATGCAGATTGTAAAAGGTCCTGATTTTCCAACAGGAGGAATTGTTGAAGGCATAAATGGAATTACAGATTCTTTCAAAACAGGACGTGGTAAAGTTATAGTTAAGTCTAAATATACTATTGAACAAAATAAAGGTAAAAAACAAATTATTATCACAGAAATTCCTTTTGATGTTAATAAGGCAAATTTAGTAAAGAAAATTGATGATATTAGAATTGATAAAAAGATAGATGGCATTGTTGAGGTTAGAGACGAATCTAATTTGGATAATCCTGAAACAATTGTTATCGATTTAAAAAAGGATGCTAATAGTGATTTAATTATAAACTATTTGTTAAAAAATACTGAAATGCAAATAGCGTATAGTTATAATATGGTTTCAATAGTAAATAATCGTCCTATGACACTTGGCATAGTTGAAATCTTAAAAGCTTATGTTAACCATCAAAAAGATGTTGTTACTAAGAGGACGCAATTTGATTTAGAACATGCTAGAACTAGAATGCATATTGTTGAAGGACTTATAAAAGCTTTATCTATTTTAGATGAAATAATTGCTTTAATTAGAGCTAGTAAAAATAAAAGTGATTCGATTAAAAATTTAGTAGAAAGATTTGAATTTACAGAAAAACAAGCTACAGCTATTGTTGATTTACAATTATATCGTTTAAGTAATACAGATGTTAACGAATTAATTGAAGAACAAAAAAATTTGAAAAAATTGATTAAAGCTTTAGAAAGTATTTTAGCTGATAATAAAAAGTTAATGGATGTTATAAGAGCAGAGTTAATTCGTATTAAAGAAGAGTATGGTACACCAAGAAAGACAGAAATTAAAGATGAAATTACTGAAATTAAGATTGATGCTACTAATCTTATACCAAAAGAGGATTGTGTTGTTGTTGTAACTCGTGATGGTTATGCAAAAAGAACATCTTTAAGAAGTTATAATTCAAGTGATGATAGTAACATAACTCTAAAAGATGGTGACTATGTCCTTGGACAATTTGAAGTAAATACAATGGATACAATTTTAGTTTTTACAGATTTAGGAAATTTTCTATATGTACCAGTTCATGAACTACCTGATTTAAAATGGAAAGAATTAGGTAAACACATAAGCAATATCATTAAATTAGACGAAGGAGAAAACATTATAAGTGCTTATCCAGTTTATGATTTTAATGCTGATAGTTTTATTACTATTTTTACACGTGATGGTATGGTAAAACGAACTAAATTAAGTGATTTTAAAGTTCAAAGGTATTCTAAGCCAATTGCTTGTATGAAATTAAAAGATATGGATAAAGTTATTTCTGTTTGTATTAGTAATGCTAGTGATATATTTATTTCAACATTTAATGGCTATGGTTTACGTTATAAATTAGAAGAAGTTCCTATTGTTGGTTTAAAGGCAAGTGGGGTAAAAGCTATTAATTTAAAGAATGATTATGTTGTTAATGGTGAAGTATTTGATCAAGGTACTTCTGAATATTTAACACTAGTAACAAATAAAAATACAGCTAAAAGAATTCATTTAGATCAATTTGAATGTATTAGTAGAGCTAAAAAAGGTGTACAAATTATTAGAGAGGTTAAGACAAATCCTTATAATATTTTAAAAACATATATTACAAATAATAAAGATTCTTTAGGAGTAAAGAAAAGAGATGAAATTGTTAGTATAAAAGTAACAGAATTACCAATTTTAGATAGATATTCAACAGGTGCTACCGTTTGTAAGGGTGATATAGTTGATATATTTAAAGTTTTTAAACCAATTTCAAATGATAATGCTACTATTGATAAAGTATTAGAAGATAATGAAAAAACTTCTTTAGATAGTATTGATAGTAAGATAATGACAATAGATGATTTTTTAGATGATTTTAAAATATAGATAAAAATTAAAAAAAAACAAAAAATTGTTTTACTTTTTAAATTTTTATGATATACTGTATATGATATTTTAAACTAGAGTACGTTGTTGCTCTAAGGATAGTAAAGAGGGGAAGAATATGGATAAAGGATTAGAATTTATGGATACTAAAGATAATAACGTAAAAGAAAGTGAAAATGATGTATTAAAAGAAAATGATTTCTATGACAAAGAAATAATGGAAATTGATGATGGAGCTAATTTATTAGATGATGATTTTGATTCAATTGGCGAAGAATTAAATAATGATAATTTCTCAACTTTTATTAATTCAGATAAAGATGAAGATTTAAAGCCAGCAGAATTTGAGCAACCTGTACTAGCAGCTAGTGATAATGATGATGAAAGTAATGGAAGTAATAATAAAGTCTTGATGAGTGAAAATTCTGATAAAAGTGTTCAGTCAAAAGAAAAAAGTGAATCTAATGATACTTCTATTGTAGGTGCTGAAAACAATGATGTTCTTTCAGATTTTGATTCTCTATTTAATAATTTATATAGTGATGTAGTTGGAGCCAATAATTTCATTTCAAATTTAATAGAAAAAAAATCTTCTTTAAATAAGAATGAAAAATCTTTAGAAGAAATAAAAGAAAAATTTGAGAAAGAAAAGATTGAATTTGATCGTTATGTTGCAGAACAAAGGAAATCAATTGAAAAAGAAAAACAACAATGTGATGAATATGTTGCTACACAACGTCAAAGAATCGAAAGTGAAGAAGCTAAATTTAATGAAGATGTTTTGGCTAAAAATACAGAACTTGATTTATTAGAACAATCTTTAAATATTACGAGAGAACAATTAGAAACAGAAAAAGAACAATTTGAAGATTACAAAAAGGTTGAAGAAGAGAAAATTAGAAGTGATAAAAATAAATTAGACACTGAAAAGAGTCAATTTGAAAAAGAAAGAGAAATGACTCAAAAGAGTTTGAAAGAAAGACAAGATGAATTAGCTACAAAAGAACAAGAATTTGCTAAATTTAAAGATTTAGAACAATCTAAATTAGATTCAGAAAAAGAACAATTTGATAAAGAAATGGGATTAACTCGTCAAGGTTTAGAAAATTCTAGAAAAGAATTAGATTTCAAACAAGAACAATTTGCAAAATATAAAGAAATAGAAGAGAAGAAATTAGAATTAGAAAATAAGAATTTGGCTCAAAGCTGTGCAAGATTTAAGACTTTAGTTTCTCAATTTAATACAAGTTTTTCACAATTACCTAATGATAAGGAATAGTTAGATGTCTTTAGGTGATGTTCAAGAAAATGTATCTAATGATAATGAAATCGATTTAGATAAAGATTTTGTTATGGATGATAGTAGTTTAAATGATAATTCTGATGTTGATGATATTAGCGCAAGTGAAACTGTTAGTGATGCTCCAAAAAATTCTGTAAATATTGAGAATATTTTTGAACGCGCAAATAATAATGTTAAAGAAGCTACAAATATTTTTCAAAAAAATTTACTTTTAAAACAACAATTAGAAGAAAAAATAAAGAAATTCAATATAGATAAGAGTAACTTTGAAAAAAATAAAGAACTTGAGTATGAAAAAATAAAAGAATATAAAAAGGCAGCATATGAAAAATTAAAACAGAAAAAGTTGGTTATTGAAAAGAGTATTGATGAACTTAAACAACAACAAGAAAAATTAAATGCTGATAAGGTTGCATTCCAAGAAAAACGTAAACAAGAACTTGAAAAAATAAAAGAAGAAAAACAGAAAAATATTTTATTCATGAAGGAAAAGAAACAACAATTAGAGGCTTTAGAACATGAATTAAAGGCTGAAAGAGAAAGTTTAAATGAAGCAAAAGAACAACTTAAATTAGATCGTATTCAATGTGAGAGTGATAAAAGCGAGCTTGCTAATAATTTAATTAAGTTTAATGAATTAGTTGGTGAATTCACAGTTGGAATTGAAAAATTTAGTGATGAAAATTAAAAAACTGTCTATTGACAGTTTTTGTTTTTGTAAATGAGTTGTTAATTATTGACAAGGGATTATTCTTTTTGTTAAAATGTTAACTCATTAATAGATTATATATTTCTTCAACAGGTTTTAATTCTTGCTTTTCATTATAATGTGGTTTTAGATGTAAGTGATAATGTTTAACTTCTTGAACAGAACCATTATTTTGGATAAGTGTTAATCCATCAATATGTAATTTAGCTATTAATTTTTCTTCCATTTCCCTAGCTATTTTCATAATTCTCATAAGTGTTTCATCATCAATTTCTTTTAATCCTAAATAATGTTTTTTAGGTATGATTAATAAATGTCCATTAGCATCAGGATTAATATCTAAAAAAACTTTAACAATATCATCCTCATAAATGGTATATGAGGGAATTTCTTTATTAATTATTTTACAAAAAATGCATTCCATTATTTCTGCCTCCTTATATAGATTATTATATCATAAATAAATTAAAATAAAAAAGAGTATTACTCTTTTTAGTGAATACTGCAAATATTCATTTATATTATGGTCATAATTAGAAAAAGTATACAATTCTAACTTGTTTTAATTATTATTATATGTTAATATATATTGTATTGAGGTGGAATTATGAGCAGTTTGTATTTGCCAATTTCAAGTGACAATTTTAAAAATAATAAACCTAAAATTTATGATATGAAGTATAATAAAGATGTTTTAAATGAATTTTTAGATTATGTAAAGGTTTCTTATCAAGATAAATATATATATGGAGATTTAACAAATAATTTGAAAGAATATAATAAAAATCCATTATTATATACTGTTTTATTTGATATGATACAATCTGAGGTTTTAGATTTACGTTTTCTTGGAGTATATATGGGTGTAAATTTTAAAGAAAAAATGCCTAATAATTATACAGAAAATGATAAAGATAGTATTTTATTGCAATTAAAAAATGATGAAACTATTTTTAAAGATATTAATCTAACTAATAAGGAGGAAATAAGTAATATAATTTATGAAATAGAATTATACCAAATTTCTAAAAATTTAACAATTGGCGAAAAAGCTATGTCAATAAATGATTTTGAAAATTTAGTATTCCAATTTTTTGATTTATTTGATATTCAAAAAGTAAAATTAAAACGTAATTATATGGAATATATTATGGCTGGAAAAGATGAAGTCGCATCTATTAATAGTGACATATTAAGTCATGATTCTTTTCAAAAAGTTTATAAAAAGATTTTCTAAAAATGTTTTAAAAAGTCGAAGTTATCGACTTTTTTTTAGTATTAATGTATAATTATAAAGGAGATGGTTTTATGCATACACTTAAAATTACTAATTTAACAGTTGAAGTTGAAAATAAAAAAATTCTTGATAATTTTTCATTGACTATTAATAGTGGTGAAATACATGTAATTATGGGACCAAATGGTACAGGTAAATCAACTTTATCTAAAGTTATTATGGGGGATAATCATTATAAAGTATTAAATGGTGAAATATTTTTTGATGATAAATTGATTAATGATTTAACAGTTGATGAGCGTGCTCGATTAGGATTATTTTTAGGTATGCAGATGCCTTTAGAAATTGATGGTGTTACAAATGCTGATTTTCTACGAGCAGCTTTGCATGCTAAAGAAGGAGAAAACTTTAAATTATACAGTTTTATTAAAAAAATGGATAAAACAGTTGAGAATTTAAAAATGAATAAAGAAATGATCCATAGAGGAATAAATAAAGGTTTTTCTGGTGGTGAAAGAAAGAAAAATGAAATACTTCAGATGTATATGTTAGAACCAAAAATAGTATTATTAGATGAGATAGATTCTGGTCTTGATGTCGATAGTTTAAAAGTGGTTGGAGAAAAAGTTATGGAGTATTATAATGAATTTAAACCAGCTATTTTATTAATTACACATTATCAGAGATTATTAGATTATATTAAACCAGATTATGTTCATATTATGAAAAATGGTCATATTGTTAAAAGTGGAGATTTTAGCTTAGTAGATTTAGTTGAACAAAATGGTTATGATTTTTTTCTAAATACTGGGGAAAATGTTATAGAGGATAATTAGAAATATGAATAAAATAATTATTGAAAATAGTGTAATAAAAGAAAAAGTAATTGATGATACAATTAGGATTAATTATTCTATTAATGATACTTTTTTAGCTGTTAATAATTTAGAAATAGAGTGTCTAAAAGATACTAATCTTTACATATCTTATTTGAATAATAGTGATATAAAAATTAATGTAATCGTAAATTGTTTAGAAAATGTTAATGTCAATATTTTTGAAAATTATAGTAATAATATATTAAAAATAAGAAATACATATAACTTAGATAAATCGAGTAATTTACATGTGCAAAAATTTTATGATGTTAAAGAAATAAATCAGTTTGATGTTATTAATATGAATGGAGAAAATGCCAATATAGATTATGTTTTAAAAACTATTAGTACAGGATGTGAAAAATACAATTTATTAATCAATCATAATGCTACTAATACATTTAGTAATATTATTAATAATGCGGTTAATATAAATGATGGCGAGGTTATTTTTGATGTTAATGGAGTGGTTCCAAAAGGTAAATTTGGTTGTGTTCTTAATCAGAATAATCGAATTGTAACTTTTAATCAAAATAAATGTCAGATTAATCCTAATTTATTGATTGATGAAAATGATGTAAGTGCTAATCATTCAGCCTTTGTTGGTAAATTTAATTACGATGAATTATTTTATTTACAAAGTAGGGGAATAAAATATAATGACGCTTTAAAATTATTAATAAAAGGTTTTTTATTTAGCAATTTAGTTCTTAATGATGAGATTAATGATATGTTAGAATTAATAATTAAAAAGTACTGGGGGTGAGTAAATGAATCGTGATGATTTTCCAATGTTAAAGCAAGATATCATATATTTTGATAATGGTGCTACAACTTTTAAACCATATAGTGTTATTCAAAAATTATGTGATTACTATACTAATTATAGTTGTAATGCGCATCGTGGTGATTATAAACTTAGTTTAAAAGTTGATGAAGAATTTGAAAAAACACGAACTTTAGTTAAAAATTTTATTAATGCGAAAAGTAATAAAGAAATAATTTTTACAAGTGGGGCAACTGATGCATTAAATAAAATTATTTTCGGTTATTTTAAAAATTATTTATTACCAGGTGATGAAGTTTTATTAACAAAAGCTGAGCATGCCTCAAATGTTTTGCCATGGTTTGAATTAGCAGAGGAAAAAGATATTAATATCAACTATATTCCTTTAAATGAAAATTTTACTTTTGATTTGGAGGATTTAAAAAATAGTATTACAAATAAAACAAGAGTTATTAGTATTGCTCATGTTACTAATGTAGTTGGAGATATTCGCGATATAAAAAAAATTATTGAACTAGCTCATAGTAAAAATATTTTAGTAATTATTGATGGTGCTCAAAGTGTTCCACATGTTAAAGTTGATGTTCAAGACTTAGATATTGATTTTTTAGCATTTTCAGCTCATAAAATGTGTGGTCCAACTGGCGTTGGTGTTTTATATGCTAAGGAAGAGTTTTTAAATAATATTAAACCAATTGAATTTGGTGGTGGTATGAATGCGATGTTTTCTTATGATGGAGTTAGGCAATATAGTAATCTTCCATATTTATTAGAAGCTGGAACACAAAATATTGCGGATATCGTAGCTTTTTCTGAAACTATTAATTATCTAAACACAATTGGTTTAGATAAAATACATGATTATGAATGTGAATTAAAAAAATACGCTATAGAAAAGTTAGAAAAAATAGATGATATTATAATTTACAATAAGTATGCTGAAAGTGGTATTATTACTTTTAATATGAAGGATATTTTTGCTCAAGATTTAGCTATTTACTTAGATAAATATAATATTTGTGTTAGAGCAGGTAATCACTGTGCTAAAATTTTAAAAGATGAATTAAAAATTAAAAATACTTGTCGTATTAGTTTATATTTTTATAATACAAAAGATGAAATTGATCGTTTAGTAGAAGTTTTAAGTAATCCTAATTTGAAGAATGAGATTATTTTATAATTTTTTAAGTATGGACTAATTAATTAATTTTTGATATAATTAATTAGTCTTTTTATTATTAAATATCTAGTTATTTATAATGTATTTTAGAAAATATAAATTAAATTATAAATTAATAGTTTTTAACTATTATAAAGAAAGGAGATTATATGAGTAAAATAAGAATATTTAGTCTTGGTGGATTAAATGAAATTGGAAAAAATATGTATATTGTTGAAGTTGATAAAGATATTTTTGTATTTGATGCGGGCTTAAAATTTGCTGATGATAAAATGCTTGGTGTTGATTATATTATACCTAATTATGATTATTTAAAAGAAAATAGTAAAAGAATAAAGGGAGTATTTATTACACATGGTCATGATCAACAATTAGGAGCTATTGCTGATATTCTAGCAGATTTACCAGATTTAAAAATATATGGTTGTGCTTTTACAATTGACATATTAAAAAAACAATTAGTTAATGAGGGTATTAAATCAGCTAATTTAATTGAAATTACTCCTCATAAAAAACTTAATTTTGGTATTAATAGTATTTTCCCTGTAAGTTTGACACACTCAGTTCCTGATACAGTTGGATATGTTTTGTATACACCAGATGGAGCTATTTTCTATACAGGAAACTTTGTTTTTGACCCAACGATGATGGGTAATTATAAAACGGATATTGGAAAACTTGCTTATGTTGGAAAACAAGGTGTTTTATGTTTAATGAGTGAATCATTATATGCCGATAAATCAGGATTTACTTCTCCAAATCATCGTGCATCATCAATTCTTAAGGAGACACTTAGCAAACATAGTGGTCGCATTTTATTTAACGTATTTGATACGCAAATATATCGATTGCAGGAATTATTTAATGAAATTCGTTTAACTGAACGAAAAGTAGTTATTATGGGTAAGCGTTTAGAAGAAATTGTTATAGAATCAATTGATAAAAAATATATTGATTTTGATAAGTCTCGTATTAGCAATATTCATCATATTAATGATGAGAATATTATTGTAATTGTTTCTGATGAACGAGAAAAACCTTTTTCAAATTTAACAAGAATTGTTAAAGGATATGATAAATTTATTAAAATTAATGATAATGATACAGTTGTCTTTATTTCGCCTGTTTATGATGGAATGGAAATAAGAGCTACCAAATTATTTAATGGTATTGCTAAAATTGGTGCTTCTTTAGTAATCTTGTCAAATAAAAAATATTTAGGTCATCATGCGTCAGCTGAAGATTTGATGTTAATGTTAGATTTAATTAAACCTAAATACTATTTTCCAGTAATTGGTGAATATCGTCATCAAGTAGAGAATGCTAATAATGCTAAAAAATTAGGTTTAAAACCTGAGAATATATTATTGAAATTAAATGGACAAGTTGCAACATTTGTTGATGGAAATTTAGTTGATACTAATGAAACAGTAAAAGTAGATGATATTTTAATAGATGGTAAAACAGTTGGTGATATAGGGGAATTAGTTCTAAAAGATAGAGAAGCTTTATGTGATAATGGTATTGTAATTGTTAGTGCTAGTTTAGATAGGGCTACTAAGAAGGTATTAGCTGGACCTGAAATTTTAACTAGAGGTTTTATATACGTTAAAGATAATGTTGATTTAATTAAAGAGGCTGAAAAAATAGCGTTAGAAGTAATCAATGAAAATATTACACCTAATCATGTTGAATTTAATAAGATTAAAAATGGTGTTAGAGATAAATTAGGTAAATACTTATATCAAGAAACAGAATGTAAGCCAATGATTTTAATTGTTTTACAAGAAGTTTAAGATAATAGCAAAAAAGAATGAAAAATTTCATTCTTTTTTATATTTTTCTATATAAACCAATAGCTTTACCTAAAATAGTTACATTGTCTAAAATTATTGGATCCATAGTATCATTTTCTGGTTGTAAGCGAAAATGGTTTTGTTCTTTATAGAAAGTTTTTAATGTTACTTCATTTTCATCAGTCATTGCTACTACTATTTCACCATTTCTAGCTGTATTTTTTCTTTCAACGATTACAATATCACCATCAAGAATTCCAGCATTAATCATACTTGTACCATTTACTAATAAAGTAAAAACTTCTTTATTATTTGGTATTAAATAAGAAGGTAAAGAAAAGAATTCATCAGGTCTTTCAATAGCTTCAATTGGATTACCAGCTGTTATTTTACCTAATAATGGGACATCAATGACTAATTCATTTTGTGGTTCATATTCATTTTTTACTAAAAGTTCAATCGCACGATTTTTGGTATCATTTCTTCTAATTACACCTCTAGTTTCAAGATTTTTTAAATGTGCATGGATAGTGGCTGGTGAAGATATTCCTAATGCTTCGCCAATTTCTCTAATAGTTGGTGGAAAACCATGTTTTACCATAAATGTTTTTATGAAATCAAGAATTTCTTCTTGCCTTTTGGTTAGCTCTATCATAATAAACCTCCTTTATTACTAATTTAATAATAACATATGTTTTGTAAAATGTCAAACAATTGTTCGTAAATATTGTTAAAAAACGTTGACACGAACTAATGTTTGTGTTATCATTGTTATAGTGATTAGGAGGTATAACAATGATGGAAATATTAAAAAGTAAAGGAATTATTTGTTTTTTTCTATTTATTATAGTAATGGGTGTTCTTTCATCTAATAGTTTAAATTCTATGGAAAGTGATAATGATATTGATAATATTTTGATAATGGCTGAAACCATAAAATAGTATTATTTATTTAAAGATTATATTTTTTTGATTTCCTATTTAATATTTTAGATAATTTTGTTATAATATATTTATCATATAGAATAGAGGGGTATATATGGATAGAGAAATTATCAATAATATTAAGTCGCTATCAATAGATATGATTAATCATGCTGGAAGTGGCCATCCAGGAATTGCCTTAGGAGCTGCTCCTATTATTTATACTTTATATTCTCGTCATATGAATATTAGCATTAATGACACTAATTGGATTAGTCGAGATCGTTTTGTATTATCAGCTGGTCATGGTTCGGCACTTTTGTATGCAACTCTTTTTATGGCAGGGCTTGATTTAACAATTAATGATTTAAAAAACTTTAGACGCGCTAATTCTAAAACACCAGGTCATCCAGAATTTAAAACTACACCAGGTGTTGATATGTCAACTGGACCTTTAGGACAAGGTTTAGCAGCTGCTGTTGGTATGGCATTATCACAAAAGATGTTAAAGAAAAGATATTATTTTCCTAAAAAAAGCGTTATTGAAGTAGAAACAGCTTTATTAGATTATAATGTTTATGCATTATGTGGTGATGGAGATTTAATGGAAGGAATTAGTTATGAAGCAGCTTCTTTTGCAGGCGCTTATCATTTAGATAATCTAATTGTACTTTATGATTCTAATGGCATTAGTTTAGATGGAAAGACTAATGGTGTTTTTATGGATAATATGGCTGATCGTTTTAAAGCAATTGGTTGGAATTATGAATTTGTAAAAAATGGTGATAGTGTAGTAGATATAGATCGTGCGATAAAAAAGGCTAAGAATTCTTCAAAACCAACATTGATTGAAATTAGAACAATTATAGGTAATGGTTTAGTAGGGCAAGGAACATCTGAAGTTCATGGTAATGTTCCAAAAAATGACGCTATTTTTAATTTAAAAAGGACTTTGGGAACATCTGAGAGGGAAGAATTCTATTATTCAGAAGCTGCTCGAAAAGAATTTATGAAAATGGTTTCTGACAGAGGAAGTCAAAAATATACTTTATGGTCAAATAATTATCGAATTTATATTGATAAATTTTTAGGTGGAGAAAGTGCTCCTTTAAATTATTTATTTAGTCATAATTTAGATTTGAATTTAGTTAATGTTGATTGGCGTTTTGAGAAAGACTTAAAGGAATCTACTCGTGTAACTAATCAGAAGATAATGGATGAAATTTCTAAGATGTTACCAAATTTTGTTGGAGGTAGTGCCGATTTAGCAAATTCTACTAAAACATATTTAGCTTCTCAATCAGCTGTTACATTTGAGAATTATGATGGAAAGAATATTGCCTTTGGTGTTCGTGAACATGCGATGGGTGGAATTATTAATGGTATGTCTTTATGTGGCTTTCGTCCATTTTGTTCAACAATGCTAGCTTTTTCTGATTATTTAAAACCATCTATTAGAATGTCTGCTTTAATGAATTTACCTATAACTTATATTTTTTCTCATGATTCAATTGGTATAGGTCAAGATGGTCCTACTCATCAACCAGTAGAGCAATTAGCGATGCTTCGTTCAATTCCTAATTTACGAGTATATCGCCCAGCTGATGCCCATGAATTAGTTGGATCATGGCATTCAATTTTAAATGACAGTAAACATCCTAGTGCTTTAATTTTATCAAAGCAAGATGTCTTATTACTTCCAACGACAAACCCTCAATTAGTTAGTCGTGGTGCTTATGTTGTTAGAAAAGAAAAAGATAAGTTAGATGGTATTATAATTGCAACAGGTTCTGATTTATTTACAGCTATTAATTTAGCTAGAGATTTTTTTGTTAATAAACAACTTGATCTTAGAATTGTTAGTATGCCAGAAGTATCATTATTTTTGGAACAATCTAAAGATTATCAAGAAGAAATTTTACCTAATGGTATTAAAACGTTTACTATTGAAGCAGGAAGTAGTTTAGGTTGGGATAGATTTGCTACTTCTCATGATTATATATTTTCAGTTAATACTTTTGGTGTAAGTGGTACACGTGATGAAGTTCATAAATATTGTGGTTTTGATTATGCAGTTATTAAACAAAGAATGGAAACACTTTTATAAGTGTTTTTTTCTACATTTTTTTTATTATTGTTTAATTATAATATAAATGGTGATAAAATGCGTAAATATTATTTATTTATAATAAAAAAAGATTTTTCTAATGTTTATAAAAATAATGCTCATACATTATATGTAACTTTAGATAATATTTATAAATTGAAAAATACAAATTTCATTTATGGTATTTCTATATATAATCAATTGTGTCAAGTTTTTGATGCTGATATTATCGACAATTATTTAAGTAATAAAAGTAAAAAATATATTAAAAAATATCATAATAAATTTTTTATTAATGATGTATATGCTAGAGAAAAAACATGTATTCAAGTAAATCACTCTTGCATTGTTATTAAGACAAATAGTAATATTCCATATGCTTTACGCATTTTTAGTTGGTATAGTAATAATATATTTGTTTGTGATTTTGTTAATAATGATTATTTTTGGTTAAGTGATTATACTACTAGTAAGCCTAATTACGAATATTGTCTTTAAGTTTTAAATATAATTAAATAGGTCTTGTAAAAAATGGTTAATTTTAGTAAAATGTTTATAGGAAGGATATGATAAAATGAATTGGGGACAATTTTTTCTAGATTTACTTAAATTTGTAATTGGCTTAATAGCTGGTGGTGTTATAGGATTTTTTGTAGCACGTCATTATATGAAAAAATACATGAAAAAGAATCCACCTATAAATGAACAAATGATTAAGGCGATGATGACGCAGATGGGTAGAACACCAAGCCAAAAACAAGTTAATCAAATGATGAAATCAATGACTAAGTATATGGACTAGTCATTTTTTTGAAAGGAGAAATTATGAAACCAATTATTGGTGTTGTTTTAAGACCAGATAAAAATATAATGGAAAAGAATGTTCAAATTATTTATAATAATGTTTATAAAGTTTTAAATCAGTATGGCGCTCATACAATAGGAATTATAAACGATAGTTTGAGTTTAGAGTTATTAAATTTATGTGATGGTTTTGTTTTGCAAGGTGGAAATAATGCAACTGATTTTGATTATGAATTAATTAAAAAATGTCATGATTTAGATATTCCATTACTTGGTATCTGTTTAGGAATGCAAACAATAGGTGAGGTTTTTGGTGGTAATTTAAAGGAAACAACAATTAATATTCATAATTCTTTAGATAAATTAAAATTACATAATGTTACAATTTATAAAAATACTAAACTTTTTGATATAATAGGAGAGTATAATATTAGTATTAATAGTCGCCACAATTATGAAATTAAGGGTCCTAATTTAACTGTATCGGCTAGAAGTGACGATGGAGTAATAGAAGCTATAGAAGATTCTAGTAAAAAATTTTTTTTAGGAGTAGAATGGCATCCTGAAGATATGGTTAATTTTGATGATTATAGTAAGAAAATTTTTAAATACTTTATAGATACTTGTACTAAAAAAGACTAACCAATTTTATTTGTTTTTTGGTTAGTTTTTATATCTTCATCTGTTTCTACATAAGAATTATATAATTCAGGATTAAAATAACATATTTGCAATAATTTATTTATAATTATACTGATTTTACTTATCTTATGAAATTTATAAAAATATGCCATAAGTTTAATAAGCTTATCATTATTGGATTTTATAAATTTTGCATATTGCATAGATTTATGCATATTAGCGCGTTTTTCATTGCCTTGGTATTTTTCGTCTATATCAATATACACCCTAATAAATTCATCAAACACGTTTAAGTAATCATATTGTTTTAATATGTTTAAGAATTTTTCATCATCTAGAAAGACACCACTACAGATAAAGAAACATTTTTCTACATCGTTATTAAGTTGAAATCTTTTAGATGATGATTTATCTAATAAATATTTTTCTAATGGTAAAATGTTTACATGAGGCTTAATATTTGGAACAGCAGGTTTATTTCCAGCGATTTTATGTGCTGAAGCAGTTTTAGTTACTTTGGTAAAGCTAAGTGGTAAATTGATACTTGGATTCATATAGGTTTGATATTCATATAGTGCATATTGTTTTATCTTATTTAATCTTTCTATGTTAATTGTACTTAATTCACTAGCTCCAAATAATTTATTTTCCATACTATTTTCGCCCCTTTTTTTCTTGTAATATTATAATATAAATAATAAAAAAGTCAACATTAAAATTTATCTTTATTAAAATTTGCTATTTAAGGAAAATTAATATATAGTTTTCATTATGAAGGTGGCTAACTATGGAGATAAAATATCAGTTATTAAAAAATTGTGTAATGCAAAATATGGCATTTTATATACTAACCATGGGAGTTTTGAAACACCAATGTTTATGCTAATTTGGATACTTGCAACTATTAATACTATTACACATTAATAAGTAAAGACTTGTAGAAGAGGGCGTTAAATTTAAAAGTGATATAGATGGTAAATTTTTATTTTTTACTCCAGAGTTATCAATATAGGTTAGAAGTGACAATAGAGTAATAGAAACTATACAAGATTTTAGTAAAAAAATTTTTAAATATTTTATAGATACTTGTACTAAAAAAACTAACTCATTTTTACTTTTTGGTTAGTTTTTTTGTCTTCATCTGTTTCTACATAAGAATTATATAATTCAGGATTAAAATAACATATTTGCAATAACTTATTTATAACTAAATGTATATCAGTTATACAATGGAATCTAGAAAAATATTCTGTAATCTCAATAAGTTCTTTCTTATGAGATTTTATAAAATTTATATATTGCATAGATTTATGCATATTAGCGCGTTTTTCATTGCCTCGGTATTTTTCGTCTATATCAATATACACTCTAATAAATTCATCAAACATGTTTAAGTAATCATATTGTTTTAATATATTTAAGAATTTTTCATCATTTGGAAAGACACCATTACACATAAAAAAGATTTTTTCAATATCATTATTAAGTGGAAAGTCTTTAGTATTTGCTTTATATTCCATATAATTTTCTAATGTTAGAGTAATTCCACTATTTAAATTTAAAAATATTTGCGACTTTGAATTATAATTTATCATGTGATGAAATGTATGATTATGAGGCTTAGTTCTATATATATATCTATTATATTCAATTAAGGCATAATTTTTTATTTCTACTAATCTTTCAGTGTTAATTGTACTTAATTCACTAGCACCAAATAATTTATTTTCCATTTTCTTTTCCCCTTTTTTTACTTGTAATATTATAATATAAATAATAAAAAAGTCAACATTAAAATTTATCTTTGTTAAAATTTGCTATTTAAGGAAAAATAATATATAATTTTCATTATGAAGGTGACTAACTATGAAGATAAAATATGAGTTATTAAAAAAATCAGGTAATGCAAGATGTGGTATTTTGCATACTAATCATGGAAGTTTTGAAACACCAATGTTTATGCCAGTTGGAACGCTTGCGACAGTTAAAACACTTACTCCTGAACAAGTAAAAGCTTGTGGCAGTGGCATTATTTTATCTAATACCTATCATTTATGGTTAAGACCTGGTGAGGATATTGTAGCGCATGCTGGTGGATTACATAAATTTATGAACTATAATGGACCAATTTTAACAGATAGTGGTGGTTTTCAAGTTTTTTCTTTAGCAAAAAATAAAAAGAAAGATATTGTAGAAGAGGGCGTTAAATTTAAAAGTCATATAGATGGTAAATCATTATTTTTAACTCCAGAATTATCAATTCAAATTCAAAATAAATTAGATAGTGATATTGCGATGAGTTTTGATGAATGTATACCATATCCAGCTGATTATGAATATGCTAAAGCAAGTACTGAGCGAACATTACGTTGGGCTAAAAGAGGAAAAGATGTTTTTAATAATTCTAATCAATCATTATTTGGAATTGTACAGGGTGGAGAATATACAGATTTAAGAGAGTTTTCAGCTAAGGAAACAGTAAAGCTTGATTTTGATGGTTATAGTATTGGTGGAACCAGTGTTGGTGAAGGTAAAGATACTATGTATAAAATGGTTGAAGATGGTATTCGTTTTTTACCTAGTGATAAACCAAGATATTTAATGGGTGTAGGAGAACCTGTCGATATAATCGAAGGTGTTATTCGAGGGATTGATATGTTTGATTGTGTACTTCCAACGCGTATTGCTAGACATGGTAATGCTTTTACACATAATGGAAAAATAAATATAAAGAACGCCAAATATAAGGAAGATTTTACACCACTAGAAGATACTTGTGATTGTTATGCCTGTCAAAATTATACTAAAGCTTATATTAGGCATCTAATTATTTGTGGCGAAGCTTTAGGTGGAACACTTTTATCTATCCATAATATTCGTTTTTTAATTAAGTTAACAGAAGATTTAAGAGAATCAATTAAAAATGATAATATTTTAGAATTTCGTGAAAGTTTTTTAGCTAGTTATTTAAAGGAAACTGATGATTAATGAAAAATATTTTTAATTATATAAGCAATTATGGTAATCTATCTTTTTCAGAAGTACCATTTAATGATGCTGATAATTTAATTTTTTCAGCATTATCATATGTTGATTTTGGGGCTGATACTGATGTTAATAACTTGACTATAAAAGAAATTGCTGATATTTATTTTAAAAATCACACTAACTCACAAATAATAAAAAATATTATAGCTGTAAAAACAGCTGTTAAAATTTTAAATTTAATAAAAGATACAGTTAGATATAAAGATTTAATTATTACTAATTATGAGTATATTTTTTCTGATGTTACGCAATTTTGCGCTATGAACATTAAAATAAATGAAAATACTAATTATATTTCTTTTGAAGGAACAGATCATTTAATTAGTGGTTGGAAAGAAGATTTTGAACTTTGTTATAAATTTCCTGTTAAAGCCCAAGAATTGGCAATCCAATATTTAAATAAAAATATAAAGTTATCAAGCAAAAATATTATTGTTGGTGGACATTCTAAAGGTGGTAATTTAGCTCTTGTAGCTAGTATGTATTGTAAATTTTGGAAACGAAAAAAAATCATCAAAATTTATAATAATGATGGACCAGGACTTAGAAAAGAACAAATCGAATCAAAACAATATAAATTAATAAACAATAGGTTAATGCATATTATCCCTAATTATAGTTTTGTAGGATTATTACTTAGACACAGTGATAATTACAAAGTGGTTTATTCTTATGAAAGGGGCTTAATTGCGCATGATTTATCTAACTGGAAAATAGAAGGAACTTGCTTAGTACCTGCTAAATTAAGTTTTTTGAGTAAAGAATTAGATAATGGTATTATTAAATGGCTAGATAAATATAACGATATAGATAGAAAACACTTTGTAGATGCTTTATTTGATATATGTAATCGAGCAGGAATTAATAATTTGTTAGATTATAAATTAGATAAATTTAATAATACGATTAAAATTATTAAAGAAACTAAAAATTTAGACAAAGAAACAAAATCAATGATTATGGATTTATTTAAATTTTTAATAAAATATTGTACTAATGATTTTAAAAATAATTTATTTTCAAAAAATAGAGAAGATTAAATTTTAATTTTATGGCGTAATTTTACTAAAGCATAAATATTTATAATAGCAAGCATTGCTACAAGACAGTCAACTATATCCCAAAGTTGTTCTGATGAAATAATACAACCAATAAATAAAAATATTATAGTGATAGCTTTTATAATTATTAATTGTTTATGACTAATTTTTGATTTGAAAAATTTAAGGTTTGACTCTATATAATAATAACCTGTTAAAATAGTTGAAAAAGCAAAAAATAAAATAGAAATAAAAATTATAATATTACCAATATTACCTAGATGATAAGTAAAAGCATATTGCGTTATTTCAATACCATTAATATCTGTAAAATTTATCATATTATAATTAGATGTCATAATAATTAAAGCTGTTGATGTACAAATGAGTAGAGTGGTAATATAAATCCCTAACATTTGAACATAACCAGTTTTTATTGGGTCATTATCAGAGGTAGTTGATGAAGCAATACTACCTGTTCCTAAACCTGATTCATTAGCAAATATTCCTCTTTGAATACCAATTATTAATGTAGACATAAAACCTGTAAAAAAAGGTTTAAAATTAAAAGCATCTTTTAAGATAGTTAACAAAATATTAGGAATCATAGTAATGTTTTTTATAACAATTATACCTGCAACTAGTAAATATAAAAGCGTCATAGCAGGTACTATTTTGTTAGAAACATTACTTATTTTTTTTATGCCACCAAAAATGATAAGGGCAGAAAAACTACATAAAATTAAACCAATAATAATAGGGTTAATTATTATAATTTCGTTGATTGATTTGGTTATTGTGTTAGCTTGAATTGGAATAAAACCAACTAAATAACAAATAATTATTAGGATAGCACAAAAAATAGCGAGATTTTTTTTATTTAAACCATTTTTTATATAATAGCTGGGACCACCTTTATAAATATTATCTTCATCTTTTTCCTTATAGAGAATACCAATATAAGTTTCGGCAAAAGTGTTAGATGCTGATATTAAGGCCATTATCCACATCCAAAAAATTGTTCCAGGACCACCTATATAAATAGCAAGAGCAACACCTGCAATACTACCAACACCAATTTTACCAGCTAAGGTTAACATTAAAGTTGAAAGGGGACTTAACCCTTTTTCTTTTTTATCACTAATAAAAGTACTCTTTAAAATTTTTTTAATATTTAACTGTATAAACTTAAATTTTAAAGAAAAATAAATACTAGATATAATAATGAGAGAGGATGCTACTGCCCATAATAATTTATTTGTTAGTATAATCATTAAAATACACTCCTTATAATTTATTTTATCCATTATCTATTTTTCTATGTAGTTTATCAGTAGACAATAAAAGACAAAAAGTGTTTACTTTTAAAAACTATAATGTTAAAATAGTTGGAAATGAAAGAGGTGTTTGTATGTTAGATATAGGTAATATACTTAAATTACGCACTAAATTAGAAGAATTATTGAAAAATTATAATGGAGAAGAAAAAATTAAAATAACATATGATTTAAATGAAATTCGTGAAATATTTTTCAAAAGTTGTTTTAATCATGATTGTTTTCCAGATTATGTTGATCACTATTATGAATTTGCTTTTGATATAGAGCTTATGAAAAAAATAGATTTTACGGGAATTTCTTTTGATAACTTTAAAGCAGAAAACATTGATTTTACGGATTTTCATGGTGTTGTACTAAATCCGGAAACATTGTATAAACAAAAAATAATAGATTGTAAATTAAATGGTGTCAAAATTAACGGTTCATTAAATAACTGTGATTGTTCAAATACTGATTTTACAGGTAGTATTGGAGGAATTATGTCTAAAAATCAATATTCCCAATTAAAAGAAACCAATAATTTAACAGATATCCAGGTTGTTGATGGTTATGGAGAAGTTAGTGACGCAATTGATAGAGCCTTTCAAATGGTAAAAAAATAGGATTAAATTCCTATTTTTTCTTTTAAATTTCAATATTTCTATTAAAAATAAACAAAAAGTATTAAAAAATTTAAAAAATAATGTTAAAATGTTTATAGTATGAAGGTGATATGATGGATAAACATAAGGGTGAACAAAATATAATTCAAACAATTATTAATAGTGCTTTATTTTTTATTGTTTTAGCGTTACAAATAGTTGTTTTGATTTTGTTATATAAGGGAACTAATAATTTAAATTTATATTCAGAGATTATTTTTGATGTAATTAAAATATGTTCAGTTATTTATATTGTGGCTAAACCAATTAATCCTTCTTATAAAATTACATGGATTGTCTTAATTACAATTTTTCCTGTTTTAGGGGTTTTGTTATTTTTACTTTTAGGAAATGTTGGTGTACCAAAAAGATTAAAAAAGAATATTGATAAAAATAGGAAGTTATCACAAAAGTTTTTAAATTTTAAAAAAGAAGATTACATGATTTTAAAAGAGATGGATATTCATAAATATAAGCAAGCTTGTTTTTTAACAAATATATCTGAATTTCCAATTTATCGTAGTAATAAGATTGAGTATTTAAATATTGGTGAAGCTTATTTTGAAAAAATGTTAACTGATTTAAAAAAAGCTGAGAAATATATTTTTCTAGAATACTTTATTATTGCTAAAAGTAGTATGTGGGATAGGCTTTATGAAGTTTTAAAAGATAGAAGTGAACATGGAGTAAAAATATATATTTTAACAGATCAAATTGGAAGTAATTTGCGTTTACCAGAAGGTTTTAAAGAACATTTTAATTTAGATAATATTACGACCAAAACATTTAATCCGATTATACCTTTTCTTTCCATACATATGAATTATCGAGATCACAGAAAAATTACAGTTATTGATGGTAAAATAGCTTATACAGGTGGTATTAATATAGGTGACGAATATATTAATAAAACAAAAAGTTTGGGTCATTGGAAAGATTTTGGCGTTCGTGTTACTGGCAAAGCTGTTACTAATTTTGCAATTATGTTTTTAAGAATGTGGAATATTGGTAATAAGGATAATTTTTTAAATTATGATGATTTTATTTTAGAAGAACCTGATTATCCAAATGATGATAATGGCTTTATTTTGCCATTTAGTGATGGTCCAAATAATCATGATAATCCTGCTGAAAATACTTATATTAATATGATTAATAATGCTAAAAAAAGTATTTATATCACAACGCCATATTTAATATTAGATAATGAATTATTGACAGCTTTAACTAATGCAGCTTATAGTGGAATTGATGTTAGAATAATTATTCCACATATTCCAGATAAAAAAATTGTGTTTACATTATCAAGGTCATTTTATGATAAGTTGTTGAGTGCTGGTGTTAAAATTTATGAATATGAGATAGGTTTTATTCATGGTAAGACTTGTATTGTAGATGGAGAAGTTGCTTTAATTGGTACAATTAATTTTGATTTTAGAAGTTTATATCTACATTATGAATGTGGTGTTTGGTTATATAATACAGGTACTGAAAAGAAAATGGCTGACGATTTTTTAGATACTTTAGATAAATCTATTCAAATTAAATATGAAACTTGGAAGAAACGTTCAATATTTAAAAAAATATTTGAGGCAATATTAGTTACAATTGCGCCATTATTATAAAAAAATAAGAATTAAGGAGTTAAAATTATATGGGTTTAAGATTTCATAAGACAATTAAGTTAGGACCACTAAATATTAATTTTAGTAAAAGTGGTATAGGTTTTAGTGTAGGTACAAAGGGAGCACGTGTTGGTAGAACAGCAAAAGGAAATATTAGAACTTCTGTTGGTATCCCAGGTACTGGTATTTCTTATGTAACAGAAAAAAGTACTAAGAAAGGTAAAAATAAAGATGCTGCGTAATAAGAAAATTATATTTATACCATTAATATGTTTATTTACACTATTATTATTTTCTCAAAATATTCAATTTATTAAAGCTGATTCTGGTTTTGATAGTAGTTATGATAGTGGGTCTAGCTGGGACAGTTCATCAAATTATTCAAGCTCATCTAGCTTTGATAGTTCGTATAGTTCTAGTAGTAGTGGTGGAACTTATTCAAGTACTAGTTTTCCAATGGGTGTAGCCATTTTTATGGAGTTATTTTGTTCAATTCATTATTTTGTGTTTGCTTTTCAACCAATAGGTAGAGTATTTGGACATGGTGACTCTAAAAAGTCAATGATAATTGCTTTAATATTGTTTGGAATTAGAGCATTAATTTTAGTAATTGCTGATATATTAGTTGGTCCTATGTACAGTCTTATAGATTTTGTTTTATTATTTCTTTGTGCTTTTATGATTGTACCAATTTTTTCAGTTTTATTTAAATCAAATACTAAAAATAGTAGTGTTAAGAATTTAAAATTAAATTATAATGATCTTAACGATGATATTCTATCAAAATATGGTATTAATGATAAAGAAGATTTAAAACAAAAATTATTCGAAAATTATCTTGCTATTCAAAATGCATGGATGAATTTTGATGAACATAGTTTAAGATTATTATTAACTGATGAATTATATAATATGTATTTAGGACAGCTTGAAACTTTAAGAGCCAAAGGTCAACGAAATATTATGAAGGATTTCAAATATATTAATTCAAAATTATTTGATATTAGACAAGAAAATGATGTGCTTACTGTAAAATTATTTTTAAATGTAGCTATGTATGATTATATAGTTGATAATATTGGTAATGTTGTAAGAGGTAGTAAGAATAGACCAATTGATATCAGTTACGAAATTACTTTTGAAAAATCATTAAGTAAGGGTAAAGATTATTGTCCAAATTGTGGCGCAAAAGTTATTGATGAGAATAATCCAAGATGTCCTTATTGTAATGCAGTTATATTAAATGGTTCAAATGACTGGGTAATGAGTAAAAAAGAATGTGTTAATCAAAAATAAATTTAAATATAGTTAAAACTAAGAAAAATTCTTAGTTTTTTTGTTTAAAAATCTGTATATCTAGTCAACATAAATTTGAAAGGAGAAATTTATGGCACGTCATAAAGTAGAAATATGTGGCGTGAATACTGCAAATATTAAAGTTTTAAGTAATCAAGAAATGGTTGAATTATTTAAAAAATATCAGAATGGTGATTTATTAGCTAAAGAAGAATTAATTAATGGTAATTTAAAATTAGTATTATCAATTCTAAAAAAGTATAATAATCGAACTGATAATATGGATGATTTATTTCAAGTTGGTTGTGTGGGTTTAATTAAAGCAATTGATAATTTTGATTTATCCCATGAAGTAAAATTTTCAACCTATGCAGTACCAATGATTTTAGGTGAAGTAAAACGTTATTTACGTGATAATAATAGTGTTAGAATTGCGCGTAGTATTAAAGATATAGCTTATAAAGCCTTAAAAGAAAAAGAACAATTAACAAATGAATTAGGTCGAGAACCAACAGTAGATTTGATTGCCAAAAGACTTAATTTACCTCTTTTTGATGTTAGTAATGCTCTTGATTCTATGAAAGATACAATAAGTATGTTTGAACCTATTTATAATGATGGTGGTGATACGATTTATTTAGCTGATCAGTTATCAGATAAAACTGATGAATACTATGATAAAGATATTAAAATATCTTTAAATTCAGCTATTAAAAGTTTGAAAGATAAAGAAAAATATATTTTAACGCAAAGATATATTATTGGTAAAACACAAATGGAGTTATCTGATGAATTAGGAATATCACAAGCCCAAATATCGCGTTTAGAAAAAAGTGGTCTAAGTAATTTAAAAAGAATGATTTCTTAAAAATTTACTTTTTAGTCTTTAAATGTTATAATCTATGTAGAGTTAGTGGGCGATTATGATGGAAAAATTGTATTTAGTTATTCCTTGTTATAATGAAGAAGAAGTATTAGTTGAAACTAAAAATAGATTAAAGGCAAAAATGTCTGATTTAATCAAAAAAAGAATTATTTCAACACACTCTAAAGTAGTATTTGTAAATGATGGTTCTATAGATAATACATGGAATTTAATTTTAGATTTTCATAAAAACGATAAATTGTTTACAGGTATTAATTTATCACGAAATAGAGGACACCAGAATGCTTTATTAGCAGGTTTAATGACAGTTAAAAATGATGCTGATTTTGTTATAACTATGGATTGTGATTTGCAAGATGATATTAATGTTATAGATAAATTTATAGAAGAATATAAAAAAGGTAATGATATTGTTTATGGAGTTAGAAGTTCTAGAAAAAAAGATACTTTTTTTAAACGTAATAGTGCTCTTATGTTATATAAATTAATGCGTTTATTAGGTATAGAAATTATTTATAATCATGCTGATTATCGACTTATGAGTAAAAGAGCTATTTTAGAACTTGAAAAATTTAAAGAAGTTAATTTATTTTTAAGAGGTATTGTACCATTAATTGGCTATAAATATTCAATTGTCTATTATGATAGACAAAATAGGTTTGCTGGTAAAACAAAGTATTCTTTAAAAAAGATGATTAGTTTTGCTCTGGATGGAATTACATCCTTTACGATAAAACCAATTAGATTTATAGTATTATTAGGTTTTATAATTTTTCTTATTAGTCTTATTATGCTTATATATACTTTAGTTAGACATTTTTCAGGTCAAACAATTATTGGTTGGTCATCAGTTATGACTTCAGTTTGGGCAATTGGTGGTTTACAACTTTTATCTATAGGAATAATAGGGGAATATATTGGAAAAATTTATTTAGAAACTAAAGCTAGACCAAGATATATCATCGAAGATTATTTAGAAGATAAAAAAAAGAAATCAAAATAGAATTTGATTTCTTTTTTCATATTGATTGATATTATAAAATATAATAATTTAGGTGGTATTATGCGCTTATCAGAATTGCAAAATAAAGATGTTATTAATATGATTGATGGAAAAAAAGTTGGAAATATTATTGATATAGAAATTGAAAGCAGTGGAAAAATGACTGGTTTAATTGTTGAAAAATCTAAATTTTTTGTATCAATGTTTTCTAATAAGAATGAGCTAACTATTAAATGGGAACAAATTGAAAAAATAGGTGAAGATGTAATTTTAGTCACAATTAAGCTTTAGAATTATTATATTTATTCTAATTATGGATTACAAATATATTGCCAATCTATTTTGCTAGCCATAAATAACATTTTTATATCCAGTTTTAGTAATTTATGTTAATATTTACATTAGTATTATATTTTGTTATAATTTGTATTAGGTTAGAAAGAGGTTTTTTATGAAGAGTATAATTTTGGTTATTAAAGGATTTTTTATTGGACTCGCAAATATAATACCAGGTGTTAGTGGTGGTACATTAGCAATTACTTTAGGAATTTATGAACAGTTAATTGGTTGTATTAGTCATATTTTTAAGAATTTAAAGGAAAATATTAAATTTTTAATTCCTATTGTTATAGGAGCGGTACTTTCAATCATAACATTAAGTCACGCAATTAGTTTTTCATTGGAAAATTACGTTTTGCCAACAATTTTATTTTTTATAGGAGCTATATTAGGTGGTATTCCAATGCTTGTAAATAAGGTAAGTGGTAATAGATTAAAAATTTCTAATATAATTATTTTTCTTATAACATTTAGTCTTATAATTTTATTATTATTTCTAAATGGTGAAAATGTCGTTAGTTTTGAAAATATGAGTATTGTTGATTATTTATTGCTTTTTGTTGTTGGAATTGTAGCTTCTGCAACTATGGTTATACCTGGTGTTAGTGGTTCAGCGGTTTTAATGACAATTGGTTATTATAAACCAATTTTAGATGTTATTAAAGATATTACTGATTTTTCAAATTTAACTAATAATTTAATGATTTTAATTCCATTTGGAATAGGGGTAATAATCGGTATTTTATTAATAGCTAAGTTATTAGAGTTTTTATTTAAAAATTATGAAGTTAAAACTTATTATGGGGTGTTAGGATTTATATTTGCGTCAATAATCGCAATTATTTATCAAAATCTGATTATTAATTCTAGTTTTGTATTTTCTATTCCTTCTTTAATAATTGGTATTATTTTATTTATTTTAGGATTTGGTATTGCTTATAAATTAGGCGATAAATAAAAAAGAATCGTTAGAGATTTTATAATCTAATGATTCTTTTTATTTTAACCAATTTTTTTGACATATGAATATCCATTAATAGGTTCCTTATTATTTGGTAAATATACTATATTATTTACTGAATTATTTGTAGTTGTGGAAATTGGTTTAACATTCGTTTGTTTATTTCCATTATTAAGTATAGTTAAATCACTTTCAATGTTTTTAGTATATTTTTTTGTGATATCTTTTAAAAACATAGAATCTTCTGTTTGAAAGCAAGTATATAGGTCTTTTGAATATTCCATTCGTTTGAAAAAATTTCCCATAATACTTTTACTTGCGCAATTATTTTTAATTAATTCTGCTTCTAAATTAAAAAAGTCATTAATTTTTTCAATTGCTTTTTTTCGTTTTTGAATATTATTAACTTGTTTTTTTGATTTATAGATTTCAAATCCATCAATTAAACAACTAGTGATAAGCGATAATGGTATGATTGTTTTTAATACAGTGAATGTTAAAACTAATGTAGTACATATAATTATGATATTTCTAATTTTTATCATTTTGATTTTTTTATTGCTCGTTTTTAAAAAATCGTTACTAATTTTTATTAGTTCTGATAGTGATTCTGAATATGGTGTTTTTTTCCTTTGCTCATTATTCATTTATATTTCCCCCTTTTTAACATGGTTTATTATACAACAAATTTTATTTTTGTCAAATAATTATAATGTTTAGTATATTTTTAGTAGTAGAATAGTTAAATTTATTTTTAAAAACTTAGAAAATAAGTTGATATATTATCAATTTTTTCCTAGAAAAAGAACTATTTAAAATTAAAAATTCAATAGTTCTTATAATTTAAATCTTAATTTGGATATCTCTTTTGAAACTTTTTATCATTTTTATCATCTAAATATGTTATATTTTCAAATATACCTACATCGCCAGAAGGAAATAGTGGTAGTTTGTCATCGTCTGTATTTGTACTAGGTAATTCTAATCTGATACTACTTTCATTAGGTAATGCTAATTCATTAATATCGATAGTTGTTTTAGTAAAATCATTTCTCATTTGTTGATATATTCTATCTAAGTATTCTTTTTTTTGGTTATCATCTAAATTTTTTAGTGAATCAATTATAATTTTATTTTTGCGATATTCTTCTGAATATTTATTGTTTATATCTTGAACATAACTATTTTGTAAAATGTAATTTATATCATTATTATGAATTCGTTCTTTTTCTAATATTTGATCATTTGATAAAAGGTTATCATGTTCTTTTGAAATTTTTAGTTCACTTCTTAAATATTCATAAATTGTATTTATAGCATCAAATTGTTGGGTTATTATAGAAATTTTTTTAGTACATTTCCTTTGTAGAATTGAAGAAATAGGTATACTTAATATAGGAGCTGCTACGATTATTGTAGAAAGTATTGCTAAATTTTGTACTAGGAATGCTTTTATTGAAATTAATATTGGAATTTTTATTATATGCAATATTATCATAATTAATATTTCTTGCTTTATAGTCGTAATTGGAAGTTTATTAAAATTATCTCTAGCTTGTTCTTCATTATTTATTGTGTCACCTAATTCACTACGATAGCTTGTAGATGATTTTAATAGGCGTTTTAGTGATTTTGCATAGGCTGAGTCGTTTTCTATATTATTTTCTGTTTTAGACATTTTATTTTTCCTCCTTTTTAATATATTCTTTATTATATAATAAATTTAATTTTTGTCAAATAATTACATTGTTTATTCTAAAATAATAAGATGTGTGGTATACTTATAGTAGTAGGTGATTAGATGAAAGTAATTGTAAGTGCTGGAGGAACAGGGGGACATATTTATCCTGCTTTAGCTATTATTAATCGTATTAAAAAAATGGAACCTGATAGTTCAATTTTATATATTGGTACACATAACAGAATGGAAAAAGATATTGTTCCAGCTAATAATATACCTTTTAAAAGTATTGAAATATATGGTTTTCAAGGTAAAAATCCATTTAAAAATATTAAAACTGTTAAAAGTTTTTTAAATAGTTATAAAAAGTGTAAAGATATAATAAAAAAATTTAATCCTGATATTGTAATTGGTGTAGGTGGTTATGTAACAGGTCCTGTTGTTTATGCTGCTCAAAAATTAGGCTATAAAACATTTATTCATGAACAAAATAGTCTTCCAGGAAAATGTAATAAATTTTTAAGTAAGGGTTGTACCAAAATAGGTGTATCATTTAAATCAACATTAGCTGCTTTTCCAAGCTGTAAAGCTGTTTTTACAGGTAATCCATGTAGTGAAAGCGCAATAAATAGCGAAGAGGCTAAAAAATCAGAGTTTGGTTTAACAGAAGATAAAAAATTAGTATATATTGTTATGGGGTCACTAGGTAGTGAAAAAATGACAGAATTTTTAGTTAAATCAATATATATGTTTAATAATAAACCTTATGAAGTTTTATTTGTAACTGGTAAAGCATCTTTTGAATTAGTTAAAAATAATGAATTCCCTAAAAATGTTAAAGTTGTGCCTTATGTAGATAATCAAGCGAGAATTTTAAAAAGAGCTGATTTAATTGTCAGTAGATGTGGAGCTTCAACTTTAAGCGAGATTATTGCTTTAGGAATACCATCAATTTTGGTGCCAAGTCCTTATGTAGCTAATAATCATCAATATAAAAATGCTTTAGATTTAACAAATAGAAATGCAGCTATTTTATTAGAAGAAAAAGATTTAAAAGGTGATATATTGGTTAGAAAAATCGATGAATTGATTAATGATTCTAAAAAATTACAAGAAATGAAAAATAATTTAAAAGAATTATATATACCAAATAGTGCTGGGAAAATATATAACATTTTAAAAGAAATGGTAGATAGGAAATAGTATGAAAGAACAATTAAAACAATTAAATTGTGGAGAAATTGTCTATGATGTATCTTTAAAAAAATATAATACTTATAATGTTGGAGGTAGTGCTTTAGCATTAGTGCTTCCTAATAATATTGAGGAATTAAAAAGAATTATTGCTTTTGCTAAAGATAATAACATAAGAATAAAAATTATTGGCAATGGTTCTAATTTAGTTTTTTCTGATAAATATTATGATATGATTTTGATAAATTTAAAAAATCTTAATAATATTGAAATAAATGATAATATAATTAAAGCTGGTAGTGGGGTTAATTTAATGAAATTAGCTTATCGTGTATCAAGACTTGGTCTTACAGGAATGGAATTTGCAACAGGAATTCCTGCAACTGTTGGTGGAGCAGTTTATATGAATGCTGGAGCCTATAATAGCGATATAAGTAAAATTTTAGTTAATGCTACAATTTTAACTGATAATTTAGAAATAAAAAAATTAGACAATTCTGATTTCAATTTTTCATATCGTCACTCTTATTTGCAAGAAAAAAATAATTTTGTTTGTTTAGATGCTACTTTTAAGTTAGACTATGGAAATAGTGAAGAAATTTTAGCTTTAATTGAAGATAGAAAAAATCGTCGAATTAATAGTCAACCATTAGAATATCCTTCGGCTGGAAGCGTATTTAGAAATCCTAGTAGTGATATTTATGCTGGAAAATTAATTGAAGATTTAGGATTAAAAGGGTATAAAATAGGTGGAGCAATTATAAGTGAAAAACATGCCAATTTTATTGTTAATTATGACAATGCTAGTGGTGATGATATAAAAAAATTAATTGTTGAAACAAAGATGAAAGTATATGAAAAATATGGTATTGATTTAAAAATAGAGCAAGAATTTGTTGAATAATTTGGTAAAAATAGTCCATAGAATTTATATGGATTATTTTTTTTGAATATAAAATTTTAAATTTGTGTAAAATAACTGAATATTCTAAACTTAAATTTAAGTAAATATGATAAAAATAGTGCCTAAAATTTATTTTTATGATAAACTTATTATAGAATATTAGGGGTGATATCATGACAAAAAAGACATTAAAAAGAACAAAACCTAAAAAGAAAGTAAAAATTAAATATACGCGTGTGTTTATACTTCTTTTAATTTTAGTAGTAATTATATTATCATTAGTTTTTTTTATTAATCTAAAAATAACAAATATATATGTAGATGGTGATTACAATATACTTAAAGAACAAGAGATTATTGATATTGCTTCTATTTCTGATTATCCTAAAACATTAAATTTTTCTAGTTCTAAAATAAAAAAGAATTTAGAAAATAATATATATATTAAGAGTGCTAAAGTTACAAAAAAATATTTAACACAAGTATATATTACTGTTGAAGAAAATTATCCATTATTTTTTTATAAAACTGATAATAAAACAATTTTATTAGATGGCTCTAAAGTCGACAAAACTTTTGATGTTCCAACTGTAATAAATTATATTCCAAATTTAAAATATCAGGATTTTGTCGAAAAAATGGGTTTATTAGATAATAATATATTAGAGCGTATCTCAGAAATTAAATATGACCCTAGTGATTATGATGATGAAAGATTCTTATTGTATATGAAAGATGGAAATTATGTATATATTAATTTATATAAATTTTCTAATTTAAATAAGTATATTGAAATTATTAAAAACTTTGGAAATAAAAAGGGAATCGTGTATTTGGATTCAGGAAATTATTTTGAAATTATAGAAAAATAGTTCTTTTTAGAACTTTTTTTATTTTTTTCTTTTACTTTTTTGAAAATATATAGTATAATTGATTTTAGATTATAGGAGATGATATTGTGAAACATATTTACACTAGTGTTGATATTGGTTCTGATACAATCAAAATAGTCGTATGCGAGTTGATTAAGAACAAATTGAATTTACTAGCGGCATCTTCTGTTAAATCTAGAGGAATAAAAAAAGGGTTAATAACTAATTTTGAAGAAGCTCAATCTTCTTTAAAGTTAGCAGTGTCTAGAATAGAGGATATGTTAGGTGCTAAAATCGAACATACTCTAGTTTCTGTACCATCATATTTTGCTGAGTATTTTATGGTTAAAGGTTCAATTAATATTTTAGCTGATGATCATATTATAGTTGGTAAAGATGTTGATAAGGTTATAGAAAGTGCAATCACAAGTCATGATTTATCAGGTAAATCGATTATTACGACAGTTCCAATTGATTTTTCTGTCGATAATGAAGAGGGAATATTAGATCCTAAGGGTTTAAATGGCGAGATATTATCAATGAGGGGAATTATGGTTACGACGCCTAAGAAAAATTTATATTCCGTTTTGAATTTATTTGATAGTTTAGGAATAGAAGTCGATGACGTATCTATTAATGGTATTGGAGACTACTATTCCTTAAAAAATGACGATATGAATATGAAAGTTGGTTCGATTGTTAATGTTGGTTCAGAAATAACAACAATTTCTCTATTTAATAAGGGTGTTATTGTAAAAGGTTCTATTTTGCAGAATGGTGGAAAAAATATTGATAATGATTTATCTTATATTTATAAAATTCCTTTAGATGATTCTTGCAAAATGAAAGAAAAGTTTGCTTTAGCACATAAAAAAAATGCTAGTGCTAATGATATCTGTATGGTCACGACTACTTCTGGAAAGACACGAAAAGTTAATCAATATGAGGCTTCAGAAGTTGTAATGGCAAGACTAGAACAAATTTTAAATTCTGTTAAAAAGGAAATATCTACTTTGACTAATAAGAAATTAGATTATATAATATTAACTGGTGGAACTAGTAATATGACACATTTTAATTATATTGTTGAAGAGGTCCTTGGAAAACATGCTACAGTTGGTAATATAAAGCTAATTGGTGTTAGAAATAATAAATATTCTTCTGCAATTGGCAATATTCTTTATTTTGTTAGCAAGCTAAATTTAAATGGAAGTAGTTATACAATGTTTAAAAAAAATGAAATAGAAGAATTAAGTTCTAATCGTAATAGTGTTACTAGTAATTCAAACGACTCAATGTTAAGTAAGGTTTTTGGATACTTTTTTGGTGAATAAGGGAGGAAATTTATGTTTGGGTTAGAAATAGATCAAATTGCCAAAATAAAAGTCATTGGTGTAGGTGGCGGTGGTGGCAATGCCGTTAATCGTATGATTGAATCAGGAATAAAGGGTGTTGATTTTATTGTTGCAAATACTGATTTGCAAGTTTTAAACGCATCAAAAGCACCACTTAAAATACAAATTGGCGCTGAATTGACTGGTGGAAGAGGAGCAGGATCAAAACCAGATATTGGTAGAGAAGCTGCTTTAGAGTCAAGATCAGAAATTGAAGCAGCTTTAGAAGGTGCCGATATGGTTTTTGTTACTTGTGGTATGGGTGGAGGAACAGGAACAGGTGCTGCTCCTATTGTTGCTAGCATAGCGCAAGAATTAGGTGCTCTTACAGTTGGAATTGTTACTAAACCATTCTCCTTTGAGGGAAAAAAACGTATGGACCAAGCTATTGTTGGGCTTGATGAATTAAAAAAGCATGTTGATACATTAATTGTTATACCAAATGATCGTTTAAGAGAAATTATTGATAAATCAACACCACTTTTAGCTTCATTTAAAGAAGTTGACAATATTTTAATGCGTGGTGTTCAATCTATTTCTGATTTAATTGCGGTTGCAGGATTAATTAACCTTGATTTTGCTGATGTTAAATCAGTTATGGAAAAACGTGGAAATGCTTTAATTGGTATTGGAATTGGTGCTGGTGAAAATCGTGCAACTGAGGCAGCAAAACAAGCTGTTTCTAGTCCATTACTTGAAACAAGTATTAGTGGAGCAACTGACGCTATTATTAATGTAACTGGTGGCGAAAATTTAACTTTATTTGAAGTAGAAGAAGCTGCCGAAGTAATTAGAACTTCAGCCAATACTGATATTAATACTATTTTTGGAGCTGTTATTAATGAAAATTTAAATGACGAAATTATCGTTACTGTTATAGCAACAGGTTTTGAAGATTCAGATAAAGCAAAAGTAGCAGCTACTGTTAAACAAGAACCAATTAGTACTAATGTAGTAGAAGATGATGACGATGATGATAGTGATTTACCACCATTTTTAAGAAAAAGAGGATTTTAATAAATTTTATTTAAATACGACAAAACGACATAATTTATTATGTCGTTTTTTTATAATGTATTTGGTGATAAAATGAAAATATATGTTGACTTTGTTTTGTTTTTAAATTTTATAATTGATTTATTATTATTATTTGGTGTTTCTATTATTTTAAGAAGAAATTCAAATGTTAATCGTATTATTTTGGGGGCTTTTTGTGGAAGTTTGACTACTTTATTTTTGTTTTTTAATATAAATAGTTTGTTACTTACTATACTAAAATTTTTAATTAGTATTATGATGGTAATTATTGCTTTTGGGTTAAAAGATATAAAGTATATAATTAAGAATTTTATTTCTTTGTATTTACTAGGAATTGTTTTAGGAGGGATGTTATATTGTTTAAATATTCAATTTTCTTATAAACAAGTTGGCTTAGTTTTTTTTCATAATGGTATGAGTATTAATATTATATTTTTAATTATTGTTTCACCAATTATTATTTATTTATATATAAAACAAATTAATTCTTTAAAAAATAATTATTCTAACTATTATAAAATTAGAATAAATCTAGAAGATAAGGAATATAAATTTATAGGTTTCTTAGATACAGGAAATAAATTAAAGGATCCATATTTTAATCGACCAATAATTTTAATTAATAAGGATAAATTATCACTAACAAATATGAAGAAAATTTTTATACCTTATGTCACTATTACTGAAAATGGTTTATTAGAATGTATTTCTTTAAAAAAAGTATATATTGATGATGTTGGTATTAAAAAAAATGTTTTATTAGGTTTTATAAAAGAGAAAATAACAATTGATGGAGTAGATTGTATTTTACAAACAAAATTATTGGAGGGAATAAAATGTTAAGAAAAATATTAAATTTTTTTATTAGAATTTTCAATGTTGAAAACAATATATTTTTTATAGGAAGTGCTGACAAGTTACCTGAACCATTATCTAAGGAAGATGAGATAAAATATGTTGAGATGTCTATGAATGGTGATGTACTAGCACGTGAAAAATTAATTGAACATAATCTAAGATTAGTTGTCTTTTTATCTAAAAAATATGAAAATACAGGAGTAGATTTAGAAGATTTGGTTAGTATTGGAACAATTGGGTTAATTAAAGGCGTAAATACATATAAATTAGATAAAAACATTAAATTAGCTACTTATGCTTCTCGTTGTATTGATAATGAAATATTGATGTTTTTAAGAAAGAATAAAAGACGTAAAACTGAAGTTAGTTTTGAAGATAATTTAAGTTATGATGCTGAAGGAAATGAACTTCATCTTGAAGATATTTTGGGTACAGAGAATGATGTAGTAACAAAAGGTATTGAAGATGAAACAGATCGAAAAATTTTATATGAGGAAATTGAAAAATTAAATCCACGTGATAAACAAATTATGATTTTGCGTTATGGTTTGTTTAATCATGAGGAATTGACTCAAAAAGAAGTAGCAACTCTTTTAGGGATTAGTCAATCTTATATATCAAGAATTGAAAAGAAAGTTATTAGACGAATTCAAAATATTACTAAAATTTAAAAAATATATTTATCTATATTTTTTTTTATGGTATAATTTTATCAAAGATAATGATAAGGGGAATATATATGAAAAAAGAACAAAAGAATATTGATAATTTAGTTGAAAATAAAAAAGAAGAACCACAAGTTCAAAGTTATGATAATGGTAATGGCATTAAAGATTATAAGTTTGTCATTATTTTATTAGTAGTTATTGCTGTTTTCGCTTTTTCTATGCCTTTAATTTCTAAAGGTATGAAAAAATTGGAAGAGTCAAATTTTTGGGATAATTTATTTTCTAAAAATAACAATGATGTTCCAGTTAATAGTGGCGATGATAGTAATAAACCTAATAAGGTTGAAATTGTTAATGCTGACAAAAGTGGCGCTAATGCACCTGTATTAAAAGATGGAATGATACCTGTTAGATATAATTATATTGAAAAAAAATGGGTAAAAGCAAATAGTGATAATCCATCTACAAATAGTTGGTATAATTATACTAATAAAGAATGGGCTAACGCTATTTTAGTTAAAGAAAATGGTACAAAATCTCGTGAATTTTATGCAAATGCAAGCCCTGATACAATTATTAATGATGAAGATATTTTAGCTTTCTATGTTTGGATACCAAGATATAAATATTCAATTGTATCTAGTACAGGTCTTCAACAAATTGATGTTTCTTTTGAAGAAAAAACAGCTCCCAAAACACCTGGACCAAATTATATAACACATCCTGCTTTTACTTTTAATGGTGAAGAATTAGCTGGTATATGGGTAGGCAAGTTTGAAGTTACTGGTGATGGTAATAGTTTAACAGTTTTGCCTAATCAAAGAGCAATTGTAAATCAAAACATTTCAAATATGTTTAATACCATCCAGGGATTCTATGGCTCTTACTATGGGTTAAATGATAAAACAACAAATTTAAGATTAATAAAAAATAGTGAGTGGGGAGCAGTTGTATATTTAACAAATTCAAAGTATGGTATTTGCAAAAATAAAGAATGTACAGCAATGAGTACATATAATTTTGATTATAGCTCTGATATAGGAATTACATCTAGTACAACAGGAAATATAACAGGTATTTATGCGATGAATGGCAGTGTTATGGAATACGTTATGGGTAATAATAATGGTAACGTAGGTGATTCTGGATTTGATAGTGTATGGATGTCAGAAAACAAAAAATATTATGACAATTATACTGATGGTAATGAAAATGAATATACACGTGGAATATCTGGAGATGCAACAGCTGAATTTGGGCCATTTAATAATGGACAAAGTAGTTGGAATGACAGTTTTTCTAAATTTGTTAGTAGCGATAGTCCATGGTTTTTCCGTGATATAAGTAATAGTATTTATTCATTTAGTGGTTATACTGGTGGAGCTCATGCGCAAATAGGATTTAGATTAAGTTTAAGTTAATTATAAAATATTGAAGAAAATTCAATATTTTTTTGTTATAATAATAATGGTGATAAAAATGTCGAAGATTATGGTTATGGATGAAATTTTAGCTAATAAAATTGCAGCTGGAGAAGTTGTTGAAAAATGTGCTTCAGTTGTTAAAGAATTAGTTGAGAATAGTATTGATGCTTTAAGTAGCGAAATAAAAATAGAACTTGTAGATGCTGGTACAAAACAAATTAGAATTACAGATAATGGTAGTGGTATGGATAAGGACGATGCAGTATTAGCTTTTTCGAGACACGCTACAAGTAAATTAAAAACAGAAGAAGATTTATATCGAATTGAAACATTAGGATTTCGTGGTGAAGCTTTAGCCTCAATTGCGTCTGTTAGTAAAATTGAATTAAAAACTTCTACTGGTGGTGTTGGTACATTAGTTAGTATTAATGGTGGAAAATTAGAAAATGTTAGTGAGTCTGATTCACGAGTTGGGACAATTATAACTGTTAGTGATTTATTTTATAATACGCCAGCTAGATTAAAACATTTAAAAAGTTTATATACAGAGTTAGCTAATATTACTGAGTATGTTAATAAAATGGCTTTATCACATCCTGAAGTTAAATTTATTTTAACAAATAATGGTAATACTATTTTAAATACTGATGGTTCTGGTAATTTACTTAAAACTATTTCTTCTATTTTTGGAATTAATATTGTAAAAAAAATGTTAGAAGTAAATAGTGAAGATAATGATTATTTAGTTAGTGGTTTTATAACATTACCAGAAATTATGAGATCAAGTAGAAATGGCATTATAACTTTAGTAAATGGTAGAGTTGTTAGAAATGCTGATATTAATAGAATTATTAATGACAGTTATCATGGATATAAGCCAGACAATCGTTATCCAGTTGTTGTTTTAAATATTGAAGTTGATCCAAGTTTAGTTGATGTTAATATTCATCCAACTAAAATGGATATTAAATTTGGTAAGATGGAAGAATTATTAACTTTAATAGAAAAAATGATTAAAAATGCTTTAAAAAAGCAACTTTTAATACCTCATATTGAAGTTACAACTAATGATAGTTTTGTAGGATTTGATGTTAATAATGATTTTATAGAAAAGGAAAAAAATGAAAAACCAAAATATGAAGAAATAACTTTAGATTTAGAAAGAATTGGTGAAGAGGAAATCCCATATTCTAATTCTAACTTAGAGAATAATAGCGAAAAAAATGATAAAGAAAATGAAATAGAGAAAATTGATGATGAACAACGTTTATTTGATATTGAAGAAAGTGTAGAAAAATTACCAGAGTTATATCCTGTTGGATTAGTTCATGGAACCTATATAATTTGTCAAAATGAGCGTGGAATGTATTTAATAGACCAGCATGCAGCTAAAGAAAGAATTAATTATGAATATTATCGCGAAAAATTAGGAAATCCAAAACCAGATTCTATTTCTATGTTAATACCACTTACATTTGAATTCCCAAATAATGAATATATGATATTAAAAGAAAATTTTCCAATTTTACAAAATATGGGATTTGAAATTGATGAATTTGGTGTTAATTCAATAATTATAAAAGCTCATCCAACTTGGATTCCAATTGGTAATGAAGATAAAGCTATTAGTTTGATTCTCGATTTAGTTATTAATAAAGAAAAAGATTTTTCTCTTGCTAAATTTAATGAGCATGTAGCCGCAACTGTTAGTTGTAAAGCTTCTATTAAAGCTAATGAAAATATAACATTAGAAGAAATGGAAAATTTAATAAGTGATTTAAGAAAATGTAAAAATCCATTTAATTGTCCACATGGTAGACCAACAATGGTTTATTATTCAAAATATGATTTAGAGAAACTATTTAAAAGAAGTGGATTTTAATATAATTTTATTGACACATTTATAAATTAAATGTTATGATACATATTGTTAAATTAAGGGAGAAAAGATTATGTATCAAAATATGACTTTAGAGCAAATAAAATTATTTTTAAAACATACAAAACTAGATATTATGGTTACTAAAATATGCAGAAATATTGTTGTTAGTGAATTTCATCTTATTGGAATTATTGAAGTATTCAAGACAATACAATCTTTAGATTTAAATAGTATAACTTTATCTCCTGCCGAATCTTTTTGGTTAAAAAAACCCAAATTCTGATATTTTAATGTTTGCTATTATGATAGCATTAGGAATATCGTGGTACTCTTATCAAAATAGTTTAAATGATTTATATGAAACAGAAGAAGAATTAAAATTAGAAAGCGAAAAAAAAGTTTTTATTAAATAAATTAATAATAAATTAATAAGTTATAATATGGCTTATTTTTTTTAATTTTTATTGACAAGATATTATTATATATGTTATACTTGGAAAGTCTGTTTGAAAAGGGGGATAATTATGAATAATATAGAACCAAGAGTTGATGTTTCAACTTTAAATAATAATTCAAGAGCAACACAAATGAGAGTATTAAAAGCACAAAGAGATAATTTAGCTAATTTAGTTAATTTGGGATTAATATCGAACAATTTAGCTTCTGAACATGGTATTTGGCAGGGGTATCGTGGAATAATAGATAATACTACAACAAATAGTCTACCTAGTAAAGAATTAACAAGTGCAGGATTACCAAGTGTGAAAGGCGCTATAGAAGCATATAAATCAAGTCTAGATGATGCTATGAAATTTGGTTTAATTGAAGATTCATTTGAAGAAAAATCGGAAGCAATATACAAAAAGTCATTGTAATAATGACTTTTTTTAGTATTTAATAAGTAAATTACTATTGACAATATATTATTATTTGTGTTATCTTAAAATACTTTACAAAAAAGGAGGTGCGATTATGAGTAGTAATTCTATGGATTTAGGACTTTTAAAGAAATCTATATGTGATTTAAGAGATTCCATAAAGATGAGTAATCTGCTAAAGATGATTGAATTAGGCATAATATCGAAGGAAGACGCTGTGGCTAGTCCATTTTATAAAAATAATGCAATAGAATATGGATTATCTGATAAAACAAAGAAAAAGTCATTATAATGACTTTTTTATATTAATTTAATTTTTATTTCTTTACATTTTTCTAAATCATATATATCGTATTTTTAATAATATTCAAAAAAATAATAAATACTATATTTTTATAAAAAAACATAGTATAATAAAGTAAGAAAAATTATTAGACGGGATGATAATATGAAATTAAAAAACAATTTTTTTTATACAATTAGAGAAGATATTAAAGATGAGGAATCAGTTAGTGGTAAATTACTTGTAAAAAGTGGTATGATTAAAAAAAATAGCAATGGTATTTATATGTATACACCACTTGGAAGAAGAGTTATTAAAAATATTGAAGATATTGTTCGTGATGAAATGGACGCATCAGGCGCAATGGAGGTTAGTATGCCTTCTTTAATACCAGAAGAAATATATATTAATAGTGGACGTAGAATGATATTTGGCGATAATATGTTTACTTTAAATGATCGCTATAATAGACCTTATTCTTTAGGACCAACTCATGAAGAATTATTTGTTGAAATGGCTAAAAGTCAAATAAAGTCTTATAAAGATATGCCTTTTAATTTATATCAAGTTCGAACTAAATTTAGAGATGAAACACGTCCTAGATATGGTCTTATTCGTACACGTGAATTTACAATGAAAGATGCTTATAGTTTTGATACTGATTTAGAAGCTTTAGATAAAGCTTATGAAATAATGTTTAATGCCTATAAAAATATATTTACTCGCATTGGTGTTAATTATAAAATTGTAAGAGCTGATACAGGTGCAATGGGAGGTTTACTTTCTGAAGAATTTCAAGCTGTAACTGATATTGGTGAAGATACATTAGTTTTATGTGATACTTGTGATTATGCATCTAATATTGAAATTAGTGAATGTGTTTCTTTATCTAATAATTCTAAGGAAGAAGAAAAAACAAAAGAATTAATTAATACACCTAATATAGGTTCAATTGCTGATTTAGAAAAAAGTTTAAATATTGACAGTAAAAAAACAGTTAAAACTTTGATATACAAAGCAGGTAGTGAACTTGTAGCTTGTCTTATTAAAGGTAATCGTGAATTAAATGAGGTAAAATTATCTAAGCTTTTAGATGTTCCTGAAGTTGTACTAGCTAGTGAAGAAGAAGTAAAAGATGTAACAGGAGCCAAAATTGGTTTTGCAGGACCAATTGACTTAAAAATAAAAATTATTATTGATCGTGAAGTTCAATATATGAAAAACTTTTTAGTTGGCGCAAATAAAACTGATTATCACTATATTAATGTCAATTTAAGCGATTTTAATTATGATTTAATTGCTGATATTGTAAATGTTAAAGAGGGAGATACTTGTCCTAATTGTGGTGGTAAATTATATTTTACTAAAGGTATTGAGGTTGGTAATACTTTTAAATTAGGTGATAAGTATTCTAAAAGTTTAGGCTTACAGTATTTAGATCAAAACAATACACAACAATATGTTCAAATGGGCTCTTATGGTATTGGTATTGAAAGAGTTATGGCAGCTGTTGCTGAACAAAATAATGATGAATTTGGACTTATTTGGCCAATTAGTATTGCTCCATATAAAGTAGCAATTGTCTTAATAAATGAAAATGATGAAAACCAAAAATGTCTTGCTGATAAATTATATGATGATTTAATTAGCAATAATATTTCAGTTATTTATGATAATAGAAATGAAAGACCTGGTGTTAAATTTAATGATATGGATTTAATTGGTATACCAGTTCGTTTGACAGTAGGTAAAAAAGCAAGTGAAAATATAGTTGAATTTAAATTAAGAACAGATGAATCTTCAATTGATATGAATGCTCAAGAGGTAATAGAAAAGATTAAGAATATTTGTTTATAATTATTATTGACTAAAAAGTAAAAAAATGGTAAATTTAAAACATTGAATTTTGTATAAAGGGGAATTAAATATGTTAGATGTTATAATTGATACATTAAAAGATGGTTTAAAATTATTACCATTTTTGTTTTTGACATTTTTAATTATTGAATATATAGAACATAAATTAGATAGCGAAAAAATAATAAAAAAAACTAAAAAGTATGGACCAATACTTGGTGGTTTATTAGGAGCTTTCCCACAATGTGGTTTTGGTGTTTCAGCAACTAATTTCTATATTACAAGAGTCATAAGCCTAGGAACTTTAATTGCTGTTTATTTATCTACAAGTGATGAAATGTTACCAATTATGTTAGCAGAGGGGATTGATGGTTTTACAATTTTTAAAATAATTACACTTAAAGTTATCATAGGTATATTTTTTGGTATTATTATTGATTTATTTTTAAGAAGAAAAAAACAAAGTTCTGAAATAAAAGAATTATGCGAACACGAAAATTGTGATTGTAGTAACAGCATTATCTTATCTTCTTTAAAACATACAATTAATATTTTAGTTTTTTTACTTATAATTTCTTTTATACTAAATACTTGTTTTCATTATTTGGGTGAAGAATTAATTTCTAAAATATTTTTAAAAAATAATCCATTATCATCATTAATATCTAGTTTAGTTGGTCTAATACCTAATTGTGGATCTAGTATTATCATTACAGAATTATATTTGAATGGTACAATAACATTTGGTTCAGCTATGGCTGGTTTATTAACTGGTAGTGGAGTAGGAATTTTAGTATTATTTAAGAATAATAAAAATTTAAAAGAAAATATGTTTATTTTATTACTTATTTATGTAATAGGTGTTATAAGTGGTATTTTAATTGATTTAGTTAGTATGTTTCTATAAATTATAACTCTACTAATATTCGATTTACAAAAGTATATCTTAATGATATATTTTTTTGGGTGATGGGGATGAATAATAAAAAAATTGGAAAATTTATTCAAAGTTTAAGATTAGAATTAAATATGACTCAAAAAGATTTAGCTGAAAAACTATATATTACTGATAAAGCAGTTAGTAAATGGGAAACTGGCAATAGTATTCCTGATGTTTCAATTTTGGAGAGTCTTTCTAATATTCTTAATGTCAGTGTGACAGAATTAATAAATGGAGAACGTATTGATAATGAAAAATTAGAGTGTGCTGATAGGGTTATTATTGATAATTTAAATATGGATAAAAAAAGAATGAAGAAAAGAAATAAAATTATTATTACTTTATCAATAATTTTATTAGCATCTTTACTATTTATTTTGGGAATATTCTTTTATAATAATTATAATAAAATCGTTGTTTATCAGTTTGATGGCGAATCAGAAAATTTTGGCTTTGCTGAGGGAGATGTTGTTTATTCTAATAATGGTAATATTTTTAATATTGGCTGGTTTTATCTTAAAAATGATTCAGAGTTAGATATAGATACAATTGAAAGAGCCGAGATAACAGTACTTTTTGATAATATGGGAGGTAGGTTTGGTAGTAGTTTTAATAAATATAATACATTTAATCAAACATTTTATGAGTGGCTTAATAATTTTCGTAATAGTCAATTTATTACACAAGATTCTAATGTTGATAATTGGTATGGTATTTTAGAACGTGATAAATTTCCTAGTAATATGACAATTATAATTACTTATACTGATTCTAATCAAAATTTTACTCAAGAAAAATTTAAAATTAATTATAAAGTTTTAGCGTCTAGTCGATTATTCGGCTAAAAAATTGACATTTTGATATAAAAATGTTAGAATAATTCCTATCTTATTTAAAAAGGGGGAAAATTACAATGGCAAAAAATGAAATTAAATTAGGTGAAAATGTTAATTCAATTACTATTGATGTGGCTACTGCTGATATCTCAATATATCCAGATAATATAGAAGTTCCAATAGTTAGAACTACTGGTGAAATCGATGTTAGTGAAAGATATAATGAGGCTGTAATTAAAGAGTGCCAATCAAGAAATAATGGTGTTTCTATAAGTGTTGGAAATGGTATTACTATGTTTTCTAGTGGCAGAAGTAGCATTACAATAAATAATTGTAAAATTATTTCTGGAAATGTAGATAATATAACATCTTTTAGTTTTGGTGAAGCCAGTAATGTTGAACTTATAGTACTTAAAAAATCACAAATTCAAACATTTAGAGTTGATACAAGTGCTGGTGGTTTAACTATTGAAGATTTAGTATTTTCAAGGTTAGTTGTTAAAACAATGAGTGGTGATATTACATTAAATGATATTGACTTATTATTTGGTAAACTTGAAACAATGAGTGGTGATATTGATGCCAAAATATTAGAGTCAATTATGAACTATAGAACTTACTTAAAATCAATTAGTGGGAAAACAATTCAAAACTCAATTGAAACGATATCACCTACATTGTTAAGTGAAAAGCATGAATTGGAAGTAAGTTCTATGAGTGGTGATGTTAACATATTATTCAAAGGTAGAAGATAAGATCGAGTATAGCTTAATGTTATACTTTTTATTTGTTCATTTAGGACTAAGTGTATCAATTTTTCCCTAATCTTCGAGTATTATAAGTGAAACATCTCCCAAGTGGTGTAATGCCACTTTTTTTATATGAAAATTGAAATGTTTTGTACAACTACATTTTAATAAAAAGTCTTCTTTTTTTGTATCCATCCTCAAAACAATTTACACTATCGTTTAAATTTTTAATTTTACAAATATTAATTTTACAAAATTAAGTACTAGTGATATAATAGTTAATATTAAAATGAGGTGAGCATATGGAAAAGTATATAATATTAGAAATTATTCCAACTGCAACTAAAGATGGTGATGTTGTTCAACTATCAGCTTTAAAAATTCATGATTTAGAATTAATAGATCGTTTTGATTATCGCCTTAATGAAAATAAAATACCATATCGTGATTTAGTTAAAATGATAAGTTATGATAAGGATAAGTTTATTTATAAAAATTCAACGAAAAAAATTATGTCAGCTTTTAAAAAGTGGTGTAAAAATTATGATTTATTAATTATTGATAATTCATATACATTAAATTATTTAGGAGAGCTTAATAATAAAAAAGAATCAGTTTTTAAATATTTAAACATGGAATATAATGATAATATAATTGAGCAAGTTATAGAAAAATATAAATTAGAGCCAAGCAATCACATTGTTGATTTGTTATATGAAGCTTTAATTTATGAGAGCAATAATAAAAATTAGTTAATCATTTTGGTGGTGCTAATATGAAAGTTGTAAAGAAAGATGAATTAAAAAATTTTGAAATTTGTAATAATAGTGGTTATTATTCAAGAATATATAAATGTTCATATAACGATAGGACTTATGCTTATAAGGATTTTAGAAATGCAAGTATGATGCTAGAAATCTGTCCAAAAATTATAAAATTAGGAGATTTTAATATCAAAGGCAGTATTTTACCTGAATATTTAGTAGTTGATAATAATTATAATCCAATTACGTATTTATCTTGGTGGGGTTATGATTATACTCTACAGGAATATATTAATGAAGGAAATATAAATACAATAGTTAATATTTTAAATAATTTAAAGTATAATATTTTGGCTTTGCATAAAAAGGGTATAATTCATGGTGATATTCATGACAAAAATATATTAGTGAATCCTATTACTTGTTTAGCAAGTATTATTGATTTTGATAATTGTGCTTGTAAGAGGTTTAAAATGAATCCTGAGTATTGTACTTGGTTTGCTAAATTTTATATAAGTGTATATGGTATTAATAATGGATTAGATATATATTTATTTAATTATTTGACGTTTCAAGTAATGAATAATTTGATAAATTACACTATGGTTAAAGAAAATATTATAAAAGGAAGAAATAAATATTTTTTAGAGAATGATGATTACAAAGATATTTGTGATACAATGCTTTTACAGGCTAAAAAACCAACAAATAAATTCTTAATTGATAACTATCAAAAAGTATTAAAATAAAGTTTATGTAAGAGGACAATTGAAAGTAATTTATAAATTTGATTTATTATATGAAGCATTAATTTATGATGGTAATAATAGAAATTAGTTAATCAGTTTGGTGGTGCTAGTATGAAAGAAATAGAAATTGCAAAGTTACAAAATTTTGAATATTCTGTTGACTATGGTCATTTTTCAAAGATACATAGATGTTTTTTGGGTGGGATAGCTTATGCTTACAAGAGTTTTGATAATGGATATATGTTTTATATCATATTAGAAAAAATTAAGGCACTTGGTGATTTAAATATTAGTGGTAGTATTTTACCTGAATATTTAGCAATTGATAATAATCATAAGCCAATTACATATTTAACTAGGTGGGTTGAACATTATACTCTAGGAAAATATTATGTAGAATTTATTAACAATGAAAATAAGGATATAATGATTGGTATTATAAAGACTTTAAAAAATCATATTATAAATTTACATAATCATGGAATAATTCATGGAGATATTCATACTGGTAACATATGGGTAAATCTAGAAACTCTTATGCCTAGTATAGGTGATTTTGACAACAGTTCTTATAATAATTTTGAAATTAATAAAAAGTGGTGTAGTCGTGAGGCTGCAAGTTATATAAATAGATATGGTGTTAATAAAGAATTGGATATATTTTTATTTAATCTTTTAACATTTGAAATAATAATTAAATTAGAAGGTTTAAATGTTAATGAGCCATTCTTAGAAGAATTTGATAGATGCTTTGAGTTAAATGATGATTACAAAAATATTTGTGATACAATGGTTTTATGAACTAAAGAACCAACTGATAAGTTCTTAATTGATAATTATCGAAAAGCATTAAAGTAGAGGTTAGATATGAAAAAGAAAAAAATCGAAAGTGAATTTACTAATTTAAAAAAACAAACTTTAAGAAAAGAGAAGAAAAATAAAAGTTTGACTAATATTCGTTGGGTTATAAAAATATCTATTTTAGCATTCTTTATTTCTTTTGGCTTTTCATTTGCGTCAGAAATTATTATTCCTAATGTTGACATTGTTGTTGGAATATTATTGGTCATTTTATTTATTATTATTGGTATTATCTTTGATATGATAGGTATGAGTGTTGCTAGTGCTGACCCTGTACCGTTTCATTCGATGGGAGCTAGAAAAGTTAAAGGGGCCAAATTAGCTATTAAGTTTAAAAAAAATTCTGATAAAGTTAGCTCATTTTGTAATGATGTTATAGGAGATATTTGTGGGATTGTATCGGGTTCAGCTGGCGCTATTGTATCGGCTAATTTATCAATTAAATTAAATATGAATGCTTTTTTTATTACATTAATTGTAATGGCTATAATTTCAGCTTTAACAATAGGTGGTAAAGCTTTATTTAAAAGTTATGCGATTAATAAAAGTAATATAATTTTATATAATTTTTGTAGAATTATAAGTATATTTTATAAAAAATATTAACAATATAAATTAACCACTTTAAATAAAAAACATTTGACAAAATGAAAAAAATTTTATACAATTGAAATCATATATTAAAAAACACGAAGGAAGTGTTAAAATGAATCCAGGTAAAAATTATAATAATATAATTGAAACCTTAGTTAGTATATTTACAGTTGAGGATAGTGAACTAAAGGTTTTATTGCTTCGAAAAAAAACAGAACCATATAAAGGGTATTGGACTTTACCAGGTGAATTTGTTAGAAATGATGAATCACTAGAAGACTGTATAACTGACGCAATATTAGATAAAATAGGATTATCTTCTATGTATTTAGAACAAGCTAATTCTTTTAGTAATTTAGATAGAAATCCAGAAGGAAGAGTTATAGCTTTTAGTTTTCTTGGCTTAATTGATAATGTAACTGTTAAATTAAAAAGAGTAGAAGTAGAAGATTATGAAACAGATTGGTTTAGTATTGATTCAATTCCAAAGATGGGTTATGACCATGATATTATTTTAAATAAAGCAATTGATTTATTAAAAGGTAAATTAGATGATTATTCATTTTTAAAATATTTGTTTCCAAGTGATTTTACTTTACCAGAACTTCAAAGCGTTTATGAGCAATTAACAAGAATTAAGATTGATCGTAGAAATTTTCGTAAAAAAATATTGAATTCAGAGCTTATTGAATCAACAGGTGATAAAAACGAAGGGTATGCAGGTAGACCTGCAAATTTATATCGTTTTAAGCCTAACAATCTTAATATAAATACATTTAGTGAATCTGCATAAAAAAAGATTGACAAACATATAATAGAAGTGATATATTATTAATGCATTCGTTAAAGGTTTACTTAGGTAAATCTTTAATTAAGGGAAAAAATGAAACACCTGGATGTGTGTAATGAAAGGAGGATACCAATGCCTACTATTAATCAAATAATTAGAAAAGGAAGAACTGACAAAAAGAGAAAAACTAAAGCTCCTGCTTTAAATGTTGGATACGATAGTCGTAAGAAAAAACAAACTGATAATACAGCGCCACAAAAACGTGGAGTATGTACTCGTGTTGGAACAATGACACCAAAGAAACCAAACTCAGCGCTTCGTAAATATGCTCGTGTTAGATTATCTAATACAATGGAAGTTACTGCTTACATTCCTGGAGAAGGACATAACTTACAAGAGCATAGTGTAGTTCTAATTCGTGGTGGACGTGTTAAAGACTTAATCGGTGTTCGTTATCATATTATTCGTGGTACTATGGATACTGCTGGAGTTGATAAAAGACGTCAAGGTCGTTCTAAATATGGAACTAAAAAACCAAAAGATAAAAAATAATAAATTAAAAAAAATCAGAGTAATGAAAGGAGGATATTATGCGTAAAAGACGTGCAGTTAAAAGAGATGTTTTACCAGATCCCATATATAATTCAAAATTAGTTACAAAATTAATCAATACAATTATGCAAGATGGAAAAAAAGGTGTAGCTCAAACAATTTTATATGACGCATTTGATATTGTTAAAACAAAAACTGGTCAAGATCCAAACGAAGTATTTGAAAAAGCAATGGCTAATATTCAACCAGCTTTGGAAGTAAAATCTCGTCGTGTTGGTGGTGCTAATTACCAAGTTCCAATTGAAGTTCGTCCAGATCGTGCTCGTGCTTTAGCTCTTCGTTGGTTAGTCCAATATGCTAAAGGTAGAGGTGGACATTCAATGGCTGAAAATTTAGCAAATGAAATTATTGATGCATCTAATGGTGTAGGTGCAGCTGTTAAAAAACGTGAAGATACTCATAGAATGGCAGAAGCTAATAAAGCTTTCGCACATTATCGTTGGTAATAAATTAAATATTGAAAGGAAAAAAATATGGCTCGTGAATATAGTTTAGAGAAAACTCGTAACTTTGGAATAATGGCTCATATTGATGCAGGAAAAACAACTTGTACTGAACGTGTCTTATTCCATACTGGAAAAATTCACAAAATTGGAGAAACACATGATGGTGCTTCACAAATGGACTGGATGGCTCAAGAACAAGAACGTGGTATAACTATTACTTCAGCAGCAACAACAGCTTTTTGGAAAAATCATAGACTTAATATCATTGATACTCCAGGACACGTTGATTTTACAGTTGAAGTTTCAAGATCACTTCGTGTTTTAGATGGGGCTGTAGCTCTATTAGATGCACAAGCTGGTGTTGAACCACAAACAGAAACAGTTTGGCGTCAAGCTAGTGAATTTAAAGTTCCTCGTTTAATCTTCTGTAACAAGATGGATAAAATGGGTGCAAGCTTTGAATATAGCTTAGGTACAATTGATAGTCGTTTAGGTGTTAATGCTAAACCTATTGAGTGGCCAATTGGTGCTGAAAGTGAATTTAATGGTGTTATAGATTTAGTTACTAGAACAGCTTACCAATATGATGGTAAACCAGAAGAAAATCCTACTATCATTGATATTCCTAGCGATTTAGTTGATTTAGTAGAAGAAAAGAGAACTGAATTAATTGAAGCAGTTGCTGAATTTGATGATGAATTAATGAATAAATATTTAGAGGGTGAAGAAGTTTCTATTGATTTAATTAAGAAAGCAATCAGAAAAGGAACATTACAAGCTGAATTCTTCCCAGTACTTTGTGGTACAGCTTTAGGAAATATGGGTGTTAAATTATTGCTTGATGCAGTTTTAGATTACTTACCATCTCCAACTGATATTGCATCTATTAAAGGTGTTGATATGGATGGTAATGAAATTGAAAGACATCCATCTGATAATGAACCATTTGCTGCTTTAGCATTTAAGGTTATGACAGATCCTTTTGTTGGAAGATTAACATTCTTCAGAGTTTATTCAGGACATTTAAGTAGTGGTTCTTATGTATTAAATTCAACTAAGGGTGAAAAAGAAAGAATTGGTCGTTTGCTTCAAATGCATGCTAACACACGTACAGAAATTAGTGATGTTTATGCAGGTGATATTGGAGCAGCTGTAGGACTTAAAAATACAACTACTGGTGATACTCTATGTGATGAAAAGAATGCTTGTATTCTAGAATCAATGGAATTCCCAGAACCAGTTATTGAACTTGCAGTTGAACCAAAATCAAAAGCTGATCAAGATAAAATGGCAACAGCATTACAAAAACTAGCAGAAGAAGATCCAACTTTTAGAGCTAGTACTAATCATGAAACTGGTCAAACAATTATTGCTGGTATGGGTGAATTACACCTTGATATCATTGTTGACCGTATGAAAAGAGAATTTAATGTTGAAGCTAATATTGGTCAACCTCAAGTTTCTTATCGTGAAACTATTACACAAGCAGCAGATTGTGAAGGAAAATATATTAAACAATCTGGTGGTCGTGGACAATATGGTCATGTATGGATTAAATTTGAACCAAATCCTGATAAGGGATATGAATTCGTTGATGCAGTTGTTGGTGGTGTAGTTCCTCGTGAATATATTCCAGTAACTGATAAAGGATTACAAGAAGCTATGGCTGGTGGTATCCTTGCAGGTTATCCAATGGTTGATGTTAAAGCAACATTATTTGATGGTTCATACCATGATGTTGACTCATCAGAAATGGCATTTAAAATTGCTGCTTCATTAGCATTAAAAGAAGCTAAAAATAAATGTAAACCAGTATTACTTGAACCAATTATGAAAGTACAAGTAATTGTTCCAGATGAATATCTAGGAAACGTTATGGGTGATATTACATCACGTCGTGGACGCCCACTTGGTCAAGAATCTCGTGGAAATGCGTTATCGATTGATGCAATGGTACCACTTTCAGAAATGTTTGGTTATGCAACTTCTCTAAGAAGTAATACTCAAGGTCGTGGAAATTTCACAATGGTATTCGATCATTATGAAGAAGTTCCAAGAAATATCGCTGAAGAAATTATTAAGAAAAATGGCGGTAATTAATTATAATGGATAAACAAAATACTACAAAGCCACATGTTAACATTGGTACAATTGGACATGTAGATCATGGTAAAACTACTATAACAGCAGCTATTTCTGGATATCTGTCTGAAAAAGGGCAAAAGTCTTTTGAAGATTATGCGAATATTAAAATTCCAGAACCATTTCATGATATTGGTTTGGCAGAACAAAAGGTTTGTGAACAAAGTAGTAGCAATATGCTGATTAAAACAAAAAAATTTGATTATCCACATAAAAAAAGAAAAAAACAAAAATAGTGTCAAACTAAGGGAAAATGCTTGATATTTTTCCCTTGTTGATATAAAATAATAATTGTAAGTAAATAAAAGGAGGAAATTTAAAATGGCAAAACAAAAATTCGATCGTTCAAAACCACATGTTAACATTGGTACAATTGGACACGTAGACCATGGTAAAACTACTTTAACAGCAGCTATTACTAATGTTCTATCTAAAAAAGGATTTGCAGATTTCGTAGATTATGCAAATATTGATAAGGCTCCAGAGGAAAGAGAAAGAGGTATTACAATTAATACTTCGCATGTTGAATATCAAACTGAAAAAAGACATTATGCACACGTAGACTGTCCTGGACATGCTGACTATGTAAAAAACATGATTACTGGTGCAGCTCAAATGGATGGTGCAATCTTAGTTATTGCAGCAACTGATGGACCTATGGCTCAAACTCGTGAACATATCTTACTTGCTCGTCAAGTTGGTGTTCCTCGTATGGTTGTATTCATGAACAAATGTGATATGGTTGATGATGAGGAATTATTAGACTTAGTAGAAATGGAAATTCGTGAATTATTAAATGAATATGGATTCGAAGGTGATGACACTCCAATTATTCGTGGTTCTGCTTTAAAAGCTCTTGAAGGAGATGCTAAATATGAACAAGCAGTTATGGATTTAATGGAAGCTGTTGATACATGGATCGATACTCCAGCACGTGATACTGACAAACCATTCTTAATGCCAGTTGAAGATGTATTTACAATCACTGGTCGTGGAACTGTTGTTACAGGACGTGTTGAAAGAGGTCAATTAAAACTTAACGATGAAGTTGAAATCGTTGGTCTTAGAGAAACTAAGAAAACTGTTGTTACAGGAATTGAAATGTTTAGAAAACAATTAGACTATACTGAAGCAGGAGATAATGCTGGTGTATTATTACGTGGTATTGCTCGTGAAGACGTTGAACGTGGTCAAGTATTAGCTAAACCAGGAACTGTTACTCCACATACTAAATTCAAAGCTCAAGTTTATGTACTTAGCAAAGAAGAAGGTGGAAGACATACTCCATTCTTCAGCAATTATCGTCCACAATTCTATTTCCGTACTACAGATGTTACTGGTGTTATTGAATTACCAGAAGGTGTAGAAATGGTTATGCCTGGAGATAATATTGAAATGACAGTTGAATTAATTGCTCCTATCGCTATCGAAAATGGAACTAAGTTCTCTATTCGTGAAGGTGGTAGAACAGTTGGTGCTGGTAACGTTTCAGAAATTATTAAATAATTTAATATAAATAAAAAACAAGGAATAGTTTTTATTGCTTGTTTTTTTGCATGAATTTAGGAGGTTTAAAATGCAATATAAAAGGGTATTACTAAAATTAAGTGGTGAATCATTAGCTGGCGATGATAATAAAGGGATAAACTTTCAAAAAGTTTTAGAAATTTGTACTGAAATTAAAGATGCTGTTAATAAAACAGGAATTGAATTAGGAATTGTTGTAGGTGGTGGCAACTTTTGGCGTGGTAGAAGTAATCAACATATGGATAAATGTACTTCTGATTATATTGGTATGCTTGCAACAACTATGAATGCTTTAGCTTTAAATGATGCGTTTAAACAACTGGGTCAAGAGTCAAGAGTTCAAACTGGTATCGAAATGCGCCAAATTTCAGAATTTTATATTAAAAATAGAGCTGATCGACATATGCAAAAGGGAAGAATTGTCATTTTTGGTTGTGGAACAGGTAGTCCATTCTTTTCAACTGATACAGCTGCAGCATTAAGAGCAGCTGAAATCAATGCTAATATTTTATTAAAAGCAACTAATGTTGATGGTATTTATGATTTTGATCCTAAAAAAAATAAAGATGCAAAAAAAATAGATGAATTATCTTATATTGATGTTTTAAATAAAAAATTAAAAGTAATGGATTCAACAGCTATTAGTTTATGTATGGATCAAGAAATTCCTATTATTGTATATAATTTAAATAATAAAGGTGATCTTTTAAAAATAATAAATGGAGAGAAAATTGGTACAATTGTTAAATAATTTATTATATTTTTAAATTTATCGTTCATACTATAAATGCCAAAATATAGTATGAAAGATGGTGAGGTTTTGAAAAAAATAATTATATTTTTAATACTTGTTTTAATTTTACCTATAACTACAAATGCATTAGAAATAGATAAAGATTTGGAAAGTGGAATTATTTTATCAAGTGATGAAAATATTGTTTCTAACGATACAGTTTTAAGTGTTAAAAGTGCTAGTAGTAATAATATTGAAACACAGGCTAAAACATTTGGTTTTACTAAATATAATGCTTATAATATTTCTTTATTAAATAAAGCTACAAGAATTGTGCCAACAGGTGAGGTAACGTTATCGTTTCCAATTCCTAATAGTTATAATATAAATATGTCAAAACAAATATTTATTCTTAAATTAGGAAATAATAGTATTGATACTGTTTATGCTACAGATCAAGCTACAATAGGTTTATATGAAGATTTAACTATTGAAAATGGCTATGCGTTAATAAATACAAGCAGTTTTAGCTTAGATAATGATACAACTTATGTAATTGGTACAACTGTTACTAACAATGCAAATAATGCAAGTAATCGTACAACAACAACTCATATTGATAATCCTAATACTTTAGATACAAATTTTTCTAGTTTATTAGTTATTAGCATTGTTGCTGTAGGTGGAATTATGTTATTAATTACAAAATTATATTTAGATAATAAAAATTGATATGTAAAATTCATATCAATTTTTTTCTTATCTTTTTAAAATACGACTTAATGGTCTGGCATTCCTATAAATAAAGTAAAGAGAATTATTTGTGATTAATTCTAAATCGCCAATATATTCATTTACATAAGCACCAAAATTTAACTTAAATTGTGTTAAACCTTTTAATTCATTATCTAATAAAATATTTGTTAATCCTCCAATATTGAATTTTTTATATCCTTCTTTTGCGTATTTTTCAATTAATTTCCAAATAAGTAAATGCTTTGAGTTAAATTTTTTATATTTTGGGTCATAACCATCCATTAGTATATAAACAGTATCAGCGTATTTAACAGCTAAAATAGACGCTACGACAACACCATTTGGATTATTACTCATAATATTAGTGGCATTAATTAAATTAACTCTATATTCGCTAGCTTGGTTTTCTAATGATATTTTTTTAGCAATACTACGTTTTGAATTAAAGTTTCTTGCCATAATAACATCGTGATTAAATTTTTCACTCTCTTGAACTTTTAATTGGTATTTTAATTGTAAATTTTTAAGAAAATGGTTAATATCTAATTTAGCGTAATAAAAGTCAATTTTATCACTTTTATTAAAGAAATAATAGCAGTCTTCATAATATCTTAAATCACGTGGATATTTATCTTGCGTTTCTAGGTATAAGTATTTTAAAGAATTTTGATTACCTTTATAAATAGTGATACCATTACGATCAGCACTTCTTATTTTAGTTCGATATTCTTTTTTTATGTTCGAAAATATTTCAAAATATGGTTTATTAAGATCAATAATAGCTTCATATCTTGGTTTTAATGCTTCAAAACTATTATTATAACCTAGATGATAATATCCTAATTTTTTTAAACTATTAAATATATTATCAAAGTTAGGATTACTATAAATTACTTCTTTTTTAGAATTATAAATATTTTTAATAATTAAGGGATTAATTTTTACAGCTATGACATTTAATTTTCCTAAAAAGCTTTTAATACCATTCGTAAATTCTTTTAATAAAGTAGTATTGTTATAGTCAAGTAGAAATCCTCTAGGTGCATAAGCATATTTAAAACCATCTAATTTTTCAATTAAAAAAATAGAGGCAGCCATAATTTGATTATTATCAATTAAACCTAAAAAAATGCTTTCAAAATTTTGTTTATTCATTATAAAAGCATATTCTTTAGTTTGATAGATTGATTTTTGCTCATAATTATTTGCAAATTGTGTAAATTCTTCATTAGTAAGTTGTTTTATAGTCATGTTATCATCCTCCACAACACGAATTATATCATTATAACACAACTAATATAAAAAAACTACTAAAAAATGTAAAGTTTTTGAATACATTTATTAAATTGAAAATTTAAATTTCGAAAATATTCATTAGATAAACTTGATGAATATATAACTAATCGACTTATGTTGAAATTAAATTTTAAATATGCTAATATATGGTTATGAGGGAGTGATGGAAATGAATTCAAAGGAAATGATTACAAATTATTTTTTAAAGACTGTAGTTGCTCGTATAAATAATGAATTAAAGGCTGGGTTTGGATATATAAGATTTAATAATATTTGTGACGAAGTATTAAGCACTATTAATGGTGGACTTATTTATCTCTCCGTTGGCCACTCACCTGCTTTTAGATTAATAAAAAAGGGAGATAACATCCAAAATAATATAAACGTATCACACCTTACTAGTAATTTGTTCTATTGTGATTCTAGAATAAAAGATGAGTTTGATAATGGACATATATCTTTAGAAGAATTTAATTTTTTAAAAAAGATTAAATCTCTTAAACAAGATTGTGTTGATGAATATTGTCAAGGTGATGCAAGAGATGTAGCAAATAGTATATTAGAAATAATAGATGAAGAATATGAATTATATCCAAATATAGATACATTGAAAAATTTATATAACGTAAATACAGGTTCCTTATTAGATGAAACAAATATAGCTGGTGATTTGTCTCAAAATTGGAAGCAAGTGATTTCAGAGATAAAAGATAATTCGAAGAAAAAGGCTACTAATTTCTTTTTAAATACTGTGAATGGTTGTATTATTGATAACACAACTATAGGTATTCCAATAACAGATTTTGAATCTATTTGTAACTTAATATTTTCATTTATTGATTATCAACATATAGAACTGGATTTGCCTGGGTTCCACTTAATAAAAAAAGATGATAGTGCCCAAAATTATATAGCTGGACACCTTGCTGATGATGTTTTACAAAGTAATGAAATATTAGAAAACAAATTGAATAGTGGTGATATATCTTTAGAAGAATTCAACTTTTTAAGAAAGGTTAAATCTCTTAAACAAGAATATAATGACGAATATTGTCGAAGTAATCCAAGAGATGTAGTATATAAAATATTTGAAATAATAGATGAAGAATATGAATTATATCCACATATATATGATGAGTATAGAAGGTATTATCAAGACACAACAAATTTTTTCTTAGATAAACCAAATATAGCTGGTGAATTATCTCAAAATTGGAATCAAATGACTTCATTGATAAAAAATAATTCAAAGGAAATGACTACTGAGTTCTTTTTAAATACTGTGAATAAGTGTGTTAATCATAGTACAATAACAGATTTTGAATCTATTTGTCGCTCAATATTTTCATGTATTGATGGTAGAATAGCTGATTTGCCTGAATTTCACTTAAGAAGAAAAGGGTATAATGTACAAAATGATATAGGTGGACACCTTGCTGATGGTGTTTTACAAAGTAATGAAACATTGGAAAGCAAATTTAATAATGGCGATATATCTTTAGAAGAGTTTAATTTTTTTAGAAAGATTAAATCTCTTAAACAAGAATATGATGATGAATATTGTCAAAATAATCCAAGTGATGTGGTAAATAGAATATTTGAAATAATAGATGAAGAATATGAGTTATATCCACATATATCTTATGACGATGTAGCCTTTTATAAAAGAAAAGCAATTTTTGTTTTAGATAAAGCAAATATAGCGGGAGATTTGTCTCAAAATTGGAAGCAAATGACTTCAGTGAAAAAAACGAATTCAAAGGAAATGACTACTAAGGCTTTTTTACAAACTGTAAGTTCATATTTAGATGTAGATGGAGCAAATAAAAATTTTGAATATATTTGCCGTTCAATATTTGTATGTATTGATGGTAGAGTAGGTTTTTTACCTGGTTTTGATTTGATAGAAAAAGGTGATAGTAGTCGATGTGATATAGGTGGACAACTTTCATATGGTATTTTAAAAAGTAATGAAACATTAGAAAGCAGTTTTAATAACGGAAATATATCTTTAGGAGAGTATAATTTTTTAACAAAGATTAAATCTCTTAAACAAGAATATGATGATGAATATTGCCAAAGTAATCCAGGAGATGTAGCAAACAGAATATTTGAAATAATAGATAGTGAATATGAATTATTTCCACATATATATGATGAAGATAAGGAAATTTGGCAAGAAGAAGCAAGTTTCTTCTTAGATAAAGAAAATATAGCTGGTGACTTGTCTCAAAATTGGAATCAAATGTTAGAAAATAAAAGTCAAAGTTTTAGACATCGTTAGAATTATATAATAAATAGTAAAAAAAGATAGTAATATTTTTGAAATAGACCAATTTAAAAATTGGTCTTTTATTATGAAGATTTGCAAAAAATATTTTGTTTTAATCTGTTCTATTAAAATAAAATGGTTTTATATATCTTAGATATTTATATGTTGCCATATTCGATATAAATTTTAAAAATATTAATTTGAAAACTATATTTTTTATGTTTAATATTATATAATATAATTTGGAGGTTTGAATATGAAATATATTAAACAATTAGCTATAATCTTATTTTTCTCATTTATTGGGGAATTGTTAAATTATTTTATACCGTTGTCAATTCCAGCAAGTATTTATGGTATGGTATTGTTATTTATAGCCTTATGTACCAAAGTTATTAAATTGGAAAAAGTTGAAGAGACTGGTGAATTTTTATTATCAATAATGTTAATATTTTTTGTGCCAGCATCTGTAGGGATTATGGATACATTTTTTGAATATAAAAATTCGATGATATATATAATTATTATCATCTTTATATCAACAATCGTGGTTATTGCTGTTACTGGATTAGTTTCTCAACTTGTTATAAATATTAAAAACAAAAACACCAATAAATATAAGAAAGGTGATGAGGTTAGATGAATGAATTATTGATTACATCTAGTTATTTTGGCTTTGCTATTACAATTATTATTTTTTATTTTTCAACAATTCTTAAAAATAAATTTAAGAATAATCTATTAAATCCCTTATTAATAACAACGATAATTATAGTTATGATTTTATTACTTTTAGGAATAGATTATGATACTTATAATAATGGTGCTCAATATTTATCATATTTTTTAACACCAACAACTGTTTGTTTAGCAATTCCATTATATAAGCAAATTAATATTTTAAAAACAAATGTTGTTGCTATTATATCAGGAATTATAGCAGGTGTTTTAGCAAATGCATTTGTTATTGTACTTTTCTCAAATTTATTTAATCTAGATTCATCACTAGGTACTTCTTTGCTTTCTAAATCTATTACTGCTCCAATTGCGATTGGTGTTACTAATGAACTAGGTGGAATATCTTCAATAACTGTTTTTGCTGTTATACTATCAGGAATAATAGGTGCAGTATTAGCGCCAACTTGTTTTAAAATATTTAAAATAAAGGCAAGTGTTTCACAAGGTTTAGCTTGTGGTACATCAGCTCATGGTTCTGGAACAACTACAGCGCTTTCAATAGGAGAAATTGAAGGGGCAATAAGTAGTCTTGCCATAGTTGTTACTGGTATTATTACTACAGTAGTAGTACCAATTATAAATTCTATATTTTTTGGTTAATTATAAAAAAATACGAGAAATCGTAATTTTTTTTGTTTTGAAAAAGGATTCTATTTAACACTTATTGTATATATAATTTTAGGAGGTGAGAAAAATAATTACTGAAGAACCAAAGATAAAACATCCATTACTATTGGGAGTATATGATTGTATGTTTAAAGCAATAATGTTAGATCCTGATAATAGAGATTACTTAAGAGGAATGATACATTATATAACAGGAATACCATTAAGTGAATTAGAAAATATAACAGTAGAAAATTCAGATTATCTAATAAACAATAAAAAAGATAAAAAGATGCGTAGTGACATAATAATAAGTGTTGGTAATAGGTATATAAATATTGAAATGAATAAAGATTATTATGAAGGTATATTTAGAAAAGATAGTGCTTATTTTGAAAAAGTATCAGCAAGTATTTATAATAATAGTGAAGACTATATAAATGCTAAAGAAATCATGCAGATATGTTTTGATAACTTTAGTCATTTTAGAGAAAACCAAGAAATATATATTTTTAGTTATAAAGAAGAAACGAAAAACTTTAAGTTACCAGAAAATCCGATAAGATATTATGTAGACCTAGCATACATTAGAAAAATGTGTTATAATAAACCTGTAGTGAATTTAAGCGAATTAGAAAAATACTGTTTGTTGTTATTATCAGAAACAAAAGAATTTGCTCAATCTATAGCAGGAGATGATTTAGTAATGAAAAAAGTATCTGAAAAATTAGATGAGTTAAGTAGTGATGAAAAAATGATAGGACTATATGATGCAGAAATAGAAGATGCTAGAATTAAAAGAACACAAATGCTTAGTGCAGAGAGGCAAGGTCTCAGCCAAGGAATTAAACAAGGTGTTGAACAAAGAAATATTGAAATTGCTAAAAACTTATTAAATCAAAAGGTTGATATTAATATTATTGTTTCAGCGACTGGGCTAGAAAAAGAAGAAATTGAATCTTTAAAATAGAAATATTTTAAAGATTTTTTTAGATAGAAAATTTTATAACATCATAATTCTTAAAAATTAATTTTAAAGAATATATAATAAATATCAAGATAATGTCAATAATAAAAAAGATAAATAGATATTGTTGAAAGCGAAAAAATACAATGATATAATATAGTTATGTAAAGTAGGAAAAGGAGTAAATAAAAATGAAAAAGAAAAATGGTTTTACACTAATAGAATTATTAGCAGTGATAGTAATACTAGCAATAATAGCTTTAATAGCAGTACCACAAATACTAAAAATATTAGATAAGGCAAGGCTTAATGCAGCAAAAGATTCAACATATGGAATAATAAAAGCAGCTGAAACTTACGCAACAAACTTTATGTTAGAAAATAATGGAACACTTCCAAGTGAAGCTATAGAGTTTGAATGTGATAATACAGGTTGTAATTTAAAAACAATATTAATTGGTTATAATTTAACAGGTTTAAATAATTTAGATTTTAAAGGAACAAAACCAACAAGTGGAACAATAAGAATAAGTAATAATGGAAGAAATATAGTAGCAGAAAATCTACAAATAAATGGATTTAGTTGTAGTTATGCAAATGATACAGCAACCTGTATTAGTGATGGTGGTAGTGAAACACCAGAACCTACAACCCCAGTAGTAACAGGACCAACAAGTGAAATTCCAACAGGAGAAGGATATACAAACGTTTTAAAAATAGTATATTTAGATCCAACTGACTTAACAAATAATTGTAATTCAAGTAATATAAATAGTAATACAGGAATAACAACTGGTTGTATGAAATGGTATGCATATAGTGATGATGGAACAAATTATACAATGATATTAGACCATAACACAACTGAAATAATAGATAATTGGAATAATAGAAATTCTCAATTAGCAACGGATATAAATGGTTGGGATAGTAGATTGAGTCCACGCTTAATTACAGCTGATGAGATAATAACAATTACGGAATATACAGGTACTTTACCTTATTTTTTTGAAACATTAAATAGTACTATACCATCACCATATCCAACACCTTCCAAATATGGGTGGTTATATGATAGAACAAGTTCAAGTTGTAAATCATATGCCTGTTTAAATAATGCGACAGGGACTAGTAACAATGATATGTGGGGGTATTGGACAGATGGTTTCATATCTTCTTCATCTGCAATACGTGTGACTGGTGATGGCTTTATGGATGTTCAGCCTAATAATTCTCGTTGTGGTGTTCGCCCAGTTATAACTGTAGAAAAATCTTTAATTTCATAATATAGAAAAAATTACGAGAAATCGTAATTTTTCTGTATCACAAGAAGGAGTTTATATAAGTTTTATAAATAATTATATATGGAGGACTAAATAGTGATAAAATTAAATCAATTATTTAAATAGTAAAAAAGAGTTAAATAAAAAAAGAGTTTTTAACTCTTAATTATCACGCTTTTGGTAACTATTACACATAGTAGCTTCTTTTTCATGATCATGACCACAATTACATACCTCAATTTTATCTAATGAACAACAATTATCTTGGCAGTCACAAAATTTACAATCATGAACTTCACAGCCAATTTCTTGTTTATTAGTATTTTTTTCTTTTTCCAATTTAATCACCCATTCATATTATTGGCTTAAAAGTTTTTTTTATTCATAAAAAAAGTTTTTGTTAATAGTATTTATTAGGTGATAAAATGGACAAGATAAAAATTGGAATACCACGAGCCTTACATTATTACTATTTAGGTAATCTTTGGAAAAATTATTTTGAAAATATCGATTGTGAAGTTATAATTAGTCCACCAACTAATCGTGATATTATTAATGATGGTATTAAATACGCAAATGATGAAATGTGTTTAGCTTTAAAAATATATTTAGGACATATCGCATATTTAAAAGATAAATGTGATTATATTCTAGTCCCTAGAATTGATAAATATGATGTCAATAATCAGACATGTACTAATTTTTTAGCAATCTATGATATTGTTAATAATTTATTTAATTGTAAATTATTAAATTATAATATTGATGTTAAAAATAAAGAAAATGATTTTGTGGGATTAGTAGAAATAGGCCAAAATTTAGGGGTATCAACTAGTGAAGCTATTAGAGCTTATAATAAAGCACTTGAGGCAACAAATAAAATAAAAAATAAGGATATTATTATTAATACTAAAAAGCTAAATAGAATTAATACAAAAGTATTAGTCGTAAGTCACCCTTATGTTATTTATGATCAATATTTTGGAATACCAATTATTAAGATGTTAAAAAATTCTAATGTTGAAATCATTTATAGTGATAAATTTGATAGTGATAAAACTAATTCTTTAGCAACCAAAATATCTGATACACTTTATTGGAAATTTAATCGTGATGAACTTGGTTCAATTGAATTAGTAAAAAATTCAGTAGATGGGGTGATTTTTATATCTTCATTTCCTTGTGGTCCAGATTCTTTAGCTAATGAGTTAGCAATGCGACGAATTGATTTACCTTATCTTAATATTATTATTGATGATATTGATGCTTTAACAGGAATAGAAACACGTATAGAAAGTTTTATCGATATAATTGACGCTAAAAAACAAGCAAGTCGATAAAAAAATATTAGCGTTCCCTCATATGGGAAATTATCATATTCCTGTTAAATATTTATTTAGACATATTTTTAGTTGTGAGATTATGTCTGCACCTAGTATTACAAATAAGACTATAGAATTAGGAAGTAAGTATAGTCCTGAGTTTGTTTGTACACCATTTAAATATACGTTAGGTACATTTATTGAATCATTAGAGCGAGGCGCAAATGTTTTGGTTCAAGCTGGTGGAGGTTGTAGGTATGGCTATTATAGTGAATTACAAGAGCAAATATTAAGAGATTTAGGTTATGAATTTACTTTTGTTAATTTTGTAACAGCAGGGGATAGAAATATTAAAAATATTTTAAAAGAAATTAAAAAATTTGAACCTAAATTTAAAAAAATAAGGGCTTTATATTATCTTTTTATAACATCTAAAATGATTAAATATATGGATAATATAGATCATTATATTAGAGAAAATATTGGTTTTGAGGTAGAAAAAGATAGTTTTACTAAATTGAATAATAAAATGTTAAAAGATTTTAGTAAAGTTAAATCATATTTTCAGCTTCGAAAATTATATAAGAATTATTTAAAAAAATTTAAAGAACTAAAAGTTAATAAACCTGATAATTGTTTAAAAGTTGGAATTATTGGTGAGTTATATACTATAATGGAACCATTTGCTAATTATTATTTAGAGCGTGAATTAGCTAGTTATAATATTGAGATAAAACGTTATACAAATGCTCATTATTTAGTTTTTGAAAAAGCAAAAGAAGTAAAAAAATATTTAAAGTACGCTAGTGAGTATATTAAATATCGAATGGGTGCTGATGCTCATGATAATATTGGAAGAACGAAATATCTTTGTACACATGGCTATGATGGAATTATTCATATTAAATCATCATTTTGTACGCCTGAAATAGGAGCAATGCCAGTAATTAATAAAATTTGTAAACAATATAATGTGCCAATAATTTATTTTAGTTTTGACGCTAATACATCAGAGGTAGGAATTAAAACCAGAATAGAGGCTTTTTACGATATGATTGAAATGAGGAGAGAAAAATGAAAGAATGTTACTTAGGTGTAGATATAGGTTCTATTTCTACTAAAGGAGTTATTATTGATGATGATAACAATATTATTAAATCTCTTTATATTTGGACTGAGGGTAATCCTGTAAATGCTGTTAAAAGGTTGATTAGTGAGTTAAAAAAAGATTTACCTAAGTCAATTGCAATTAAAGGAATAGGTACAACAGGTAGTGCCAGAAAATTAATCGGTCTTATGTTAGATGCTAATATTGTTAAAAATGAGATTACAGCTCATGCAGTTGGTACGTTATCAATTTACCCTGATGTAAAAACAATTTTAGAAATTGGTGGTCAAGATTCAAAGATTATTTTAATTGATAATGGAATTATTACTGATTATTCAATGAATACACTTTGTGCCGCTGGAACAGGTTCATTTTTATCAAGTCAGGCTAAGAGATTGGGTGTAGATGTCGAAGAGTTTGGAACACTAGCACTTAAGAGCGAAAATCCTGTTAAAATTGCTGCTCGTTGTACTGTTTTTGCAGAATCAGATTTAATTCATAAAGCCCAAATTGGTTATGATAAAAAAGATATTATTGCGGGGTTATGTCGTAGTATTGTTATTAATTATTTAAATAATGTTGGAAAAGGTAAAAAGATTAAAGCGCCAATTGTTTTTCAAGGTGGTGTTAGTAAAAATAAAGGCGTTTTAAAATATTTTAAAGAGATTTTACATGAAGATGTTATTGTTGATGAGAATAGTCATTTAATGGGGGCATTAGGTATTGCGATACTATCAAAAAAATATAAAACAGATAAGATATATGATTTAAATATTAATAATATTTCATTTGAAACTATTGGTAGTGAATGTAAAGGTTGCGCTAATAATTGTGAAGTTTTAAAAATATATAAAGACAAAGTATTAATTGATTCTTTTGGTAATAAATGTCCAAAAGGAGCTGTCAAATCTTAAAAAATGATTGACTTTACTAAAACTTTAGTGTATAAATGGAATTAACAAAAAGGAAGTGGATTATGCATCAAAATCTTGTAATTGTCGAATCACCTAGTAAATCAAAAACAATTGAAAAATATTTAGGTAAAGATTATAAAGTAGTATCTAGTAAAGGTCATATTAGAGATTTATCTACAAAGGGAAAATATGGACTTGGTATTGATGTTGAAAATGATTTCAAGCCAGACTATATAACTATTAAAGGTAAAAAAACTGTTATTACAGATTTAAAAAAAGATGTTAAAAATGCCAATTTTGTTTATCTAGCTACTGACCCAGATCGTGAAGGAGAGGCTATTTCATGGCATTTATATGATTGTTTAGGTTTAAATGATAAAAATTATGAACGTGTTGTTTTTAATGAAATAACAAAAAATGCAGTCTTAGAAGCTTTTAAACATTCACGAAAAATTGACCAAAATTTAGTTAATTCGCAAGAAACTAGAAGAATGTTAGATCGAATTATTGGTTTTAGACTAAGTAAATTAATGCAAGCTAAGACATCTGGTTCTAGTGCTGGTAGAGTGCAAAGTGTTGCTTTAAAACTTATTGTTGATAAAGAAAGAGAAATCGAAAAATTTGAACCTGTTGAATACTGGACGATAAACGCTAATTTTGAAGATTTTAAAGCTGATTTAGATAAATATAATAACAAAGATATAGAATTAAAAAATGAAAAAGATGCTAATAAAGTTTTAAGTGATTTATCAAGTGAGTTTCAAATAAGTAGTATTGAGAAAAAAAGTAAAAATCGAAAATCACCAACTCCATTTATAACTAGTACTTTACAACAAGTTGCTTCAAATAAATTAAATATGAGTGCTAAAAAAACAATGTCAATTGCTCAAAAATTGTATGAAGGTATTGAACTTGAAAACGAAACTGTTGGTTTAATTACTTATATGCGTACTGATTCAATTCGTTTATCTAATGAATTTATTTCAGCTACTCAAAGTTATATAAAAAAGGAATATGGCGACGACTATATTGGAAGTGTAAAAGTTTCTAAAAAAACAGAAAATGTTCAAGATGCTCATGAAGCGATTCGTCCTTCAAGTATTGAGAGAACACCTTTAAAAGTAAAACCATATTTAACAGCTGATGAGTATAAATTATATCGTTTAATTTATAATCGTGCTTTAGCTTCTTTAATGAAAGATGCTAAAACTGATAATACAATTGTTATCCTTGATAATAATAATTATCAATTTAAAGCAACTGGTCAAATTTTAGTATTTGATGGTTATTTAAAAGTATATGGTGATTATGAAGATACTACTAACGAGGAATTACCTAAATTAAAAGAAAAAGATATTTTAACAACTGATGATGTTACAAAAGAACAACATTTTACAAAGCCACCAGCTAGATATAGTGAAGCCAAACTTATTAAAGAACTTGAGGAATTAGGAATAGGTAGACCAAGTACCTATGCGACAATTATGGATACAATTAAAACTCGTGGTTATGTTAAGATAGAAGATAAAAGATTTATTCCAACTGATATTGGAATTGAGATAACTGATAAATTACAAGAGTGTTTTAGTCATATTATTAATGTTAAATATACAGCTAATATGGAGTCTGATTTAGATAAAATCGCTGATGGTAATGCTAATTGGGTTAAGGTTTTAAGAGAATTTTATGATGAATTTGAACCATCAGTTAAAGAGGCATTTACAAAGATGACTAAAAAACCACCAGAAGAAACTGGCGAAATGTGTCCAAATTGTGGTAATCCATTAGTTATAAGAAAAGGCAAATATGGCAATTTTACTGCTTGTAGTAATTATCCTGAATGTAAGTATATAAAAACAGAACAAAGAGATATTGTAGAGGTTTGTGATTGCCCTAATTGTGATGGCAAAATAATTGAAAAAAAGAGCCATCGTGGTAAATTATTTTATGGATGCAATAATTATCCAAAATGTAAAACAGCTTATTGGGATAAACCAATTGGGGAAATGTGTCCTAATTGTAACAGTATGTTAACAATAAAAAAAGATCAAATTAAATGTAGTAATTGTGATTATATAAAGGAATAATTTTTGATTATTTCTTTTTTTTGTTTTTATTTAAATATTGAAAATTTTAAAATAATATGTTATGTTTTATATAGTGAATAACATGATATTGTGAGGTGTAATTTATGAACGATGAAAATGGACAATTAAATCAAGATTTATTTGATATAATAGATAGTCATAGACAAGATATACATGATAAAAAGGCACAAGCTAAATATGCAGTTTCACCCTCAGAATCTAAAAAAATGAAGATAGCGCATTTTATTTTAAATAATAAACAGGCTATAAAGGTTGTTGGATTATCATTAGGTGCTGTTTTAGTATTTTCTGGTTTTGCAAATTTAATAAAAAATAATGATAATAATGATACTTTAATAGAACCCAATTTGACAGTTATTCCAAAAGAAACGGTTGTTAGTGAAAATGATCTTATTATAGATGAACCAGAAGTTTTAATGAATAATGTTTTAGCTGATAAAGTAAATGTTTTGGATAATTCTTTAGAATTGGAATTAGAAAATAAAAAATTATTTGAAGTTGGTAATAATAAGCGTATTGATTATGTTTATAATTATATGGATACTAGAGAGTATATTTATTTTGAAAAAAATTCTTTTATTTATGGAACTCCTGCTCAAATTATGGTAGCTCTTGGAATGAAAGAAACCGATTTAATGCATGATGAATGTTTACCTAGTGGTGAACGTTATAATGGGTGTGCTCTTGGAATATTACAATTAGAACAAAATTGTAATAATGCAGTTACAGCCTATAATTATCATTCTGATTCTGAGCAAACAGTTAGATATAGTGATGAACAATTATGTAATATAGATAATAATATTCAAGTTGGTTGTATGAGGTTTCAACATGCATTAGAAAAATACGAAGGTAATATATATGTAGCTATTCAAGCACATAACTATGGTGAAACAATGATGGATAAAGCTCTAAAATTAACTGCAGATGATAACAATGTAGAAGTATCAGACTTATTAACTAATTATCAAGACTTAAGTTGGTTAAAATATGTAAATGACATTCATGATAATCCACATAAATATTTATCTAATTGGAAATATGATACTTATGGCGATTCAGAATATCTATCTAAAGTTTTAAGTTATTGCCCAACTGATAAAGTAACTTATCAATATGATGGTAATGAAGTTACGTTTGACTTGCAATATGGTATTAGTAAAATTGTAAATAATAAACATAAGTAATTAAAAAAATATATAATATTTATTTAATAAAAATGATAAAATAATTGATTTTTATAATGTAAATTAGGAGCGGTTTTATGAAAAGATGTTTAAGTATTGTTTTAGGAAATAATTGTAATATTTCAAAAACACTTATTGAAGATGAAAGTTATCAATTAGATAAATATATTTATGATAATTTTAAAGATGTGTGCGAAATTAGAAGTAGGTTTAAACAAGGAATAGAACAATTTTTGAATGCAAATAGCAATTTAATTAGTAGTATTGAAAAGAGAAATAAGAAAAAATATAATGGTCAAATTGTTATTTTAGAAGTTAATGAAGATGGAAATTTAATTCAAGTTAGAGCTATTTATAAAAAAGACACTGATATAATAAAAAAACTTTTAAATGATCAATATTTTATGAGAGATTTTGTTGCCTCGAATAGAAGTTACTTTTCAGATTTTATTTATGATGAAACAAGAATAAAAAAACCAGATTATTTTTATAAGCGTATGATGAGAGAATTTTATAGTAAGATAAAAAAGAACAAAAAATTTTTTGAGTTTTGTCGTTCTATCTTAAGGGCTGCTGAATTAGGAAATAAAATAGCTTGTAATAATGAAGAGGAAAATATTAATTTAGATGTTAATGATTATGGTAGTGATAGTATTGATGATGAATTAGATAATTATGAACCAGATCGAGAATTCCACCCTGATTTAGATGATATAATTAGGGGTAGATATTCCCCTTTCGATGAATCTATTACATATTATAGTGATGCGCCTATTGAAGCAGAAAAACAAGAATATTATAGCGATGAACCTATTGAAGGCGAAAACCAAAAAGTTAAAGTTATAGAAAGAGACCCTAATCAATTATCATTTTTTGACTAACATATGTAAAGTACATATGTTTTTTATGTTAAAAAATTTAATTTATGCTATACTAAAAATGGTGATAGTATGAATATTATAGATATAATAAATAAAAAACGAAAAGGTGAAGTTTTAACTTTTGAAGAAATAAAATATGTTATTGATGGTTTTATAAGTGGAAATATTTTAGACTCACAAATGAGTTCTTTACTTATGGCCATTGTTATAAAAGGTATGACTGACCAAGAAACTTTTGATATGACAGAAGTTATGTTAAAAAGTGGCGATATTGTTAATTTAAATAGTATTGATGGTATTAAAGTTGATAAGCACTCAACAGGTGGTGTAGGGGATAAAACATCTTTAATTGTTGTTCCACTCGTTGCCTCATGTGGAGTTAAAGTTGCTAAAATGAGTGGTCGTGGTTTAGGTCATACTGGTGGAACAATCGACAAACTAGAATCTATTGATGGCTTTGATGTTAGTTTAAAAGAAGCAGACTTTATAAAACAAGTTAATGAAATAGGTTGTGCTTTAATTAGCCAAACTTCTGAATTAGCGCCAGCTGATAAAAAAATTTATGCATTAAGAGATATAACAGCAACAGTTGAGTCTATTCCTTTAATTGCGGCTAGTATTATGAGTAAAAAATTAGCTAGTGGTGTTGATAAAATTGTTATTGATGTTAAAGTTGGCGAAGATGCTTTTATGAAAGATATCGAAAGTGCTAGAGAATTAGCTAAATTAATGGTTAAAATTGGAAAAAATAAAGGTAAAGAAGTAGTTTGTGTTTTAACTAATATGGAGCAACCTCTAGGAAATTATGTTGGTAATGCCTTAGAAGTTCATGAAGCTATCCAAACTTTAAATAATAATGGTCCTAAAGATTTAACTGATATTGTTATAACTTTAGCAAGTATTATGGTTAGTTTAGGAAAGAATATCGATATTGAAGAAGCTAAAAAAGAAGTAGAATTAAATTTAAGTAATGGTAAAGCTTATCAAAAATTTAAAGAGATGGTTGAATATCAGCATGGAAATATTGAAAATATACCAGTTTCTAAACATATATTCTCAATAAAAAGTTCGAAAACAGGTTTTGTTACAGAAATAAATGCCTATAAATTAGGTATGATAGAAAGAAGTATGAATACAAATCGTTTTAATCAAGAAGGTTTAATTGATTCAACTGTTGGATTTGTTCTAAATAAAAAAATAGGTGATTATGTTTTAGAAAATGAAGAAATTTTAAAAGTATATCTAAATACTAATGATGTAAATGTTAAGGAAATTTTAGATTGTTTTGAAATTCAAGATACTTTGACTAATGAGTTACCTCTAATATATGAGATTATAAAATAAAACTTAAGTTAAACTTAAGTTTTTGTGTCAAAATTTGTCAACAAAAGACAAATAGCTTGAATACATTTTGAATATATTATATTATAAAAATAGGGAGTGTGATAAAATGATATATCCTTCAATTGATAAATTATTGAATAAAGTAGGTTCAAAATATTTATTAGTAAATATTGTTTCAAAGAGAGTAAAAGAGATGGAAGAAACTAATCATTATCAATTAAAAGCTAATGAATATGTATCTAAAAAAAATATTGGTAAAGCATTAGAGGAAATATCTAAAGATTTAATTCATTTAGATTAATTATTAACTATAAATCATAGATAGAATCTACGATTTTTTTTGTTTTAATAATGTCACCAATTTTATAGTTAACAAGATTTTCACTGAATTCATAAGTATAATAAACATTTTTTTTAGGTAAAATAATTTTCCAAGGTTTTAAACTTTTTATAACATGAATTACGACATTATTTTTATTAGTCATTATGATATCAATATTTTGCTTCATAAAAAAGGTATGAATACTATTACATTTAGGAAAACATAAGCAATAATGACTATTTTTTTTCTTAAACATAAGTCCTAGTAAGCGGTCTTTAAAGCTTGTACAAATTTTAACATCTATTTCCATATTGTTCCAAATAATTTTCATAACCTCACCAAATAGACTATAACACAAAAAAAATAGTTTGACAAATACTAAAAAAAAGTATAAACTTATTTTAGATATAAGTTATGGAGGTTAAGACATATGAAGATGAATAATAGAGGTCAAGCATTAGTAGAATACATTTTGATTATAGCAGTAATTAGTGTTGTTGTTGTAAGTATTGTAAAATTATTAGGTGGATATTTACAAGATTCGATGACTAAATCTTCTTGTGCTTTAGTTGATAAAGTTTATGTTGAGGGTAGTAAACCTGGTGAAGGTTCTTGTGTTGATAAATAAAAAATAAAAGCCAAAGTTTAAAAAAGTGAGTTTACATTTAAAATTCACTTTTTTTCTTGTTTAAAGACTCATGTTTTGATATAATTATAATGATTATAATAGGGTAGGGATTTTATGAAAAATAATAGGGGTCAGGCATTAGTTGAGTTTATTATTGTTGTACCAATTTTAATATTTATCATTATGGCCATTATTGATTTTGGTAATATTACAATAAAAAAAATGCAGTTAGAAAATAACTTAGATACAGTAGTGTCTTTATATCAAAATAATGACTTTACTACTATCCAAGACTTAACTGTCAGTGAAGATTTTAATTTTTCATATAATAAAAACCAAAATATGTCAAAAATAGTATTAAGGAAAAATGTTAAAATTTTAACACCATTTTTAAATTTAGTACTTGGTGATAATTATTCTTTAGAAACTAGTAGGGTTATTTATGAAGAATAATCATGGTCAAACTTTAATTTTATTTATATTTATTTTACCAATTATTTTGAGTTTAGTTTTATTACTTATAAATTATAGTGTTTTGAGTAGTGAAAAATTAAAACTAGAAAATAATCTAAAAAGTGCGATTGAATATGGTTTAAATTTAAAATTAAATAATACAGCAATAGAAGATGGTTATTTAACTAATGATGAAATAAAAAATAAAATTGATTATCTATTAAAACAAAATATTACATATGATACCCTAGATATTATTGTTAATGATACAAACATTATGATAACTTTAACTAAAAAAAATGATAGTTTTACAAAAATACTTGCTTTTTTTCCAAATTATATTGAACTTAAGTTTTATGGAATGATTCAAAATGATCAAATAAAGATTGAGAGGCGATAAATATGGCAGTTAAACAAGCCGATGTTTTAACAATTACATCTGTTAAAGGTGGAACAGGAAAGACAACTAATGTATTAAATATAGCTGGTATTTTAAGTAATATAGGAAAATCTGTATTAATTATTGATTTGGATTTATATACAGGTGGAGTAGCATGTAGTCTTAATATTGATAATGATAAAGACTTATTTTTGCTTGTTAATGATATGAGTAATAATAAATTTGATTATTTAGAAAATTATATTGTTAAATATAGTGACAAAATCGATGTAATTCCTGCTCCAAAAGATCCAAGAGATGCTTCTAAAATAAGTGCCAAATATTTAAATGTTATTCTTTCTAAGGCAAAAATGAAATACGATATTGTCCTAATAGATACTAATCATCTTTTAACTGATACTAATTTAGTAATTTTAGATAATAGTGATGTTATTTTATACTTTGTTAGTAATGACCCAATTGACTTAAAAAATATGAAATCAATGACATCAATATTTAGTGATATGGAAGTAGACAATTATCGCGTTATTTTAAATAATTCATTAAATAGAGGTAGAAATATTTTTAATCATTATGATGTTAAAACAATTATTAATGGAAAAATTGATTATATTTTACCACCTGCATTATATGAAAAAAATATTGATAAATATCTAATAGATGGACAAATTATGACTTTAGATAAAAAGTATATAAATAATCATAGAAAAGAAATTGTGTCTTACGAAGTGTTTTTACAAGGTTTATTAAAAAAGAAGGTGAAAAATAATGACTAAAAAAAAATTTGTTGAAGAATTTGATATTGAAATTGAACAACCAAATTTAAAATATGTTAGTGATTATGATACTTTTGAAAATAAAACTTTACTAGATGAACTAAGAAATAAAATTATTCAAAATCTTATTGATGATAATTTTAAAAATAATGGTTCAATGGATGAATATGTTAAAAAAGAAATTGATAAGACAATAGAAGGTTATGATTTATCAAATGTTGAGCGAAGTTATATTTATAATTTAATTGATAATGAGATTAATGGTTATGGCCCAATTTCTGAATTATTAGAAGATAAAAGTATTACTGAAATTATGGTTAATGGTATTAATGAAATTTATATTGAAATTGATGGTCGAGTTATGCGAGATGAAAGTATTTCTTTTATAAATGAGGACCATATAATAAGAACTATTCAAAGAATGATTCAACCACTTGGACGTACAATTGATACTTCTAATCCAATGGTTGATGCGCGTCTTAGTGATGGTTCAAGACTTAATGCAGTTATTCCACCATTGTCTTTAAATGGACCCATTTTAACAATTAGAAAGTTTAAAGATGAGCTTGCAAATATAGATGATTTTTTACGTAGTGGTGCTTTAACACCTTATATGGCTAGATTTTTGGAGGCTTGTGTCCAAGCAAAGTTAAATATTATTATAAGTGGTGGAACAGGTAGTGGAAAAACAACTCTTTTGAACGTTTTATCTTCGTTTATTAATCATGATGAACGTATTATTACAATTGAGGATGCTGCTGAGTTAAAGTTGAAACAAGAACACGTTATTTCTTTGGAAACGCGATTAGTTAATTATGAGGGACAAGGAGAAGTTACAATTCGTGATTTAGTAATTAACTCTCTTCGTATGCGTCCAGATCGAATTATTGTTGGAGAAGTTCGTGGTAAAGAAGCTTTTGATATGTTACAGGCAATGAATACAGGACATAGTGGTAGTTTAACGACTTTGCACGCTAATTCACCAGTTGATGCTTTAAATCGTTTAGAGACAATGATTCTTATGGCTGGTATGGATATACCAATTAAAGCATTACGCGAATATATTGAAAATGCGATTAATATTGTGGTTCATATTGAGAGATTAAATGATGGAAGAAGAAAAATTACAAGTATTTGTGAGATTGTTGGTTTTGATGAAGATACAATTAAGTTGAAAGAAATTTTTGAATTTAAGAAAACTGGTCTTTTAAATAATCATAAAGTTGATGGAGAATTTATTCGTCATAATTATATTCCTAAAGTATATAAAGAATTAAAAGCTAAAGGAATTGATACTTTAAAAGATATTTTTGAAGCTGAGGCAAAGAATGAATAATTCATATTTTAATCTTGATTCTTCATTAACACCAACTAATCAAGATATTAATATAACATTTACGCCTAGCGAAGATGTTATAAATTATAAATATCGTATTTTTAAAAACGCTAGTGAAAATTTAACAACGAAAACTGGTGTTTTAGATAATCCAACTGTTATTTATACAGATTATACGCTTGTTGACACTAATATTCCTAGTAATATTGTTTTAAACGAAACGGGAAATTACCAAATAGAGATAATTACAACTGATTATAGTGGTAATAATCAAGTTATTAATAGTGGTATTTATGTTGTTGATAAAGAAGCACCACAAATAATTTTAAAAAACTATAATAATCAAATAATCGAGTATAAAGAAGGAGAAACAAAACTTGATATTTTAGATGGCGTAACTGTATTTGATAATTATGATGGTGATATATTAAGCAAATTAATAACAAACTATGATGAATTAGATTTAAGTAAAACAGGTATCCAAGAATTAACTTATCAAGTTACAGACGAGGCTGGCAATACTTCTATTAAAACTCTTAATATAAATGTTTTAAAAAATGACCTTAGTATTATTCATATTTGGCAAGTTTTGATTTTTCTTTGTTTATTACCAGTTATTATTTATATATTTATTTATAATCGTTCAACAAAATTAGAAAAACGATTAACTAAATATAGTGTTGAACCAATAAAAAAACATACAATTTCATTGTTTGATCATGTTATAGATATGTATACAAAAGCAATTCTTTATTTAAAACCTATTATTTCAAAATCTACTTTTATCTCAAAACATAGCAAGAAATTTGATAAATATGTAGGAATTGTTGATAATTTTCATAAAGATGGTTTAGAATTTATTTGTAGTAAAATGATGGTTGGTTTTTTAGCTCTAATCCTAGCTATTTTTAGTAAAACTGTTCAATTTAAAATTTTAGCTTTAGAGGAAGTATTTATTCCTATTGTGTTAGGCTATTTGTCTTTAAATATTTATTATATGTTAAAGTATAAACAATATCGTAGTCACCTAGAAAACGATTTATTACAAGCTATTATTGTCATGAATAATTCTTTTAAATCAGGACGAAGTATTACTCAAGCTATTGAACTTGTTACAAAAGAACTAGATGGACCAATTGCCGATGAATTTAAACTTATGCATATGCAACTACAATTTGGCTTATCTTTAGATATTGTTTTTTCTAGATTTGCTGAACGTATTAAAATTGAGGAAGTTAATTATTTAACGGCGTCTTTAACTATTTTAAATAAAACAGGTGGAAATATAATTAAAGTATTCTCATCAATTGAAAAAACATTATTTAATAAGAAAAAATTAAAATTAGAATTACATTCACTAACAGGAAGTTCAAGAATTATTATGTATTTATTATCTGGTTTACCTATATTTTTAGTTGTTGTTATTGCGATGGTAAATCCTAATTATTTTGTAAGTTTATATACAACACCACTAGGTTTAATAATTTTATTTATTTCTTTAATAATTTATATTTCTTATATTGTTGTTGTGAGAAAAATTATGAAAGTAGGGATGTAACAAATGAAAAAAAGCAATACACTCATGAGTAGATTATATCGTGAAAAGACATTAGAACAAATAAATAATAAAATTTTAATGTTAGGAAACAATGCTAAATTTGATGCGGTTACTTTTATGAATATACGTCTTATTACAACAATCATATTATTTATTATTGTTATTTATTGGGGAGATTTAAGTTATATTTATGCACCATTTATTGCTGCTATTTACTATGTGTTATTTGAATATTTATTTTTAGAAAAAACATTAAAACAAAGAGAGAAAAAATTAGACCATGAAGCTTTAACTTTTTTTGAAATTTTAACTTTGACTTTAGAATCTGGAAGAGATTTAGAAAGTGCGCTTGAAATAACTTGCTTTAATACTAAATCAGAATTAAGTGATGAATTTAAAAAAACATTATTTGAAATGAAATTTGGTAAATCTTTAATGGAAGCTTTAGAAGATATGAAAAAAAGGATTCCTTCAGAAACAGTTAATAATATTATTTTAAATATTGTTCAAACTAATATTTTTGGTAATAGTATTTTAGATACAATGTATAATCAAATTGAATTTTTAAGAGATAAACAAATATTAGAAATTAAAGAAAAAATTAATAAAATACCTAATAAAGTTAGTATCATTTCAGTTATTTTTATAGTTCCATTAATATTGATATTATTATTAGGACCATTTTTGATTGAGTTTATTGGTTAATAGAGGGGGTTATTATGATTAATAATAAAACAAAAAAATTATTTATTATCGCTAGTATTATTATTTTAATTCTTTTGTTAGTACCTATTAGATATGTATTAAAAGATGGTGGAACAATTGTATATCAGTCACTTATATATAAAATAACTAATTATCATAGTTTAGATGATAGGTATGAATCAGGTTATTTAGAGGGTACAGAATTTAGATTTTTAGGTTTTACAATTTATAAAAATATAAAAAAACCTGATGATATTATTGTAGATTACAAGTATACTATTGAGGCTATAAAAACTCAAAATTGTACTGGTGAAACTAAATTATATTATAAAATGTCTGACAGAGATATTTACACATATTGTCTTGACGCTATTATAATTGATACTGGTAGCGAAAGAATTGAATTAAAAGATTATATAGAGGAAAATAATAATGTTTTAGAAGAAATTTTTAATAATTTAACAAAAGTAGGAATGTATAAAGATGGTGGTACCACAGTTTATAAGGATATGCCAACTAGTAATTTTACAAAAAATGGTTTAACAGTTGTGAAATGTAATAGAATGTTAAATGATGATTCAGTTTCTAAGGTTTCATATAATAAAGATATTTATTTTGGACTAATGGATATGGAAGTTATAGATGGTTTTTGTAATAATGAAAGAGATAATACTAAAACTTTTACTAAGACCTATAATGTTTTAAATATTTCTGAAAGTAATGATGAAGAATATTTATATTTAACTATTAGGCAATTTCAAGTAGAAGAAATTGAAACAGTTAAAGTATTAAGAAGTTTAGCTTCAGATATTTTAGAAGGTCACAATTATGAATTTACCTTCGAATATACTGAAAATAAAGGTGAAGATTTAAAAAGTATTTTCAATAATTATAAATTAGTATCTATTTATGAAACTGATAAAGTTGGTTTAGAACAACGTCAAGATTCTATATAATTGTTATTTAAGTCAGAATTTAATATTTTGACTTTTTTAATTAAATATTTTAAATGCGATAATTTACTTATCAAGTATTTTATGATATTATTTAATGAGAAAGTTGTGATATTATGAATTTACCTAATTTATTAGAAGCTAAAAAAAGAAGCAAAGAAAAAATATTAACCAAAACTAATGCTTATATTATAGAAAATAATTTAAGAGAGTTAGGTTTTGGGAAAAAATATTATGTTAAGACTTATGGTTGTCAAATGAATGAACATGATACAGAAAATATTAAAGCTATTTTAGAAGATATGAGTTTTAGTGAAGCTTTAGAAATGGAAGATGCCGATTTAATATTACTAAATACTTGCGCTATTAGAGAAAATGCTCACAATAAAGTTTTTGGAATGATAGGTCGTATTAAAAATTTAAAAGAAAAGAATCCAAATTTAATTGTTGGTTTATGTGGTTGTATGGCCCAAGAAGAAGTAGTTGTTGAAGAAATTCTAAATAGGTATCGTTTTTTAGATATTGTATTTGGTACGCATAATATTTATAATTTACCAAATATTTTAGCTAAATCTTTAGAAAAAAACAAATTAGAAGTGGATGTCCTTAGTTGCGAAGGGGATATTATTGAAAATATTCCAGTAAAAAGAGATAGTAAATATAAAGCTTGGGTTAATATTATGTATGGTTGTGATAAGTTTTGTACTTATTGTATAGTTCCATATACTAGGGGAAAACAAAGAAGTCGAAAACCAGAATATATAATTGATGAAGTAAAAAAGCTTGTTAGTGATGGATATAAGGAAGTTACTTTATTAGGGCAAAATGTTAATGCTTATGGTAAAGATTTAGATATTAATTATAAAATGGAAAATTTATTAGAAGATGTCGCTAAAACAGGAATTGAACGTGTTCGCTTTGTAACAAGTCATCCTTGGGATTTTACAGATAATATGATATTAACTATAAAAAAATATCCAAATATTATGCCATATATTCATTTACCTTTACAATCTGGAGCTAGTAAAATATTAAAATTAATGGGTCGTCGTTATACAAAAGAATCATATTTAGAATTATATAATAAAATAAAAGAAAATTTACCATATAGTTCAATAACTACTGATATTATTGTGGGATTCCCTGGTGAAACAGAAGATGATTTTAATGAAACCTTAGAAGTTGTTAATTTATGTAAATTTGATTCAGCTTTTACTTTTATATTTTCACCCAGAGTTGGGACACCAGCAGCTAAAATGGAAGATAATATATCTTTAGATGAAAAAAATGAGCGTTTACAACGTTTGAATACTTTAATTAATAAATTTTCTAAAGAAGCAAATGACAAGTACTTAGAAAAAGTAGTTCCTGTTTTAATTGAGGGTTATAGTGAAAAAGATAATAAAAAATTAATGGGATATACTGATACTATGAAATTAGTTAATGTTGTTGGCAATGAAAATAACATTGGTAAGATTGTTAATGTTAGAATTAAAGAAATTAAGACATGGAGTATGGATGGAGAGATAGTAAGTGATTACATTTCAGTATAATTTAACTAAAAAAAAGCATTTTAAGAGTTTATTAAAAGGTCAGTTAAAGACAATTTCTATTTTTTTATTTCTATTTACTTTTTGCTATTTTGCAATTAATTTAGAAGCATTTTTATATAACTTTCCATATAATACCCCAGTAGTTTTAATTACTTATTTTATCTATATAGTTATTATTTTTATAATTATGTTTTTAATTAGTTTGATTTATTCATTAGTTATAACGACTATTTTTAAGAAAAATAATGCTTATCGTATTTATGAATATAAGATTATAAACAATAAGTTAGTTGAAGATAAAGCTAATTTTGAACTTGATTTAGAGGAAATAAAAAATATTAAAATAACTAAAAAAATAATTAAATTATTTTCTTTTAAATTAAAACAAGTAATAACTTTTGAACAAAGTTTTTTTGAAAATAAAACTGATTTTAATAAATTGAAAGATTTTTTTAAAAAGAAAAAGAATAATTTGGAGGTAGTATGAAAAGATTTTTAGTTTTAATTTTTATTGCATTTATTTTATTCCCTAATAATATTTCAGCAACATCTGGTTCTTTAAAAAAAGATACTATAAAGGAATGTGAAGGTAATTTATATGGACAACATGGTAGTGATAACCATTGGCATGTAGCGATAAAAAATGAAAATGGAAGCTATAGTGCTAAAGGTGATGCCCTAGAAGGTGATCCATGCCCTATAAATAATGATGTTAAAGATAATAATGTTTCCAAAGAAGAACTTAAAAATAATGATAGTTCTTTAAAAGAAATTACAATTGATTCAGAATTAATAACTATTAAAGATACAATGGAATATAAAACAACTAAAGAAAAAATAGATTTAAAAATTACACCAACTGATGAAAGCGCTAAAGTAGAATATAACAAAATTGATAATTTAATTTTAGGAAATAATATTATTAATATTAATGTTACAGCTTTAGATGGAACAACTTCTAAATATGTTTTGATTATTGTTTGTGAGAAGGCTTTAAGTGCTGATACTAGTCTTAAAGTTAAGATAGATAATGAAGAAATTAATTTTAAAGAATATAAATATAATATTGAAGTAAAAAATAATGTTAAATCTTTGGATTTAGATTATACACTAAATGATGAAAGCGCTAAAGTTGAAATTCAAGGGAATGAAGATTTTGTAACTGGTAAAAACGAAGTTAAAATTATTGTTACTGCTGAGAATGGTGAAAGCCAAGAATATATCATTACTGTTACTAAATTAGATTGGTTTAATAGTATTATTAAGATAATTTTAGGTAGTAGTGTAGTAGTGGCTATTGTAGCTTTTGTAAAGAAAATATTTAAAAAATAAGGAGTAAATGCTTTTTATTTTAATTAGCCAAATATGTTAAGATCCAAATTAAAAAGACGTTAGAATTATTTATTTTTATAATAATTGTTATATAATAATTTAAAGGAGTGATTAAAATGAATGAATTAGAGCAAAAGTATATTGATTTATTATTAAAAAGATGTCTAAATATAAAAAGCAGTAAATCATTATTAATAAGCTATGATAAGATAAATAAAAATTTTGTTGATAAACTTATAATAACTGCTAAAAGTATGGGATTTGATGATATATATATTGATGAAGAAGATATCTTTTTATTGCATGATAAATTATCAAGATTAAGTTTAGAAGAAATTGCTAATGATCCATTTTTCAATAAAAAAACTTGGGATGAATACGCAATCAAAGGTGCTAATTTCTTAATGATTGACACAGAATTTCCTAGCGTTATGGATGATATACCATCTTCGAAGATTGAATGTGCGAGAAAAATTAACAGAGAAACTAGAAAGATATTTAGAGAAAGAGAAATCAAATATGAAATACCATGGTGTATTGCAGCACTTCCAAATGAAATATGGGCAAATAAAATTTTTCCAAATTCCAAAACACCATATGAAGACCTATTTAAAGTAATATGTAGTATATGTATGGTTGATACTCCTAATCCAATTGCTAGTTGGAATGATTTTCTAAACAGTTCAAAAAAATATATTGAATTGTTGAATGGGTTAGAAATTCGTTCTTTACATTATTTAAGCAAAAATGGAACAGATTTAACTATTCAAATGCCAGAAAAACATAAGTGGTCTGGTGCAGCAGATGAATTAAAAAGTGACATGTTTGTTAATATGCCAAGTTATGAGATATTTTCAACACCAAATTATAGAGGAACCGAAGGGATTGTTTATAATTCAAGACCTTTAAATTATGGTGGGGGTTTAATCGATGATTTTTATTTAGTGTTTAAACAAGGAAAAGTGATTGATTACCATGCAAAGGTTGGTAATGAGTTACTTAAAAGTATTATTGATAGCGATAGTAATTCATGTTATTTAGGAGAGGTTGCTTTAGTAAATTATGATTCGCCAATTTCTAATACTGGTTTGGTATTTGGAACAACATTATTTGATGAAAATGCCTCTTGCCATTTAGCATTGGGCAATGGTTTCCCTAATTGTATACCAAATGGTGAAAATATGAGTAGTGATGAGTTATTAGAACATGGAATAAATCAATCTAATAATCATGTTGATTTCATGATTGGCACTTCTGATTTAACAATTGAAGCCGAAACTAAAACAGGAAAACAATTGATTTTTAAAAATGGAAATTTTATTAATTACTAAAAAAAGAAGCATTGTTTAGCTTCTTTTTAAGTTAAATCTTTACTTTTTGTTTAACAGTGATTTCTCTTTCTAATTCCATTTGACGATAATTAACGCCACACTCATCAAACATTCTTTTAGAAGCTTTTGTTTCATCAGTAGTTGCATATTTATCAGATTCATATACAACATCTTTTATACCAGATTGAATAATTAATTTTGCACATTCATTACAAGGAAACAATGTAACATATATTTTTGTTCCTTCCAAATTATCTCTACTTCCTTTATAGTTTAAAATAGCATTTAATTCAGCATGGCAAACGTATAGATATTTTGTTTCAAGTGGTTTACCCTCTCTAGACCAAGGGAAAATATTATCATCAAATCCAATTGGTGCTCCATTATAACCAATAGATATTATACGATTATCATTATCAACAATGCAAGCTCCGACTTGGGTATTAGGATCCTTGCTTCGCATAGATGATAATTTTGCTAAATTCATAAAATATTCATCCCAAGTTAAATAATCTTCTCTTTTTTTCATTTTTAACACCTCATATAAATTATAACATTAAAATTTTAGTATTTATATATTTTTGTACACAAAAATATGTAAAATAATGTGATTGAAAGTTATATTCATTGACAGTTTTAAAATAAATGATATAATTGTTTATGTTATTTAAAAGGAATTTTTATTTTACTATTGTATAATATAAATAGGTAGAAATTTTTTAATTTTATATAATAAAATTAATAGGAGGTTTAAAATGTTACAAATAAAAGATGTAAAAAAAAGTTATACAACAGGTGATTTTACACAGCATGCCCTAAAGGGAGTTAGTCTTGATTTTCGTAAAAATGAATTCGTAGCTATTTTAGGCCCATCTGGTAGTGGAAAAACAACTTTGCTTAATATTATTGGTGGTTTAGATCGTTATGATGATGGTGATTTAGTTATCAATAATAAATCAACTAAGAAGTTTAAAGATACTGAATGGGATGCATATAGAAATAACTGCATAGGTTTTATTTTTCAAAGCTATAATCTAATAAGTCATATTAGCGTTTTAGAAAATGTTGAAATGGGTATGACTTTAAGTGGTGTTAGCGCTAGTAAAAGAAAGAAAAAGGCATTAGAGGTATTAGATAGAGTAGGACTAAAAGATCATGCTCATAAAAAACCAAATCAATTATCAGGTGGACAAATGCAACGTGTTGCAATAGCTAGAGCTTTAGCAAATGATCCTGATATAATTTTAGCTGATGAACCAACTGGTGCTTTGGATTCAAAAACTAGTGTTCAAATTATGGAACTTATTACAGAAATTGCTAAAGATAAGTTAGTTATTATGGTTACACACAATCCTGATTTAGCTAAAGAATATTCAACAAGGATTATTGAACTTAAAGATGGTGAACTTATTGATGATTCAAATCCTATTAAAGAAGAAGAGAAAAGCAAAAAGAAATTTAATATAAAAAAGACAGCTATGAGTTTTTTAACAGCCTTAAACTTATCATTTAATAATATTAAAACTAAAAAGGGTAGAACCTTACTTACAGCTTTTGCTTCTAGTATAGGTATAATTGGTATTGCTCTTATTTTAGCTTTATCAAATGGTTTTGATATTCAAATTGATAAATTTGAGCGAGATACGCTATCATCTTTACCAATTATGATATCTAGTCAAGCAATGGAAATGAGCGAAGAAAATATGGAAAGTATGCATAATATGATGAAGCCTACTGGTGCTAATGCATATTCTGATGAACAATATGTTTATCCACAGAAACCAATGACTGAAACAGTTTTGCATACTAATAATATTACTTCTAATTATGTTGATTATATTGAAAAAATAGATAATGATTTAATATCTGGTATTTCTTATATGCGTGCAACCAGTTTAAATATTATTGGCAATGTAAATGGTACATATAAGCCCATTACAGATCAAACATTTTTTGCGTCAATTCCAAAAAAACTAGATGAAACTTCAACTAGTGGTGTTATTGAAGATAATTATGATATTTTAGCTGGTGATATTCCTAGCAATAAAAATGAATTAATTTTAATTGTTGATAGTAAGAATCGTGTTTCTACAGAAGTATTAAATTATTTTAATCTTGATATAGAACAAGAAAAAATTGATTTTGAAAAGATTATAGGCCAGGAATTAAAATTGATTTTAAATAATGATTACTATCGTTCATTAGGTGATTATTATACTTTAAATACAAATTATAAAGATTTATATAATAGTGATTCAGCTGTAACTTTAAAAATTGTAGGTATTGCTCGTGGTAAGGAAGGCAATATGCTAGTAGCAAATGGCAATGGTATTGGTTATACAGAAGAATTAGTTGAATTCGTTATTGAAAAAAATAAAGAATCTGATATTGTAAAAAAACAACAAAGTGTTGACTACAACATATTAACTGGTGAAAAATTTGTTGATGAAGATGGGATTTCAACTAAAGAAACATTCTTATCTTATTTAGGTGCTGATTCTATTCCAATGCTAATTAGCATTTATCCAAAAGATTTTGATTCTAAAGATCAAATAATCGAATATTTAGATGATTATAACGAGGAAAAAAATGATGAAGATAAAATTCTATATACTGACATGGGTTCAATGATTTCTTCTCTATCAGGTGGAATTATGTCAGCTATAACAGTTGTTTTGATTGCATTCTCATCAATATCATTAGTTGTTTCTTCAATTATGATTGGAATTATAACTTATATATCTGTTTTAGAAAGAACAAAAGAAATTGGTGTTTTAAGAGCATTAGGAGCTAGAAAAAAAGATATAAGACGTGTATTTAATGCAGAAACATTTATTATAGGTATTTGTTCTGGAACATTAGGAATTATTATTGCTAGATTATTAATATTCCCTGCTAACGCAATTATTAAAAACTTAACTGATTTAGCTGATGTTGCTCAACTAAATCCATTACATGCGATTATGTTAATTATAATTAGTGTTCTTCTTACAGTGATAGGTGGTTATATACCTGCTAGGGTAGCAAGTAAAAAAGACCCTGTTGAATCTTTAAGAAGTGAATAATAGAAAAAAACAATATATTATTATATATATTGTTTTTTATTGGAATTTTATAGTTAAAAAAATATTCAAATCTCATAAAATGTGATATAATGTATTAGTAATACAAGAGGTGAACTCTAAAGAATGAAAAAAGTGGTTGATAATAACGAGTATATGTACTTGGTTAATGATATATATAATAATCAAGAATTTGCTAAAATAAAAGAAATTGAGCATCATGGTGTAACAAGGTTTGACCATTGTTTGCGTGTTTCTTATTATTCTTATAAAATAGCTAAGTTTTTAAGACTTGATTATGAAGAAGTTGCAAGAGCTGGTCTTTTACACGATTTTTTTCTAAGTAGTGCAGAACGTAATAAAAAAGAAAGGTTTGTATCAGTATTTAAACATCCAAAAATTTGTGTTTTAAATTCTGTAATTAATTTTGAATTATCACTAAAAGAAATTGATATTATTAGGAGTCATATGTTTCCTATTAATTTGAAAATTCCAAAATATGCTGAAAGTTGGTTAGTTAGTTTTGTAGACAAAGGTGTAGCTATATACGAATTTTCTAAAAAATTATCTTATAATTTTAAATTTAAGTTTGCAACAAATATATATATTTTCTTTTTGATAAATTTTTTTAGATAAAATTTATCTTTAATGTCCTCGTAGCTCAGTAGGATAGAGCGAGTGCCTCCTAAGCACTAGGCCGTTGGTTCGATTCCAATCGGGGACGCCATTTAATTGATTAATACTTGAACATTTTTATTGGATGTACTTCATATGGTAGATTCCAATAGAAAGTTTAAGTTTTATTATAGTAATTTAACTATATTTGGACTAATGTTATAGTATATTTTTTAAGAAGAGTTGTGACAATCATGATACAAAATAAATTAGGGAATTACTGATATTGAATATTTAAATAAGATAGAGTTTGAAATTATTAAAAATAAAATTGATTTATTGGATTATAGATATACATTTAATGAATCAGAGTATAGTGTAGAATTTTTAATTAAATTGCATAAATATTTATTTGATGATATCTATTTTTTGGAAAATAATGATTTGCAAGATTATGTTGATGAAGAATATTATGCGAAAGCAAATAATCTTATTAAAAACTTAATAGATAAAGGCATAAATAAACAATTTGATAGACAAACATCAGATGTATTTTATGAGTTATACACAATGCAATTGTTTAAGGATGGCAATACTAGAACATTAATAGCATTTTTTAAAATATATTTACAAGCATTTAATATTAATTTTAAATTCAATTTTTTCGATTTATACATGTCACAGACAGAAAATTATGGTATTAAAAAAACCAAACAAATGGATAAGTTACAGTAATTTTTAATTATGATAAAATTATATTTTATAAGTCAAGAATCATTATATGTTTTATATGATTAGAATATAAGAAATTTTTAAAAATTAATTGTTTAATTTTGTAACAATATCTTTTATTTTACTAGTCTTATTTTGACATAAAAAACTAATAAGTTTTATCATAGAATCTTTGTTAAAACTTTATGATGATTACAATTTTGTTGCTCATAAAGTTTATAATTTGGGAAATTTTTTAAAATTTCTTTTTTTATATGAGGTAATATTGGAGTTTTTGAGGCAATATAGTAGGCTGGACCACTACTAGAAAGTGAATGTTGTAATTGTGGATAATTAGCTAAGATAAATTCTCTTAATTTTTTTAATTCTTCTGGCATAATATCCATAAAATCATTATGCAGTATTTCTGGTTGATATATAGTTTTCTCTAATTTAATTGAATCTAATTTTTTTAACATTTCTTTGGTACTCATAGAAAAATTAGGTTTAATTATTAAATAATGTTTATAAGGATTATTTTCGGTTAAAGGTATAATTTTTTCGCCGCAACCTTTTACTTCTGCATAACCACCAATAATAAAATATGGTACATCATGTCCTATTTTAGAGGCTAGGTAAATTAATTCGTGTTTTGAAAGTGGATCATTATAATATCTATTTAATCCTAATAAAATACCAGCAGCGTCAGTTGATTTTCCTCCTAATCCAGACGTATTTGGAATATTTCTATTTATTGAAATTTTTATATTATCAAGAGGAATATTAGTATATTCACGAAATTTTTCACAAGCTATATATTCGCTATTGGTATTGTTGATAGGAATATTATCATTTGTAATAATACTTATATCGCTAAATTTACTTTTTTCAATAATTATTTTGTCATATAAATCAATTGTTTGATTAATTGAATTTATGTTATGTAATTTTTTATTTTCGTTAAACTCTCCAACCAATAAAAATAAATTAATTTTAGCTGGACAAGAAATTTCAACAGTTCTCATAATTGTACTCCTTTATAATGTTTTTATACTATTTTGCTTTAAATATGAATTTACTATTTTTTAATGGTCTTTTTTGATATCCTAATAACTCTATATTTTCATAATCTAGTAAAGAGGCATCAGTATATAAAAATTCTAAATATTGATTATATGTGTATGACGTTGTATAGGTAGCATTGATAGTTTCTTCATAATATAATCCATTTCTAAATGATAATGTAAAACCATCAAGATAATGTTTTAAACTTGCTGGTGTAATCAATGTGTAACCAGATTTTAATATTTCTTTAGCAACCTTGCAACGTTCTTCATCCATCATCATGAAGCATCCAGCTAATGGTGGCGTAAAAAATGGTATTCCCAAGCATTCAATCATATTTTCGTTTGCTAAAAAGAATTGTTTGTAAGTGCAATCAACAATATATTGATTACTATTTAATTCAGCAATATTAAAATAGTGAAAACCATAACCATCAAATAATTGGTATTTACTGGAAAAGCCTGCATCTATTTTTATAGTTTTACATTTAATATGATGTTCATTACATAATTTTTGAACAATTTTACTTATTATATAACAACTATTTGTTAAATCATATGTCTCAAAATTTTGGGGATAAAATCCTCTATATCGTTGATATATATCATATGTTTCATGAATAATATAATCTAATATTTTGGTTTCTTCAAAATTATTCATATTATTTTCATAAGGAAAATTTTTTTGAAATTTATAAATATCTTTAGTAGGAATTATATACAATTCATCACTTATTCTATTTTTACAATTAATAGAAACCCATAATAAATTGCCATAAAGCTCATTCATTGAGTTAGTTTCTTTATTGTAAAATTTATTTGATACTTCTTTTAAATATCTGTACATAGTGTTTATACTATTCATTGCTTTCATCGATTTATCATTATAGCATATATTATTACTAATTTTTTCTATTTGTTTTATACATTTTATTAGGTATTCTTCTAAAGAATTTTTTGGATAATTGTTAGACATAATATATTCTCCTTGATGAGATTTATTATACATCTAAAATTATTAGAAGACAATAATTTTACTGTTTGAAAGTTTTTAATTTTAATTTCTAGTATAGTATTTAATAAAAATGCATATAATTATTTGACAAAGATATTTTGCAGTGTTACAATGGTTACAATACAAAGGAGATAGATATTATGAATAATTATAATATTTGTTATGTTAATATTTTACTCCTAGCTTTATTATTCATTTTATAGAAATAATAAGGCTTATTTGTAGTGGTTAAATATTTTAATAGTAAAGAGTCTTAATATTTCTATAATATTAGGCTCTTTTTTTAGTTGAAAGGGTGATAATATGAAGAAAATTAAAATATTTGATACAACGTTAAGAGATGGAGAACAATCTCCTGGTTGCAGTATGACGTTAGAAGAAAAGGTGGAATTTGCGAAGCAGCTAGAAAGGTTAAATGTTGATATAATTGAAGCAGGATTTGCAGCTAGTAGTGATAAGGATTTGAAGGCAATCCAAGAAATATCTAAAAGTGTTAAATCACCAATAATTGTTTCATTAGCGCGTTGCAATAAAGATGATATTGATAAGGCTTTTGAATCACTTAAATATGCTGGTAAAAAAAGGATTCACCTTTTTATCGCTACCTCAGATATTCATATGCAACATAAATTACATATGAATGAGGAAGAAGTATTAATAAAAGTTAGACAAATGGTTAAATATGCTAAAGGTTTATGTGAAGATATTGAATTTTCATTGGAAGATGCCACAAGAACAAATAAGGATTTTATGGTGAAAGTTATATCTGTTGCAATAGAAAGTGGTGCTACTACTATTAATATTCCTGATACTGTTGGTTATATAACACCAATAGAATATCAAGAGATAATTCAATATATTAAAAGTAATGTAAATGGTATTAATGATATAACACTTTCAACTCATTGTCATAATGATTTAGGTCTTGCTGTTGCAAATACTTTGATTGCTATACAATCAGGGGTTGAGCAAGTTGAATGTACCATAAATGGAATTGGTGAGCGAGCTGGTAATGCTGCATTAGAGGAAGTTGTAATGGCTTTGGGCGTTAGAAAAGATTACTATAAATATGGTACTGGTATAAATATTAAAGAGATTATTCCAACTAGTGAAATGCTTGTAAATATAACTGGTTCAGTTGTACAAAGAAATAAACCTATCGTTGGCGAAAACGCTTTTAAACATGAAGCTGGTATTCATCAACATGGTGTTTTAGAAAACAAAACGACTTATGAGATAATAGATTCTTCATTATTAGGAATTAATGATAATAACATTGTAATTGGTATTCATTCTGGCAAACATGCAATTATAAATAAGATGCAAACAATGGGATTAGATGACTATATGAGTGAAATTGATAATATAATATTAGATATAAAACGTTATTTTGAAAAACATAAAAGTATTACTGATGACGAGTTTAAGAATATAGTTATAGGAAATAATTTTAAAACTAAGATAAAAAAATAAATAATATTTAAACTGGATATAATATCCAGTTTTTATTTTTAATATGTCTAATTGTGTCTAATTTTGTTGAAAAGTAATAATTTAAATGTTATAATTCAATTGTAATAGATGAATAGGAGTGAAATAATGAATTGTACTGATGTTAAAATCGATGTTACATTTAGAAGAGCAACAATTGATGATGTAAAAGGTATTATTGATTTATGTAATGAGTGTTTTGAAGAAAATACTAGTATGGAATATGCTACAAGAGTATTTAAAGAAACTATGAATGATAAAAATCAAATTTATTTAGTAGGAATAGTTGATAATAAAATAGTAGCGCATACTAAAATTACAATTATACCAACTATGTATGAGAAAATGAATACTTATGCGATTATTAATCATGTTTGCGTTAAGCCAGAATATCGTAGAAATAATTTAGCTACATTAATGTTAGATGAAGTTACTGTAATTTGTAAGGAAATGGGTTGTAAAGCAATTGAGTTATGGAGTAATAACTTTAGACAACCAGCTCATGCTTGTTATAAAAAATATGGTTTTATTGTAAATGATGCAAAATTCTTTTCAAAGGAAATAGATTAGGAGAAAGTTATGAAAATAAGTAATGTTTATGTAGGTGGCTGGTTCCAAAGAACAATGCTACAATTATCAGAAATATATGATTTTGTAAGAGATTGTAAATCACAAATAGATTTAGATCCTGAAAAATTGGCTGAATTTAGAAAAAATTTACAAATTGGAAAAATAGATTATGGTGTAGCTGGGGAAGAGTATATTGAATTTACTACAGCTGTAGATATTAAAGTTAAAATTTTTGAAGATGGATTAATTGTTTTAAATAATCAGAATGTTAGTGAAGATACTTTATTTGCAGATTTAGATAAAGTAACTGATTATTATGAACAAAAATTATCGCCTGCTTTTAGTTATTTATTTAGTTTAGGTGCACCAGTACCTAAAGAATTAGCAAATATTGAAACTGTTTATCCATATTTTATTATTTGCGATAATGCTAGTAAAGAGGAAATAAATGAATTATTAGCAAGAACTGAAAAACAAAAATATTTTGAATTTCAAAATGAAAAATATGATGTTATAAGAGGAGATAAATATTATTTCATTAATAATAAGAAACAAACACTAGTTAATATTGAAAGATATGTTGAAGAACAAATATTCATTCGTGAATTTAAAGGTCAATTGCATAGATATTTAAATTTGCACAGAATTATTTGGGAAAAAATTGACGCTGTTAAAGAAAATGTACGTGTTAAAGGTGCCGATATCATTAAATTTAGTAGTAAGCTAGAAGGATATTCAAAAACTGTTAACTTAATAGATGGTAGAATTAATCAAATGAGTACATATTTACCAACTCGTGAAAAAATTGCCAAAAGTGATCAAGAGCTTGCTGAATTTTTAGCAATTTCTGGTTATCGTTATGAAACACTAAAAGATACATTAGATTATATTAAACATTTATGGAGTATGACTAAAACTTATGTGTCATCAGCTCAAAAATTATTTAATGACCTGCAAAGTGATGTTACAAATAAATCTATTGGTAGTTTGACAATTGTTACATCTATGGGTGTAGGTGCTTCTTTAATAGATTTATTTACAGAGTCAGCTCCATCATTCAGTGCTTTTGGTTTTGTTTATTTCTTTGCTCTTGCAATTTTAGGTTGGGCAGTTAATAAGATTATGAATACAATATCACAAAAACGTAAATATGAAATTAATGATATCGAATATGAAAAAGATATTAAGTAAGGAATTTTATAGTGCGTAGATATTTTGAAACATTTAGTAAGCTTTTAAGAATTGCTAATAATAAAAAATGGGTCATAATTCAAATGTTTATTAGTATAGGCTTGCATAATATCGCAAGCCTTTTACCACCTATTGCGACATCTGGTATTATTGCCTCTATAACTAGTAATAATTTTGATGGTATTTGGTATTTTGTTGTTTTGTATTTAATTTTTTATGTTTTATATTTTGGTACTTTAAAATGGAATTATGCAACTTATACATCTTTAGCTGATTATTATCATTTAGAAGTCCAAAAACTTTTATTTGAAAAAGTTGCTAATAATGATGCTATTTTTAGTAAAATTTCTAAAGGTAAAATCATTGAAACATGTAGTGATGATATTCGTTATTTAGTTGATGTTGTTGATTCTTTTTCTAAAGCAATGATGCGAATTATTAAACTGTTAGTTATTTTTGGTATTTTTATTTCTTATAATATCTTTGTTGCTAGTATGGTTTTAATTCTCGATTTATTATATTTACAACTTATGAATAATAACTCTAAGCATGTTTCTAAATATTATGAAGGAACACGTAAATATGAAGATAAAATTATCGATATTTTAAATCAAATGCTTAGTAATTTGCGCCAAGTTAAGACCTTAAATATGATGCCAAATCTTAATAAAAAATTAGATAAAACAAGAAGAAAATGGCAAGAACAATATAAAGGCAAACGTGTCAATATGACTAATCGCTATTGTTTAATTCCTTTTTTAGTTTATATAGGTAAAATTCTTTTATATATTTTCTTAGCTTATTTAGTTATTAATGGTGAAATGGCTTTAGATAAATTAATTCTTTTAATAAGTTATTTTGAAATGACGATAACTTGTACAGATCAAATGTTAGATAATTTATTAAATTTAAGTAATTATGGAGTTAGAGTAAATAGAATTAAAGCAATCTTAGATTATATTCCTGAAAAAGGTATGGATTTTGGTGACATCGATAATGATTATATAAATGGTGTTGTTGAATTTAAAAATGTTTGTTTTGAAATTAAAGGTAAAAAGATTTTAGATAAAGTATCATTTAAAATTTATCCTAATGAAATAAATACTATTATTGGACATAGTGGTAGTGGTAAATCAACAATTATTAATCTTTTATATCGTTTAAATCGTATTAAATCTGGCGAAATTTTAATTGATGATGAAAATATATATAATTATTCTAAAGATGTTTATTTTTCTAATGTTTCAGGTGTATATCAAAAACCTTTTATGTTTGAAATGAGTATTAAAGATAATCTATCTTTGATAGATTCAAATTTTAAAAATCAAGTAGAAGCTTGCACAAGAGTTGGTATTCATGACTTTATTATGTCTTTACCTAAAGGTTATAATACGATTATTAGTGAAGAAGGGTGTTTATTATCTGAAGGGCAAAAGCAACTATTGGTAATCGCAAGAGCCTTATTATCAAAATCAGAAATATTGCTTTTTGATGAAATAACTAGTAATATTGACCCAGCTACAACTACTAAAATTGGCGAACTTTTAAATGACTTAAAACTAGATCATACAATTATTATGGTTACTCATAAACCAGAAATGATGGATTTAGCTGATAGAATTATCGTGTTAAATAATGGAAAAGTAGTTGCTAAAGGTCTTAATAAAGATGTTTATGCTAAATCTAAATTATATCAAGACCTTAAAAATAGGACATTTGCTAGTATTAGTATAATGGAAGAAATGCTATAGTTATCTATAGTGTTTTTTTAGTATTTGAAAATTTTGAAATATCAGTTATACTATATATAGGTAGTGATTGTATGATTTTGAATGTAAGTGGCAGAACTGATATTGTAGCTTTTTATATAGACTGGTTTATGAGACGATATAATGAAGGATATGTTGATGTTAGAAATCCTTTTTATCTAAAAAAAGTTAGTCGAATTTATTTTAAAGATGTAGACGCAATTTTGTTTTGTACAAAAAATCCTCTACCAATTTTAAAATATTTAAAAGATATAAAAAAGCCAATTTTATTTCATGTTACTTTGACACCTTATAAAAAAGATATAGAACCAAATTTACCACCAAAGGGTAAAATTATTGAAGCAATTAAAAAAATATCAGATAGGATTGGTATTGACAATTTATATGTTAGATATGATCCAATTTTAATAAATGATAAATATACAATTGATTATCATATAAAAGCTTTTAGTAATATGTGTAAATTATTAAATGGTTATGTTAAGAATATTATTATATCTTTTATAGATGACTATAAAAATGTTAAAAATAATGCTAATGTATTAAATATTAAAGAATTATCTGAAGATGATTATAAGAAAATAGGTTTAAGTTTTAGTAAAGTTGCACGTGAAAATGGGCAAACAGTTCAGACCTGTTGTGAGGAGAATAATTTAGTAGAGTATGGATTTATAAAAAGAGATTGCTTAGATTTTAATTTAGCTTATAAATTAACTCGTAAAACCAATTTAAAAAAATGGAAAGAACGTGAGTGCAATTGTGTAGAAATGGTAGATATTGGGGTTTATAATTCTTGTAAACATTTTTGTAAATATTGTTACGCTAATTATGATGAGAGACAAGTTATAAATAATTATAAAAATCATAATCCTAATTCTTCATTATTAATAGGTAATTTAACAGATGATGATATTATTAAAGTTAGAGATAGTTAAGAAGTGATGATAAAGATGAATAATAATAAATATGATTTTATATTAGAAAGATTATCGCAATCTAAATTTCGTAGTAGTTTTAAATTGAAAGAAAAAGATAAAAAATATATTAATGAAAAAGGTATGACTAAAATTAAAAGTCATGCCTATGATTTTATTAGTAAAAGATTAGCTCCAGCCAATATTCCTAATGATGGTAAGCAGACACCAATGCATGGTCATCCTGTTTTTATTGCAGAGCATGCAACAGCAACTTGTTGTCGTAGTTGCTTATATAAATGGCACAAAATAAGTCAAAATAAAAATTTAACTTTAGAAGAACAAGAATATATAGTAAATTTAATAATGTATTGGTTAGAAAAACAAAATATATAGGGTGTAGAAATTGCAACAAAATTTGCAATTTTTAGAAATTATTCGATTTTAATTTATATCAATGAATGTAAAGTAATTTATTAAAAAAATATAAAGTAATTAAGTCTTTATACTTTTTTTCTATTTATACCAATCATACCACCTAGTGTACAACTGATAATTAAAATTAAATAATAAACTAAGTGAGTGATTGAAAATTTATCTTGTAATCCTAAATACTTAAATAAAACTAAGATAACTATTACAATTCCACTTAATTTTATACCTTCTAACCATCCTTTTTGTTTACTGTTTTTTCCTATTAAATAGCCACCAATAAACATTGAAATTAATATAATTAATATTTTTAAAATAGCTAGTATTTTTGAACCTATAATATTAAAGTAATTTAAAACAGTAATTAAAAATGTTGCTATTAATATTATAGAAATAATATATAATAAAGATTTACCAATATTTTTTAAGTATTCCATCTTAATCCTCCTTAATAAATTTTATTATTTGTATAAAAAAATATTCTTTAAAACATAATAAAACAGGTGATATTATGTACTTTGAAATTATTTTTAAAACAGCTTTATTATATTTTGTTATTATTTTGGCTTATCGTATTATGGGAAAAAAAGAAGTTGGGGAACTCAGTATTATCGATTTAATAGTTAGTTTACTAATTGCTGAATTAGCAGCTATTTCTATTGAAGATATTGAGGTTTCTGTTTTTAGATCAATTGTTCCTATTGCTGTGTTAGTTTTTATTCAAGTCATTTTAAGTTATATATCTCTAAAAAATATTAGTTTTCGCAAATCAGTTGAAGGGAATCCTACTGTTATTATAAAAGAAGGAAAACTAAAATTTAATGAGATGTCTAAATTACGTTATAGTCTAGATGATTTAATTACCCAATTAAGAGAACAAGGGATTAAAAGTATTGAAGAAGTAAGTTATGCTGTGTTAGAAAATGATGGTAAATTATCAGTGTTTCAAAATACAAATGATTATCCTATGCCTATTATTATGGATGGTGTTATTAATAAAGAAGTATTAAAAGATATGAAAAAAAGCCCTGAATGGGTTATGAAAATTTTAAAAAATAAAAAATTAAATTTAGAAGATGTTTTTTATGCATTTCATACTAAAGAAAAAACATTTATTATTAAAAAAAATGACTTATTATAATTGACTTTTTAAAGAGATTAAATTATAATTACATTAGTAATAATAAAGGAGAATGTGAAATGAAAAATAATAAAGGTTTTACTTTAATCGAATTATTGGCTGTAATTGTTATTTTAGCTATTATTGGACTTATTGCTATTCCAACAGCTATTGATTCAATTAATAATTCTAAAGAGAAATTATATAAGGAACAGGTACAAAGAATTTTAAATGCTGCTGATAGTTGGGCAACTAATAATGATAATCTATTACCATCAAATGATGGTGGAGCTATTACAATTGAAATTACAAGATTACAACAAGCTGGTTTATTAAAAAAAGACGATGTAAAAAATCCTTTACATAGTAAAGAAAATATGGATGCTAGCATTGTTATTTATTATGATAAAGAGTACAACCAATATGTTTCTGGTTATTGTGATGAGGAATATAGCAATATGTATTATACTAAAGAAGAAGAATGGAATACTATTAAAACCAAATGTAATACAGCAACAGCAATATCTGAATAATTAATTCAGATATTTTTTTACATAGTAAATATGATGTAAAGTTATAAAAATGGTACTAGTGATTATGGCTATAACTAACCCCCATAACCCAATTTTTAAATTTAAGAAAATTACTAGTGTTGATATTTTAATAATAATTCCAATTAGTGTTCCCATCATTGCGCATTTTGCTTTTCCCATTGCTTGTAAACTGCTTGTGAGTGGAGATTGAATATAATGTAAAATAAATAATGGAGCTAAAACTTTTATATAGGTAATACCTTCAGTAGTATTGTAGATTGTTTTAAGAAGCATATTAGGGAAAAATAGAAAAATAATGGTTGCAGGAATACCAATTAATAATGAAAAGAAAATAGCTTGTTTTATTTTTTGTGTAGTATATTTTAAATCATTTCTACTATATGAATTACTAACAACTGGTAATAGGGCTTGCGATATAGCTGCTGTAAAAAATGATGGAAGAGTTAAAAGTGGCATAACATACCCATTTAAAATCCCATATTCAGTTACGATAAAATTGTTTGTATAACCTATATGTAGTAAGATATTAGTTACAATAATTGGCTCAAAAAAGTAAGCAATATTTCCTAAAATTCTACTACTAGTTGATGGTAAACTTATATTTAAAACATTTTTTATATTTTGAGGATTAGGTGTAATGTCTTTTTTTGTTAAATTAAAATTTTTTGGTAGAAATATAAATAAGACAACAATAGATGTAATCTCACTAAAAATATTTGACAAAACAATAAAACTTATAGCGCTATATATTCCTTTTGTTATAAAAATAGGAATACCTATGATTAAAGAAATAAGACGAACAATATCTTCAGTAACATTTGATACAACGTGTGGTATCATTTTTTGTTTACCAAAAAAGTAACTTCTTAAAATACTAGAAATACTTATGAATGGTAGTACTAATCCTACACATAATAAAGGTATTTTTAAATTAGGATCTTTTAAAAGTGTCGTAGCTAGAAAACCACTAAAAAATAAAAGAAATATTATTATGATGATATTAATAATAATTGATATTGGAATAATAGAAAAAACAATATTTTTATTATTACCTTTATCTTCAGCTACTAATTTACTAATAGCAATAGGAAAACCTAATTGAGCTAATGTTATTAGTAGCATAAATGTAGGGGAAATCATCATATATAGGCCTATTCCTTCAGTACCAACTAAGCGTGTCATAACAATTTTAATAATCATACCTAAGATTTTTGTTATGAATCCTCCAATGATTAAAATAAGTGTTGATTTAACAAATTTACTTTTTTTCATATTTTCTCCTTTAAAAATAGATATTTTTAATATATAATATATTATGTAAGTATTTAAAAAATTATTTATGGAGGTAAAACATGGATGAAAATAATGAGGACATTGTTTTTAATTCGCTAGAAGAGTTATATATAAGACTAAAACCAGCTCTTTCAGCGAGAACTAGCGAACTGCATAGAAATGGTCTTAATTATATAACTGAAGAAGATATTTGGAATTATTTTAAAGAAAAAAAATGGAAAAGTTCTAACAATTTGAATTTGCACCAAATGGTAAGTGATATTTTTAATTGTGATGAAATATTAGTTGATGATTATTTAAAAGGAAAATTAAATCAAAAAAATCGTACATTATATTTTAATGACAGTAGTGAGGATGATAAAAATGAAGAATAAATTTATAAAAAATTTAATATTTGTAATAATTTCGTTATTTTTAGTATGTTTTATTTCAATAAATTTGTTTAAAGATATGAAATTTGGACTTGATTTGCAAGGTGGTTTTGAAATACTTTATCAAGTAAAAAGTATTAATGATGAAGAAGTTACTAGTGATATGGTAAAAAGTACTTACAAAACATTACTTAGAAGAATTGATGGGCTTGGAGTATCTGAACCAGAACTTTCAATTGAGGGTGAACGTATTCGTGTTAAGTTAGCTGGTGTTTATGATCAAGATAGCGCTATTAAGATGTTAAATCGTGCTGCTAGTTTGACATTTAGAGATACAAGCGACAATTTACTTATGACTAGTGATGTATTAAAAGATGGTGGAGCTAAGGTTTCACAAGATGAATATGGAAATTATGTTATTGGTTTAAGTATTGCTGATAAAGAGAAATTTTTTAAGGTAACAAAAGAAGTTAGTGAAATGCAGGATAATCGTATTGTTATTTGGTTAGATTTTGATGAGGCTACTGACAAGTATCAAAATTATCAAAGTATTTGTGGTAAAGTTGATACAGAAGAAGCAATCGCTAGTATAAAATGTTTATCTAGTGCAAGTGTTAGAGAAGGATTTGCAGATGATGTTATTATTCAAGGTAATTTCACAAAAGAAGAAGTAGAAAATTTAGTTGAATTAATTAATTCAGGAAGTTTAACTACTAAGTTAGAAGAAATATCTTCTCATGTTGTTTCAGCTTCATTTGGTGAAGATTCTCTTTCAAAAACAGTTACAGCTGGTTTAATTGGTATTGCATTAATTATCATATTTATGATTGTTGTCTATCGTTTTTCTGGCTTTGTAGCTGGTATTGGTATGATGATTTATACTTGTGTAACTTTATTTGTTTTCTGGTTAATAGGTGGTGTCTTAACTTTACCTGGTATTGCTGCAATGGTTATTGGAATTGGTATGGCAATAGACGCTAATGTTATTAATTTTGCGAGAATTAAAGATGAATTATACGAGGGTACTAAATTACAAATGGCTTATAAAAATGGTAATAAAAATTCGTTTACGACTATTTTTGACTCAAATCTTACAACATTATTAGTAGCTATCATTTTATTTATCTTTGGAGAAAGTAGTGTTAAAGGTTTTGCAACAATGCTTATTATAAGTACTTTAGTTACAATGGTAATTATGGTATTCTTAACAAGATGGTTACTTGGATTATTTGTTAAGACTGGTTATTTTGATAATAAAATTAAAGCTTTTATTGGTGTTAAAGAATCTGATTTACCAGATATCAAAAAGAATGAAAAAAGAACAAAAAATGATTTTAAAAAAGCAGATTTTATTGGAAAATATCGTTTTATTCTAATATTTTCTATTATCTTTATTGTAGCTGGAGTTATAACACTATGTACAGCTAAATTAAATTTAGGTATTGATTTTAAAGGTGGCTCAACAATTACTTTAGTAACTGATAATGAAATTAGTGAATCTGATTTAGAAGAAGATGCTAAAGAATTAGGTTATGAATTAAGTAATATTGAGTATTTAACAGATGGTAGTATTGTTATGACAATTGATGATGAACTTAGTGATCAGAGTGAAGATAACAATCAAAAAGAAATTGCTAAAAATTACTTTAAAGAAAAATATGATGCTGAAGCTTCAATTGGGGTTGTTACGAATGTTGTTAAAAGAGAATTAGTTAAAAATGCATTTATTTCTCTTGCAATAGCGATTATTGGTATTATTATTTATATTTCACTTCGTTTTAGCTTTAGTTATGCTGTAGGTGCAATTATGGCTTTAATTTGGGATGTATTCTTTATTATCGCATTATTCAGTTTCTTAAAATTAGAAGTTAGTAGTATATTTATTGCAGCTATTTTATCAATTATTGGTTATTCAATTAATGATACAATCGTTACATTTGATAGGGTAAGAGAAAATATAAATAAGGAATATAAAGGTAAAATAAGCAAAAAAGAAGACTTAAAAGAAGCTATTAATTTAAGTTTAAGACAAACTTTAAATAGAAGTATTATTACAACTATTACAACATTAATACCAGTTATTTCTTTAGTTGTATTAGGTTCTGGTGAAATCTTTAATTTCAATATTGCTTTACTATTTGGACTTGTTTCTGGTGTTTATTCTTCAATCTTTGTTGCTACACAAATATTATATCTTTTAGAAAAAAGAAATATTGGAAAGCCAACTAAAAAGAAATGGTATGAAGATGATGATGAAGTTAAAGAAAAAAAGATTAAAGGAATTAATTGTTAGTAGATGATAGAGATGAGTCAATATGTGTATATATCTAGTTATGACATTTTGAAAGCTTTAGATTATTTTGAAAAAAATAATATTGAAGATACAATATTAAAAAAGCATTTAGAAGAATGTAGCGATGAATTTAATAACAAAGAATATGTTAAATTAAAAAATAATGATCCAATTATTAGATTTATTTTAGATATGTATAAAAGTGAGCTAAATTTACAAATGATTCAAAATTCACTTCTTTGGTCAATAGTTAATATAAAAAATGATAAAAAATTTGAATTAGAACTTTTATATAAAACTGTTATGTTAGAAAAATTAGAAGCAAAGATATGGAATTGTGAAGTAGAAAATCAATTAATTTTAAAACTTTTAAAAGATAATCAAGAATTATATCAATATATTATTTTTACACAAAATATAGATGGTTATATGGAAGATGTTAAGTGTAAAGAACAAATTCAACAAAAATTAACAAAGAATTTGGGAAAAAAATAGATAAAGAGTTTTCTTTATCTATTTAACATTATTTTAGAAATGAAGGGGTGAAGAAATTTGACTAAGAAAAATTTTTCATTAACAATTGATGATATTATTGGGGCAGTTAGTAATTATATAACTGCTGAAGAGGAATTAAAAAAAATTAAAGAAGCTTATAATTATGCTGCTAAAAAACATTTTGGTCAAAAAAGGTTAACTGGTGAAGATTATATTGAGCATCCTTTAAATGTTGCCTATATTTTAACAGATATAAATGCTGATTATCAAACTATTTGTGCTGCTCTTTTACACGATGTTATGGAAGATTGTGGTGTATCTGGAGAAGAACTTAAAAATATATTTGGTGAGGAAATATACGTGCTAGTAGATGGTGTAACCAAAATTAATCAATTAAATTTTTCTGGAGATACAGAAGCTATAATTGCTAATCATCGAAAAATATTAGTTGGTTTATCTAAGGATGTACGTGTTATTATTATTAAGTTAGCTGATAGACTTCATAATATGCGAACTCTTTGGGTTCTTCCAGAGACTAAACAAAAAGAAAAAGCGAAAGAGACACTTGATATTTTAACTCCAATTGCGCATCGTCTTGGAATTTTTAAAATTAAAAGTGAGTTAGAAGATTTGTCGCTTCGTTACTACAAACCTGATGTTTATTTTTCAGTTGTTGAGAAATTAAATCAAACAAAGGTAGAAAGAGATACTATCGTTGAAGATATGGTTAGTAAGGTATCTAGCCTTTTAGATAGTCAAAATATTAAATATGAAATAAAAGGTCGCTCAAAAAGTATCTATAGTATTTATAAAAAACTTGATAAGGGTAAAAAATTTAGTGATATATATGATTTATTAGCTTTAAGAGTTTTAGTAAATTCAGTTAGTGAATGTTATCAAGCTTTAGGATTAATTCATTCGATATATCATCCCCTTCCTAAAAGGTTTAAAGATTATATAGCAATGCCAAAAACTAATATGTATCAATCACTTCATACAACTGTAATTGGTTTAGATGGTTATCTATTTGAAATTCAAATACGTACACATGAAATGGATAAAATAGCTGAAAAAGGAATTGCTGCACATTGGTCTTATAAGGAACATGGCAGTAATACTTCAGCAAGTATGCAAAATACAATGGAGCAAAAATTACAATTTTTTCGTTCAATTATTGAGCTTCGTGATGATGAAGAAAACGATAAACAATTCGTTGATTCTGTAAAAGAAGAAGTTTTTAATCATACTATTTATGTATTTACACCAGGTGGTGATGTAATCGAATTACCAAATGGCTCTACACCAATCGATTTTGCGTATCGAATTCACTCTGATGTTGGAGATAAAATGGTTGGGGCATTAGTAAATGGAAATATAGTTCCAATTGATTATAAATTACAAAGCAATGATGTTGTTAAAATTAATACCAATAAAAATTCTGTTGGTCCTAGTCGTGAATGGTTAAACATTGTTCATACAACGCAAGCTAAAAATAAAATACGTGCCTTTTTTAATAAAATTGATAAAGAGGATTATTTAAAAAAAGGTGAAGAAATTATTGCTAAAGAACTTCGTAAAAGAAAAGCAAATATTAATGACTTCTACTTGCAAGAAAATATAGATAAAGTTTTAGATGAATTAAAACTACCAAATATTGATGAGTTACATATCGCTTTAGGTAATAACAAAATAGCTGTTGGGCAAGTTATGAATATTGTTTATAATGATGCAGAAACCAAACAAGAGATAATTTTAAAGAAAGCACAAAATAATGTTAATGTTAAGCCTAAAATAAATAAAAATGATATTATTGTTGAAGGAATAGATGATATAAAAGTTAATATTGCGTCTTGTTGTATGCCTATACCTGGAGATAAAATTGTTGGCTATATTACTAGAGGATATGGTATTAATATTCATAGATGTAATTGCCCAAATGTTGTTGAATTTAATGAACGTCTTATTGATGTTCATTGGAGTCAAGATATTATTAATAAATATTCTACAAGTATTTTAATTAGTGCTGATAATGATTCTGATATATTATTAAACATTATTACTAAAACGACTAATACAGAAGCAAAAATTCAAAGCATTAATAGTTTAAATGCTAGAGAGTGTTTTATGTATGAAATTAAATTACTTATAGCTGATACAGAAAAATTAGAAAATTTTATGAATGAAATTAGGACTATCCCTCATATTATTAAAGTAGAAAGAAGTATGAAATAATTCTATTTGAAAGAGGTAGTCTATTTGTTAAAAAATAAATTAAATTATCGTTTAATAAATATAACTTTAATATGTGTAATAATATATTTAATATATAAAAGTAGAAATTTATGGTTAATTATTTTTAGAACAATTAATAAAATATTTTTGCCATTCATTTTTGCTTTTTTTATTGCGTATATTTTTTATCCATTATTAACTTATTTGAAAAATAAAAAAATACCTAAGTCATTGGCTTTATTGATGCTTGTGTTATTAGTAATAGGAACAATTATTGTTATAGGTGTTATGTTATTTCCAACACTTTTTAATCAAATTATATCTTTAATTAATTATATAATAACATTTGTTAATCAAATCTCATTTAAATATAATATTGATTTATTAGATTTTGAAAAATATTTATATGAAATAGTTAAATCTTTAGGGGAGTATTTATCTAATGGCGTAATAAGCTTAATAAATAATTCAATCAATTATATTACACAAACTCTTGTTATTTCAACATTAAGTATTTATTTTTTAAATGATATGGATAAAATTAGAAAAAGAATAAAAAAAATGTTAATAAAAAATAGACAACATAATTTTGACTTTTTTAAAGAAGTTGATACAGAAATGCATAAATATTTTTTGGCTTTCTTTAAAATAATAATTATATCTTTTTTTGAATATACAATTATTTATATGATAATAGGTCATCCTAACGCTATTATTTTAGGTATTTTAGTTGCTATATTAGGTGTTATTCCTTATATTGGTGGCGTAATTACTAATATTATTGCTGGTATCACAGCTTTTACAATTGGTACTGATTTATTTATTAAAACACTTATATCATTTATGATTTTATCAGTTATTGATGGTTATGTTATAAATCCTTTAGTTTATGGAAAAAGTAATAAAATTCATCCTTTAATCATTATTTTTGCATGTCTAACAGGTGGTATTTTAGGTGGAATCTTAGGAATGATTATTTCCTTACCAATTACTATTATTTGTATTACAGTTATTAAATTTTATAAAAATGATTTATATTTTTTAAAACATAAAATTAAGAGTAATTTTAAATAAAATTATGCTTGTAAATAAAGAGTAATTATGTTAAAATACTTAGATAATATTAGTTAAGGGAGATTTTAACATGAATAAAAAGGAAAAAATTGATGCCTTATTAAAAGGAAAACAATATTTAAAATGTAATTATTTATATTCAAGAAATTATGATGAGATTTTGAGAATATTAGAAATGAAAGAATGGAAGGAGCCAAAATTTCGACCATTATTAACATCAAGTATTTGGCATAGTAATTATGATGAAATTTTCCAAATATTGAATATGCCAGAATGGGATGATCCTAAATTTCAGCCATTATTGACATCGAGCATTTGGTGTAGTAATTATAAAAATATAAAATCAAAACTTGATTTAAAATATTGGAGCGACCCAAGATATTCTAAATTATTAAAGCCAACAATATTTGCGATTAAAGAACAGTATATTGTTGGAAATATTGAATTATTTGAAGAATATGGCATTTCAAAATTTATAGTAACTAATTCACTTAAAAGAAATCCAGATGAGCAAAGATTTTTATTGAATTATTTGCTAAAAAACAAAATTGAATTAATAGTTGATTATAAATTAAATCCTATATTTAATGCCACTAAAAAGGTTTTAAAAGAAAAGTATAATATTGATATAAAAAAACTTATGAATAATGCTAAAAAGGAAAAAGTATTATGCAAAAAATAGATATAAATGAATTATATGAGAAATATGAATCAGAAATATTGCAAAATTTAAATATAGATAATTTAGAAAGAATTATAGATTTTTTAGTTGAACAAAATGTTGATTATATAGATGAATTATTTAGTGATTATTTAGATTTATTTATTATTAATTATGATGAATTTGTAGCTAGATTTAATAATTTAAAACAAAAATATGGTGAAAATTTAGTTAAATTAATTAGCGAAGATTTATCTATACTAGATGAATTTTAATTATTTAAATATTGACTAATTAAAAAATAACGAGTATACTTTAGGTATATTAATTATTGATTTAGAGGAGTAATAGTGTTTTATTTTTTAGAGAGAATGTGGTTGGTGAAAACATTTGAATGAAATATTATGAAAGACACTAATGAAAAATAATCGTTTTCTGCGTTAAAGAATTAAGTGTATAGTTTAATCTATAAAATAAGGTGGTACCGCGAGAATTACTCGTCCTTATATTTTATGGATTTTTTTGTTATTTTAGGGGGAGTTTATATGGAAGAAAAATATGTTGCTATAACAGTAAAGAAAATAAAACTTAATAATAATCTTTATTTTTTAGTACCTAATGGTATTATAAAAGATGCTAGTATGACAACTGATAAAAGTTTAGTTGATACAAATAATGATAAATATTTGTCTTTTGATGATCCAAAATTTTATTTATCTAAACATAATGACTTAGCTTATATGTATCCATTAACTCATAAGTCTGTAATGGAAGTATATTGTAAACAAAATTTTAAAGAGGCCATCAAAAAGTATATGGATTATTTTAATAGTGATGTATATTTTGTAAATTTAGATAATAATCAAGATTTAAAAATTGTTCACATGAAAAAATCTAGCATAATAAAAAGTGATAAAAACTCTATTGATACAAGTATCATTAATACTGTAAAAACTTCTGATGATGTTAAATTGACATTATCAGAAAAAATACTTGATGATATGGTAAATAAACTAAAGAAAAATGATTTAGAATATTTAGAACTTATATTAAAAGGTTTAAAACAGATTTGCAATAATGCTCGTGATAATTATAATGATGGTAATAACACATCTTTACCACCAACAATTAAACAACAAAATAAAACAACAAGCGAAATTGAAACAGAACCTAAATTAGATATAAAAAAGGTTTATAAGGAAATGCTTGAAGAAGTTGTTGGGCAAGATGATATAATAAAAGAAATTTTGATGGCTGTTGAAAAGAATATTTATGCTAATTTATATCCAGATGGAGCTGAAGATAGATATCATATTTTAATTGTTGGACCATCTGGTTCTGGAAAAACAAGAACAATGCGTAGCCTACAAAAATATCTTGATTTGCCAGTAGTTCGAGTTGATACAACACAAATAACAATGAATGGTTATCATGGAGGAACGATTGAAGATAATATTTTAAGACCATTACTTGTTCAAACTAATGGCAATCTTGAGTTAGCGAAGGTTGGAATTGTTAATTTAGATGAGATAGATAAGAAGGGTAGTAAAGATAATCAAGATGTTGCAGGTCGTGGTGTATTAAATGCATTTTTACCATTTTTAGATGGAACTACCTATGAAGTTAAATATAAGTCAGAGGTTTATACATTTGATACTTCTAGTTTGACTGTTTTAGCCTCAGGTGCTTTTACTGATATATTAAAACAAGGTGATTCAAAAATTGGATTTGTTACAGCATCGAATCATGATAAAATCATATCAAAAGAAATTTTGGAGAAAAAAGGAGATATACCTATTGAATTTCTTGGACGATTTCCAAGTTTGGCGCAAATGCGAACATTATCAGATAAGGATTTAAAAGAAATTTTGGATAAACCTAAAACTAGCCCACTAACATTTAGAACTAAATATTTATTAGATTGTTATAATGTAGATTTAAAATATGAGAATGATTATCTTGATGCTATAGTAAAAAAAGCTCTTGCATTAGGAACTGGTGCTAGGTCACTTAAAGAAATAGTCGAGCAATCACTTCGTATTGCTGAATGGCAAATTATAGAATCAGAAGGTTTAAGACAATATAAAGAACTAGTCGTTTTAGCTGAAACAGTAGAAGATCCTAAAAAATATATTTTAAGATAAGGAGGAATTTAGATGATTCAAAAACCAAAAGGTACTTATGATGTTTATGGAAACTATGGTAAAAATTTATTATATTTAAGAGATTTAATTCAAACATTAATGGAAAAATATAATTATCAATATATTCGAACTCCAATGTTTGAAAGCAGTGAATTATATCATCGAGGTGTTGGTGAAACTACGGATATAGTATCTAAAGAAACTTATGATTTTATTGATCGTGGGGATAGAAAAATGACCCTTCGTCCAGAAGGGACTGCAGGTGTAGTTCGTAGTTTTATTGAAAATAAAATGTATGGTGAAGCTAGCCAACCAGTAAAATGTTGGTATTATGGCCCAATGTATCGCTATGAAAGACCACAAGCTGGACGTTTTCGCGAATTTTATCAGTTTGGTGTAGAAGTATTTGGTACTGAAGATCCTCTTGCTGATGCTGAGGTTATCAGTATTCCTGTTAATTTATATAAATTATTAGGTTTAAAAGGTATAAAAGTTAACGTAAATACTTTAGGGGATATCGAATCTAGAAAAATGTATCGTGAAGCTTTACTAGAATATTTTAAACCACATTTAGATTGCTTATGTGAGGATTGTAAAAAAAGATATGCGACTAATCCTTTAAGAATATTAGATTGTAAAGTTGATAAAGATTTAGAAATAATGAAGAATGCCCCTAAAATTTCTGATTATTTAAATGATATAAGTAAAATTCATTTTGATAAGGTAAAAAAATACTTAGAAGCTATGGATATTGAGTATAATGTTGATGAAAATTTAGTAAGAGGTTTGGATTATTATACACATACTGTCTTTGAAGTTGAAGCAGAGGTTGAAGGATTTGGAAGCCAAAATGTTTTATGTGGTGGAGGAAGATATGATTTGCTTGTTGAAACGATAGGTGGGCCAAAAACTCCAGGTGTTGGCTTTGCAACAGGGATAGAAAGACTTATGACTGCTTTAGAATATGAACAAAAATTACCAACTGACTTAGATAATCTTGATATTTATATAATTCCTATGAGTGATAATGAAAAAGAATATAGTCTTAATTTAGTAAATACGTTACGTATGAATGGCTTTTCTTGTGAAGTAGATACAATGAATCGAAATATTAAGAGTAACTTTAAACAAGCAGATCGTTTAAATTCTAAATATGTAATAATTATTGGTGAAGATGAAATTAAAAATAATAGTTTGACCATAAAAAATAATTTAACAAAAGAAGAATACAAAGTATCAGATAATGATATTATAGATTTCTTTGATAAAAATATTGAAGAAACACATATTTAAAATTATAATAGATTCTTTTTAGTAAATAGATAGGAGAAAATATGAAAATTAATATAGATGAATTAAAAAATTATGAAAACAAGGAAATTACAATTCAGGGCTTTGTTGATAAAATTAGAAATTTGCAATATGTTCAATTTGTTATTTTAAGAGATATTAGTGGTAAAATACAGCTTACTATTGAAAAAAATGATGATAATCAAGAATTAGTATCTTTAGTTGATAATTTAACTCTTGAAAGCACTATTAAAGTTACTGGTACAGTTTCTATTAATGAAAAGGTTAAGTTAGGTGGTTTAGAATTTATACCTAATAAAATAGAAATTACTTCTATGGCATTACCTGAATTGCCATTAGATATTAAAAGTAAAGATAATGCTTTAAGAGAAACAAGACTAGATTATCGTTTTCTTGATTTAAGAAGAGAAGAAAATAATTTATTCTTTAGATGTGAGACCTTATTAGAACATGCATTAAGAGAGTATTGTGTTAATAATAATTTTATTGAAATACATACACCTAAAATTGCGGCTGGAGCAGCTGAAAGTGGAGCAGAAGTATTTAAAATTGATTATTTTGGACAAACTGCTTGTCTTTCACAATCACCACAATTTTATAAACAAATGGCCATGGCTTCTGGTTTTGATAAAGTATTTGAAATAGGCCCTGCTTTTAGGGCTGAAAATTCACATACTTCATATCATGCGACTGAAATAAATATGGCTGATGTTGAAATTTCTTGGATAAATTCTTTTGAAGATATAATGGATATGGAAGAAGCATGGATTAAGTATGCACTAAATAAATTAAAAGAAACTTATGGTGAAGAAATAAAAAAGGTATTTAATATAGAATTAAGTGATACAAGTATTAAATTCCCTAGAATAACTTTTGCTGAGGCTAAAGAAATTTTAAAACAACAATATCATTATGTTGGAGAAAAAGAAGAGGATTTTGAAAGAAAAGAAGAAAATTTACTATGTAAATACGCTAAAGAAAAATATAATTGCGATTTTATTTTTATAACTAAATTCCCTTTTTCTGCTAGACCTTTTTATCATATGTTAGATGAAAATGGTTTAACTAACAGTTATGATTTATTATTTAAAGGTGTTGAAATAACAACAGGTGCGCAAAGAGAGCATAGAGTAGATATCTTAATGAAACAAATGGTTGAAAAAGAAATAATTTCTGAATCTTTACAATTTTATTTAGATTTCTTTAAATATGGTTGTCCTCCACATGGTGGATTTGCGATTGGTATTGCAAGAATAATGATGCAAATATTTGAAATGGATAATATTAGAGAAGCAACTTTTATCTATCGTGGACCAACTAGATTAAATCCATAAAAACTATTTATCAAAATAACAAAGTGATTTGTTATTTTTTATTAAAATATAGTAGTTTTTTTGATTATAAATTTGACACAATTTAATACGTATGTTAAAATATAATCCAATTTTAGCAAGAAAATATATTGAATATCCAAGTTAAAGTTAAAAGTGAGGGGATAACCTTAATGAAAAGTAATTCAAATGTTGAAATAAAAATATATGAATTATTAGGAGTTAAAATATTTAAGAAAATGGTTTTATCATTTGGCAATATGATAACATTTCAAATGTCTTTTCTATATGATAAAGAAATGACAAAAGAGGAAAGAAAGCAATTATCTAATGTTATTTCTAGTAATTACCGTTTAGGAAAAAATAAAAATTTTGAAAGTATAAAAAAATTTAAAAAGCAATTATTTTACAATTTAACTTGTCATACATTAATGTTATTTCTTAATTTAGTGACTGTACCTAGTACTACTAGTACAAGTATTTTAATACTCCCTATTTTAATTAATTCTTATTGTATTATGCTACAAAGATATAATATTATTAAAATTAATTCAGTAATTGAAAAAACGAAATACAAATATGAGAAACAAAAAGATACAATTAAAGCAGAGTTAAAAAAATATGATTCAGCCATTGAAAATCATACATATACACTTATATATAAAAAGGTAAAAGAAACACCAATAACATTTGATGATTTAATTAATAGTGCAAATATTGAACAATTAAAAAAATATAGAGACTATTTAAAACGTTTCTATATTGCAAATCAAAATAACCAGGATAATATATCTTTATCTAGCGAAGCAAGTAATATTGTGTGTATTCCAGTCGAAACTGACAAAGTTTTAAAATTAGAGTTAACGAATAATAATTAAAAATTCTCTATATATAAAAAAGAATATCAAATCTTAATTATTGATATTCTTTTTTTAAAATTTATTATTGATAAAATCTTCTAAATAGTCCATTTGTTTATTTGGATCATCTATCATAGCAAGGTCATTTTCATTTATTGGTTTATTAGAATTGATATTATTTATAGGTATACCAGTAGTAGTATCATTTATTGAAACATTATTTGGTTCAGGTATCTCTTCATTATATACATCAAATGCTTCTTCTTTTTCATCATCTTCTAATTCAACAATTTTTAAGATTTCTTCTAAAGTTGTTTGACCTTCAAGTACTTTTTCAAGACCATCTTGTAATAAAGTAGTAACACCAGAACCATAAACTAAATTACGAAGTGCATCTTTTCTTATATTAGAACTAATTGCGTCTCTAATTTCTTGGTTAATTAATAGTACTTCATGAATAGCGATACGCCCTTGGTAACCATTTGTACATTCATCACAACCATCATTTGAATAAATTTCCTTAACATCTTTATTTAGAACTTTTTTAAATAAGTCTCTTTCATATTCGTTAGTAGGTCGTAATTTTTTACAATGTGGACATAATTTACGAGCTAACTTTTGTGAAATAATTCCAACTAAAGCACTTGCTAATAAATAACGTTGAACATCCATATCAATTAAACGCTCAATTGTTGTTAATGAATCGTTGGTGTGCAATGTTGATAAAACAATATGACCTGTAATAGATGCTCTGACAGCGATTTGCGCAGTTTCTGTATCACGAATTTCACCAATCATAATAACATTTGGGTCCTGACGTAAAATAGATCTTAAAGCACTAGCAAATGTTAAACCAATTTCACTATTAGTTTGAACCTGATTAATTCCTTCAATATTCATTTCAATTGGGTCTTCAACGGTAATAATATTGGTATTTTCTTTATTTAATCTTTGAAGCATGGAGTATACAGTTGTTGATTTACCACTACCAGTAGCTCCAGTAGTTAAAATTATACCATTAGGAGTATTAATCATCTCTAAAACTTTATGATAGTTCTGTTCTGAAAAACCTAAACTTTCAATTCCACTTAAACTCATACTATAGTCTAAAATACGAATAACGATTTTTTCGCCTTGATTAGTTGGCAGGCAAGATACACGAAGATCAAGTGGTACATCTTGTAGTGTAGCTTTTATAGCTCCATCTTGTGGTAATCTAGATTCAGTTATATTCATTCCAGCGATAATTTTGACACGAGTAACTAAATTTTTCTTAATTTCATTTGGAACATCAGCGTAGTCAACTAATTCACCATCAATTCTAATCCTAATTTTCATATGATTTTCCATTGGATCGAAGTGAATATCACTGGCTCCTCGTTTTGATGCATCGACCAAAATATCGTTTACAACCTCTACAACTGGCATTTTAGCAAAGTCGTATATTTTCAACATAAAAATTTCATCCCCTTTTTATTAAATAAGACTAGATTTTACCATAAATATATTATATAATAGATTTGGAATAATATCAACCATAAAGGGGAAAAGTTTATGAAAAAAAGACAAAAAGGGTTTATGTTAGTTGAAACATTGGTTGTTTCTACTTTGGTTTCAACGGTTTTAATTGCTTTATATCTTCAATTTAATAACATAGTTAAAAATTTTGATAGGGACTTTCATTACAATAGTGTTGACAATTTGTATGCTGCACAAAATATTAAAAATTTTATTTTGCAAGATAATAATGGTACTTTTTATAAAAATTTAAAAATTATTCTAGAACAGAATATTGCTAGTAATAATAATCGTTTTTTAGAAGTACTTACTGATTGTAGTGGTAATAGTGGTAATGCTTATCGAACTGAAGCTTGCCAAAGACTTACAACATTAACTAGTTTTTATCAGGTTAAGCAAATAATTTTTACTAGAGAAAAAGTAGATTTTGAACAAACAGATTATCAATTGTTATTAAATGCAAGTAGAGGCGAAAAGGCAAGTCAAAATTTTGCAACATTTATTAGAAGAATAAATGCTGATCCAGAACCAATATTTGATGAAAATTATAATCAAATTTATAACTATAGGATTATTGTTGAATTTGACAATAATGAATATGCTACTTTAATCATAGCTAATTAAAGGAGATTGATTATGAAAAAGAATAAAGGATTTACGTTGGTAGAAATTATTGTAGCATTTGCGCTTACAATGATTATTGTGTTATTTTTATTTCAGTTAATTATTACATTGAAACGTATATATACTAATAACTTTGTTGCTTCAAATTTAGCTTTAAAGCAGTCAAACATTAGTAAAATGATTAATAGTGATTTGTTAACAAGTAATTTAGGAAATTTCAATGGATATTCTATTCAAAATAATTGTTATATTATATCATTTCAATCTGGCCAAACACGTAGTATATGTGTTGATAAAATAAATAACACAATAATTTATAATGATTATGAATTTGATTTAGTTAAAGGTAGCAAAGTAGGAGATTTAACAATTGATATAAAAGATACGAATGATTTATACATTCATATTCCAATTAGTTATCCAGATTTAGATAATGATTATGGGATTAAAACTGTATATATTAGTCAATAATTAATGGATTTTAAAGGATTTTTTAATCCTTTTTTTGTATATTATAAGTATGGATAATATAGAATTTTTTAAAAAAATGGAAAAAGATGATTCTACTATTAAGTTAGATACTGAACAAAGAAAAATTATTTTAAATGATTCACAAAATTGTTTAGTTGTAGCAGGAGCTGGTTGTGGAAAAACAACTTTAATTGCATTTAAGGTGAAACATCTTGTTCAGGTTAGACATATTGATGTTAAAGATATCTTAGTTATTTCATTTACTAATGAATCAGTTAATGATTTGAAAAAAAGAATAAATGGAGAATATAATTTGGATATAGATATTATGACTTTTCATAAATTAGGCATGACTATTATTGGAAAAAGTAAGAAAAAAAGAATTTTAGATAATTTATATAACGTTTTAAATAATTATTTTTTACACGATATTTATTTTACTAATGATTATTTAGAATATTTGGAATTTTTATATATTTATATTGGTAATCAAAAATTAACTAAAATAACTAATGAAGAGTCTTTTAAATTTATTTCTAGTTTAGAAGAATTAGCTATTATAAAATTTTTAAAATTAACTAAACTAAAATTTAAATATAATATTGTTAATTTTAATCATGTTATTTCAGAATTTATATTTAAATATAAAAACTTAAATATCAAAATTAGATATTTAAATAAAACTAAAAGAAAAAAAACTAATACAATTGATTTAGTTAAAGGAACTAATATTTTAAAATCTTTATTTAAAGAATTAAGTAGAATGGGCATTAAAAATTTTGAAAGACTAGAAGAGGTAGATAATAGTTATAATCAATTCTTACAATTGTGTTGTAATTTTATAAATAATTATAAAGTTAATTATAATAATATTGATAAACTTTTAAAACTGAAAGAAAAATATATAAAAAATAGACGAATTTCTCTATTTTTAAATATTATATATAAAGCATATAAATATTATAATGTTTATAACGAAAAAAATAATATTATTGATTTTAATGATATGATTAATGAAGCTATAAGTATTTTAAAAAATAATAATTCATTAAATTATAAGTATGTTATAATTGATGAATTTCAAGATATTTCTAAAAATCGATTTGAAATAATCAAAATTTTAAGTAAAGCGAAAACTAAGGTTATAGCTTTTGGTGATGATTGGCAGGCTATTTTTGGTTTTGCTGGTTCTGATGTTAATATATTTGTTAATTTTCCAAAAATTATGAGAAATTGTGAAGTTTTATTACTTACTAAAACCTATCGTAATAGTCAACAACTTATAGATATTGCTGGTAATTTTATTATGAAAAATACTGGTCAAATAAAAAAACAATTATGTTCTTTAAAAAAGGTTGATAATCCTATTAATATTTATTTTTATGATGAATTAAACAATAAATCACAAATTGTTTATAATATTATTTGTGATATTTTAAAAGAAAATCCTAGTAGTAGAATTTTATTAATAGGAAGATATAAACATGAATTAAAGGAAATAATTGATAAAGAATTTTTTGATATAAAAAATGATAAAGTTTTTTGTTTAAAAAATAAAGCTGATATCACTTTTTTAACTGCACATGCTTCTAAAGGGCTAACTTATGATGATGTTATTATTTTGAACGCTAATAATGAGATTTATGGATTTCCATCACAAGTTGTTGATGATTATGAAATTGCAATTTTAAAAGAGAAAGAAAATTTTTATTTTGAAGAAGAGCGAAGACTTTTTTATGTAGCTTTAACACGAACAAAAAATCATAATTATATATTGTCATCTATTAATAATCCTTCTTATTTTATTTTAGAAATTATGGGTAATAAAAATGTTGTTATTAATAATTTAACTAATAAGAAAATTATTAATAACTATTTTTTATGCTCTAATTGTGGCTATTTTTTGAAGAAAAACAAAAGGAAAAAGCTTGTTTGTTCTAATTGTTATAAAGAAATTTAACTATAATTAATGCTTTTTTTTTACTTATATGATATAATAAAAACATAGCTTACGTTTAAGGGAATGTTTTAAGTTTAAAGAAAGGTGTAATAATGAAAACATGCGTTGTTATTTATAATCCTAATAGTGGTAAAAAAAATAAAAATGTTTTTTTGAAACAATATAAACAAATATTGGCACAAAATAATTATGAAGTTATCACACATGTAACAAAATATCATGGACATGCTACAGAAATAGTTGAGAGTTTAGATGATACAATAGATTTAGTTATTTCAGTAGGAGGAGATGGGACTTTTAATGAAGTGATGACTGGCAATTTTAAAAGAACAACAAGACTTTTATTAGCGCATATTCCACTTGGAACAACTAATGATATTGGTTCAATGTTTGGTTATACTAAAAATTCTATTAATAATCTGAAATTGCTTATGACTGGCGTAGTTAAAGATATTGATATTTGTACAATTAATGGTGACCCTTTTGTTTATGTTGCTGGATTTGGAAAATTTATGAATGTTCCTTATGAAACATCTAGAGATTTGAAGAAAAAATATGGCTATTTAGCTTATATCTTAGAAGGAGCTAAAAGTTTTCGCTCTAAGACTAATTTATATGATATAACTTATGAAATTGATGGCGAAGTATATCGTGGGCTTTATTCTTTTATGATTGCATCAAATGCTAATAGAATAGCTGGTGTTAATAATTTCTTTAAAGATATTAAATTAGATGATGATCGCTTTGAAGTTTTATTTTGTAATTTATCCACTAAAAAAGATATTATAAAAAGTTTGTATTATTTAAAAATGCATGATATTACTAAAGTACCTGGTTTTTATTTCCATAAAACTAATAATTTGAAAATAACATTTAATGATATTGCACGTAAAAAGTGGTGTATTGATGGTGAGAAATATGAAGGCAATACAAATGTTTTTGATATAAAAGTTGTTTCTGGAATTAAATTGTTAATTCCTAATAAAAAAATAGATACATTATTTGTAAATAAATAGGTAGGGGTTGATTGTAATGATAAATGTATATAATTTTAAAATTTTATTTATAACATTTATTTTCTATTCATTAGTTGGTTGGATACTTGAAGTATTTGATCAATTTTATCGTCAAAAAAAGTTTATTAATCGAGGTTTTTTGTTAGGACCATATTGCCCAGTACATGGTATAGGAGCTTTATTAATGTTACTATTATTAAGTAGATTCTCTAATAATACATTAATTTTGTTTATAAGTGCTGTATTAATATGTACAACGCTAGAATATTTAACTGGTTTTTTATTAGAAAAAATATTTAAAGCTAGATGGTGGGATTATTCTGATTATAAATTTAATTTAAATGGTCGCGTTTGTTTGCAAAACAGTTTATTCTTTGGACTAGCAGGTGTTGTTATCATTAAATTTTCTCAACCATTTTTAATAAATTTAATAACAACTATGCAAGCTAATATTTTAAATATAATCTGTATATCTCTTCTCATTATTTTCTGTATTGATTTAATAGTTTCTTTTTATATTATTTATAATTTTAAAAATTTAACTAATGATATGTTAAAAGATAGTACTGAAGAAATTTCTAGTAAGGTTAAAAATAAATTAGCGAAACATTCTGTTTTCTTTAAAAGATTAATTATGGCATTTCCTAATCTTAAAAGGGGTGTTATAAAAATAAAAAATGATATTGTTAATTTCTTTGGTTTAGTAATTAAATAGGATTTAGGCAACTAAATCTTTTTTTTATAATTTTAAAAATATAATTGTCTATTATTGTAAACTATGTTATAATTTAAGAGAGCCTATGAAATCTCTCATGGCTTTTTTTGTTTTTATGGAGGTGTTTTATTTATGACAAAATATGTTTTTGTAACAGGTGGAGTAGTATCTGGTTTAGGTAAGGGAATCACAGCTTCATCTTTAGCGTTATTACTAAAATCAAGAGGATATAAAGTATTTATGCAGAAATTCGACCCTTATATTAATGTTGATCCAGGCACGATGAATCCAATTCAACATGGTGAAGTTTATGTTACTTATGATGGTTGTGAGACGGACTTAGATTTAGGTCATTATGAGAGATTTATTGATGAGGAGTTAAATTATACATCTAATATTACTAGTGGAAAAATATTTTCTTCTGTTATTGAAAAGGAAAGAAAAGGTGAATATTTAGGGGCTACTGTTCAAATGGTTCCACATATTACTAATGAAATAAAGAATAAAGTTTATGAAGCTGGTATTAGTTCAAAAGCTGATATTGTAATAACAGAAATTGGTGGAACTGTAGGAGATATTGAATCACAATCTTTTATTGAAGCTTTAAGACAAATTCAATATGAATTAGGAAGAGCTAATACATTCTTTGTTCATACAACTTTAATACCATATATTTATGGTTCAGGAGAATTAAAAACTAAACCAACACAAAATAGTGTACGTGATTTAAGAAATATGGGAATAACACCTAATGCGATTGTTTGTAGAACACCTATTGAATTATCTGATTCTATTAGAAAAAAATTATCTTTATTTTGTTCTGTTCCAGAAGAAAATATTATTAATGCAGTAGATGTTAAAAATATTTATCAAATTCCAGTTAATTTTTATAATCAAAAAATTGATGAAAATATTTTAAAACAATTTGAATTGCCAATTAAAAAAGCTAATATTAAGTATTGGTTAGATTTGATTGATACTGTTGATAATTTAAAAGATGAAATTGAAATAGCGTTAGTTGGTAAATATGTTGAACTACATGATGCTTATTTATCAGTTGCTGAGTCTTTACATCATGCTGGTTATAAATATCAAACAAAAATCAAAATTAATTGGATTGATTCTGAAAGTTTAGAAAAAGACGATGTAAAATTAAAAGAAATATTTAAAAATTCTAAAGGTATTATAGTCCCAGGTGGTTTTGGAAATCGTGGTGTTGAAGGAAAAATTAAAGCTATTTCTTATGCTCGTGAAAATAATGTGCCTTTTTTAGGAATATGTTTAGGAATGCAGTTAGCAGTTATTGAATTTGCACGTAATGTTTGTGGTTTAAAAGAAGCTTCATCAACTGAATTTAATCAATTATGTAAAGACCCTGTTATTGATCTTATGTCTGACCAAAAGGCTATTGTAAATATGGGTGGAACTTTACGATTAGGAAATTATTTGTGCAAAATCAAGAAAGATACTTTAGCTTATGCTGATTATAAACAAGAGGAAATTTTAGAACGCCATAGACATCGTTATGAATTTAATAATAAATATCGTGATATTTTAGAAAAAAAAGGTTTGGTTTTTTCAGGTATTAATGAGGTTGCAGATTTAGTAGAAATTGTGGAGTATCCAAAACATAAACATTTTATTGCTTGTCAATTTCATCCAGAATTTAAAAGTCGACCAACAAAATGTCATCCTTTATTTGACTCGTTTATTAAAGCTAGTCTTAAATAAAGGCTTTTTTTCACACAAATTACATAAATATATAATAAAATAATTTTGGAAGAAGTGATTATTTATGAAAATATTGGTTGTTGATGATGAAAAATTAATCAGAGAAGTTATTAAAGAATATTGTTATAATGAAAATTATGATGTTGTTTTAGCTAGTAATGGCGAAGAAGCTTTAGAACTTATTAATAGAGAAAATTTTGATTTATTAGTTTTAGATATTATGATGCCTAAATTAGATGGTTTTTCTTTATGTAAAAAAATTAAAGATAAAAATATTCCTATTATTATTTTATCAGCTAGAACTGATGAATTTGATAAATTGATGGGGTTTGAATTAGGAATTGACGATTATGTTACAAAGCCATTTAGTCCAAAAGAACTGATTGCTAGAATAAAAGCTGTTTTAAAACGAAATAAACAATTAGAAGATAAATTTACTTATAAAACATTGACAGTAGATTTTAAGGCTCATAATATTATAATTGACAATGAAAATATTAAATTTACTCCTAAGGAATATGATTTACTAGTTTATTTTATTAACAATCCTAATATTGCTTTAACAAGAGAAATTTTATTAGATAAAATATGGGGATATAGCTTTTTTGGTGATGATAGAACGGTTGATACACATGTAAAAATGTTAAGGAATACGTTAGGTAAATATCGAGATTTAATTGTAACTGTAAGGGGAGTAGGTTATAAATTTGAAACAGAATAGTTATTCATTAACATCAAAGATTTGGTTTTATTTAATTATATTTTCAATTGTTATTTTATTATCATTATGGTTATTTCAAGTTATTTTTTTGAAATCATATTATCGATGGATGAAAAATCGCGAAATTAATGATATAGTTACAACTATTAGTGAAAATTATAATAATAAAAATTTTAGCGATTTACTTGATGAGTTATCTTTTAATAATAATGTTTGTATTGAAACTGTTAATAGCGATTTATTACTATACTCTTCTACTAGCCAAATTAGAGGTTGTTTGATTGACAAAGATGTTAATAATTCTCAGTATATTGATAAAAAAATAGAGTTTATTAAGAGTTTAGATAATACTTTTAGATACGAAACAACTAATCCAAGGTTTAAAAACCAAACTTTAATTTATGGTAAAAAAATATCAAATGACTTGATTGTTTTTATAACAACATCATTAGAACCTATTGATTCTACAGCTGGCATTTTAGCAAGTCAATTAATTTATGTGACGATTGGGGTTTTATTATTATCTTTTTTAGTCGCTTATTTTATTTCCAAAAAAATATCTGGCCCAATTGTTAAAATAAATAATGGAGCTAAAGAAATCGCCAATAATAATTATAATGTTAAGTTTGATACATCATCTAATATTACAGAAATAGATGAATTAGCAGATACTTTGCATGAAGCATCAGTCGAATTATCCAAAACAGAAAATCTTAGACGTGAATTACTTGCTAATGTAAGTCATGATTTAAGAACACCTTTAACTATGATAAAAGCTTATGCTGAAATGGCTAGAGATTTAAATAAAAAAGATATTAAGAAAAGAACTGATAATTTAAATATAATTATTGATGAAACAGATCGTTTAAATTTATTAGTAAATGATATATTAGAATTATCTAAAGTTCAAGCTAATGTTGATAAATTAAATATCGAACAATTTAATCTTATTGATTTAATTCAGACTATTTTAAAGCGTTATGATTATTTAAAAACAAATGAAAATTATCAGTTTATTTTTGAATATGAAACTAACAATATTGTTAGAGCAGATAAAAGGAGAATTGAACAAGTAATATATAATTTAATAAATAACGCTATTAATTATACAGGAAGTGATAAAAAAGTTATTATTAAGGTTATAAATAAAAATGAGGGTGTTAAGGTAGAAATTATAGATACAGGTAATGGAATTGATGAAAAGGATTTGAATTTGATTTGGGATAAATATTATAAAGTTGATAAAAGTTACAAACGTGAAGTATATGGAACTGGTATAGGTTTATCGATTGTTAAAAATATTTTGATTAATCATAATTTCAAATATGGTGTTGATACTATTAAAGGTAAAGGTACAACATTTTGGTTTATTATAAAATAAATATATTCACTAAAATAATCATTTTGATTATTTTTTGTTTTCAAAAAGGATTTTGATTAACACTTGTTGTATGTTATAAATGGAGGTGGAAAATGACTACAACAAGAACAAGTAGTGAATTAATGTTAGGTACATATGATTGCATTTTTAAAGCTATTATGCTAGATCCTGAAAATAGAGATTATTTAAAAGAGATAA
>CAYOYB010000005.1:0-140446 GCA_964408085.1 uncultured Muribaculaceae bacterium | reverse complement strand
TTTTATGTTATTATGAATATGTCAAGGAAACTTGCATAAAATAAAAAAGGGAATACTTAACATCGCAAAGTTGAGTACTCACCAAAATGGTTTGCACTTAATCTTGTTAGATTGAGTGCGTTTTCTTTTTATAATTCATTATCATTCAAATAATAGAAGAATAAGTAGAATGATGATAACGATTAAAGCAAAGATTAAAAAATCTTTCTTAGTCATTTTCATTACCTCCCTTCGGAGGTAAGCACTCAACTGTTAAAGTATTCCTAAGAAAATTATACTAGATCATTTTATATAATACAATAATTTATACTAAATTATGACAATTTAGTAAACACACTTGCAAATTGACTAACAATTTACTATTTAATAGTGCGATAATCAAAAATAGTTAGTTTAAATAACAATAATTTTGTTTTGGGAAAGGTGAAGTAGATGAAAAGGATTGCGTTAGTTACTGGAAGTACTCAAGGAATTGGTCTTGCGACTGCAAAGAAATTATCAGAAAGCTATATTGTTATCATAAATGATAATAAAGGCATAGATGAAAATTTTATAAGAGATAATTTTGCTGGAAATGAAGTTTATTATTTTAAAGCTGATATTTCAAATTCTAATGATTTGGAATCTTTAAAAATTTTTATATTACAAAAGTTTGGAAGATTAGATATGGTTGCTGCGCATGCTGGAATTATTCCACTACCATGTGATATTGACAATATAACTCCAGAAAACATAGATAAAACTATTAATGTTAATTTAATTGGAACTTTTAATACTTTAAAAATCTTTGGTAATTTAATTAAAGATACTTCAAAAAATGGTTCAATAGTTACGACAACAAGTGTAGATGGAATAATTGGAGAACCTTATAATGCTATATATTCAGCCACAAAGGCAGGAATAATTTCCCTTACGAAATCGTTTGCTAGATATTTTGGTGAAAATATTCGTGTAAATGCTGTAGCTCCAGGGCTTATCGATACACCTCTTACTGCAAGTACAGGAGAAGATCCTAAAGCAACTACAGATTATTCTATTATTCAAAGAATGGGAACTGCTGAAGAAATAGCTAATGCTATATGCTTTTTATTATCAGATGAAGCCTCTTATATAACTGGACAGATTCTTGCAGTTGATGGTGGATTTACTTTAAAATAATTAAATAGTTGTTATACGTCTTCCCTTAGGGCACCATTGGGAAATCTGTTCGAACTATTTGAACTTTGATATATAGAATCAATCGAAAGATTGTTTTTTTCTATTTTTGGAAAAAAATTGTAGTCAGTTCCTTACTAGGAATTTTGGATATAAAATATCCAAATTGGCAAGAAAATCAAATTGTGCAACAATATAGAAATAAAAATAGTTTATTTAATTTTGATATGGAAAGACTAAATAAATTTATACGTGATGAATACAAAAATGTTGATAGCAAAACAGCTGAAAATAATATAAAAAGAGCATTTAGATAATTTGACAGATAAAATAAAAAATGTTAAAATAAACGGCAATTCAAGGGGGAATTGCAATGGAAAAAGTTATTTCAGATAACGAAAAAATTGAAAGTTTAATACAATATTATAAAGATAATGGATTGTTAATAGTTGGTCTTAATGATTCACAAGGAGTAAATACAACTTCTACTTTCTTTAAAAAAGGACTATTAGAATACTTAGCTGCAGCTTTAACAAGTGAAGAATTAACGCCTGAAATTATTAATGCTTTTTCGCTTACTATGAATAAAACAGAACATATAGATTACTTTTTAAAAAATAATTTAAGTTTACAAGAAATAAAATTATCACAGATTTATAGTGTAGTTAGTGCTTTAGAAAAGGTTATGTCTGATGTAGGATTACCTAAATTTTTAGGAAAAATTGGTAATGCATATAGATTAATCTATACACCTAAGCAAGGTGATGAAAATATTAAAATTTCAACTTCATTAAGGGATGCAAAAGAACCTGTAATGATATATTCAAGTGGTGTAAATGACTTAATGAGAGAAGTAGGTGCTAATCCATTTGGAATAAAGGGAGACTATAAAACAAAAGATAAAAAACCAAACTATTATTATACTTTAGAGAAGACAAACGATCCTAAAACGTTGAGAAAAGTAATGGATTCTATCGAGAATAATTATGAAAGTATATTAGGTATTAATTCAAAAACAGATATCTATACTTTGGGAGCATATATCCCCAAATCTTTACAAAGTGAAGAAATGAATATATTTAGAGATTTAGTAATTGCTTACAATGAATCATTATTAGATTTATGTAAACAATATGGTATTACATTTGTTGATACAGAAGAAGTTGGAAAGAACTATAATAATAGTGAGAATAATTTCCATATTTCAACTGCTGGGCATAATGCTTTGGCAAATTATATATTAGGTTATATGTATCAAAATAAGATTGTATCTAAAAAGAAGAATAATTACGTTAATAAGGGTATATATGAAATATTAAATAATGGTTCTAATGGAATAATAGAATCAACATTATGTGATTATGAAAAAAGTTGCAAAAGAGCAATGGAATTATCTGGTTATTCAAAAGAAAGAGAATTAGTTATTGCTAATGAACATAAGAGAGAAAACGAAGTATTTCAAAAGGTATTAACTCATCGTACAAAGTAGTTTATAATATTACATATTTAGATTTTAAATATGTAAAGAAGTAGTAAGATGATGAATGTTATCAAGATTCTTTAGATCAGAATGATAAATATAGAGATAGGTTTTTAAGATTGCTTATTTGAGTATATGTAGTAAAAAATTGTTTTAATCATATTAGATTGTTGTTTGAAGGAATCAAAATGAAAAATACTATAAGTGCTTCTATAAGAAAAAATATGGGTGTGTTATAAATAGTCTATAAATGTTTTACTGGCGAATGTCAAAGATATAGATTTATTTGTTGCTAAAAAAACATTGATATTGGGAATATTTTTATTTAATTTTAGTTCTTTTAAGTCATCAAAATTCCTTTTTGCCAAATCTATTATTACAAAACCAATTCCAAGTCCAATATGAGTAAATTCAGTGATAAGTTCTTGACTAACAACTTCCATTTTTGATATTAATTTCACATTGTTTGATAATGCAATGTAATCTAATAGTTTTCTACTATTTGATTCAGATGGTTGGAGTATTAATGGATAGTTATTTAAATCATTAAAATTTTCTATATAATCACTAAAAATAGAAGGATTATAAACAAAACCTTGTTTTAATTCTTTTATTTTTTTTAAAAGTACATTTGACTCCTTTACATTACTTTCATTAAAGATGACAAAATCTAGTTTACCAAATTTTAAATCGTTTATTAAATTACTAGTTAAATCATTAGTTATATTAATATCAATGTTAGGGTAGTCTTTATGGAATCTTTCTATAGTATCTAATAAAATTAATTTGGTTAAAGTGGTAGAACATCCTATTTTGATTTCACCTTTCGATAAGTCTTTAAATGAAGTAAATTCTTTTTCAGCATTATCAATTAATTCTAATGCACCTTTAACATATCCATAGAACATTTTACCTTCTTCTGTTAATTCCATTCCTTTATTACTTCTTAAAAACAATGTACCATTTAATTGCTCTTCTAATTTTTTGATAGATTGTGATATGGCAGGTTGTGATATATGTAGTTCCTCACTTGCTCTTGTCATATGTTTATGTTTTGCGACTACATAAAAAATTCGATATAATTCTAAATCTATATTCATGATAAGCACCTCTTATTAACATTATAACATTTATATATTTTACTTATCAATGGTTTTGGAATAAAATGAAATTGAAAGATGAAATGAATGAGAGGAAGTTATGTTTATGATAAAAAATGTAGATACCACTTTTTTTAGAAAAATTTTAGAATTAGATGCAAGAATATATGAAGACTTTTTTTATTTTGTTACTGAGATAATTGACTTAAAAGATAATATGACATACGATGACTTTTTAGTGTTTAAATATAGCATTTTTAATCAACTTGCAAATAATAACTATAGTTTTGAAAATATTGACGATTTGATTCGAGAAAAAATAAATAAAAGTTGTGATGTAACGATATTAAATCTATACTCGTATATGAATTACTTAGGTCATAGTAAAAAAATTGATTTAAATGATAAAGTAGATGTTTTAAAATATTATGGTGATATAAAGAATATTGATAAAAGAATTTTCCCATATAATAATATTCAAAATATAGATTATGTCAACTTACAAAATGTATTAGACTATATTATAAAGATTGGTACACAAGGTAAGAAAGATGATATTGCATTATCGATTATATTAAATACAGTATCTTTAAAGGAAGCTGAAAAATATCATGAACAATTAATAGAAAAATTGAAAAATTTTTGTATAAAGTATAAAAATGTCATTGAAGAATTAGAACATAAAAAATTAATAAGAGAACTTTTTGAATATTTACAATTATCAAAATGGTCAGATAAAGGTAACATGTTTCATAAAATGATAGAATATTTAAAAGGTAATAATTTAAAAAAGGATAAAATATATACTGTATTAAAAAAAGTAGAGGAGTTACAAATTGACCAATTGAATATTAATGTTGAATGTCAAATATCAAACGAAATATATAATGTTCAATTTTCAAAATTTCAAAAAGCATACTATAATGCAAAAAACGATGAACAAGATGGAACAATAGAAAATGGATATGTTGGAACATACATTTATACAGATGGTGCTAAAAATTGGTTAGTAAAAATGGAAAGTGCAAACCCAGAGAATAATTATGAGGATACTTATACAATAGAAATAAGTAACTTTAAATATGTTTTGTTGAGTGATAAACAAATTGACTGGGAAGATGATTGTATTGGAGGCCCATATTTGGGTATAATTACTAAGTTACAAATATATGATTTTGATATTGATATCTCTAATTTGCCAACCTATGAAGAACTCAATAGCTTTAGGATTAAGCCACAAATTGATTTTATACAAGTGGAAGAAAAAACAAAAGCAGTTGATACTATTCTACAAATAGAAAGTACGATAAAAGATGTAAAAAAACTTTTAGGTAGATTAAAAAAATTGCAAAAGGAATTACAGATTATAAAAGGCTCTAATGAATATGCTACTGTTTTCTCACAAATAAAAAGTTTAGAAAATTTAATGGAACAAATGGAGACTATGAAATCTACTACATGTGCTGAATATTTGAAACAAGGAATTACAGAATTGGAAAAACTAAAAACTCTAAAAATGAAAGTTAGTATGGAAAATTGAGTAATCAATTATATTAATGGTAATTTTATTAAATTTAATAAAATATTTCAACTATTGAAATAATATAGAAATGTGCTCTAATATAGCTTTGTTAAGGAGGGTTTTTATGAGTACAGAAATTAATTCAAAATATATAGATGAATATATTGAAAGGATACTTTTATTATTGAAGAATCAAAACTATATTCCACAAGCAACTGCATTAACTACACAAGAAAGAAAAAAAACTAGATTGAAATCTGTTCGAACTTTTTGAACTTTAAATATATAAATATCAGTCAATATGATTGATATTTTTAATTTCTCGCAGTTAATTTTGTTATACTTGGTAAAATATCTAGGTGGTTAAATATTTGGTTAAATCTAAAATATAAAATTTCTTCTCAATTATGATATAATGATTAAAAGGAGAAAGAATGATATGGATAGTCTAGATATAATAATAAATGAAATCGAATCTAATTTTAATCCTTATTCAATTTTTTTATATGGATCTGCTGCAACAAGTACTTTTAATAGTAAAAGCGATTATGAAATTGGTGTAATATTTAAAAGTGATAATTATATCTCACGTAAACAAATAAAGGAGATAATACCTCAAAATAATTATTCGATTTTTCCATTTAAATTGGAAGAAATGTTTGCATACGATATAGACACACCTTTTCAAAAAGAAATATATATTGCATCGTTAATTAAAGGTGGTGCTCGAACAATAAAGGGAAAAGATGTATTTCGAGAGTTAAAGGTTCCAATCATAACCAAAGATTGTTTACTAGAAGATGTTTACTTTAATAAAGGTCTTGCCTTATCAGCTGTTAAAATATTTAAAAATGGAAATACAGAATTAGCTAATGAACAATTTTATAAATCGTGTTTTTATGTAACAAGAGATTTAATATATTCTAAACAAAACTATTTATGTATCACATATGAAGATATTTATTTAAAATCAAAAGAGATTGATATTCCTGAAGAATATAGCGTTTTACTAGATTTGGCATATGATCTACGTACAGAAAAGAAATCATTTATTGATTCAACAATGTATTTTAAAAATATATCTTTTATAAATAAATACATTGTAAAAGAGTTAAAATAAATATGCTTTATCTTTAAATTTTAGAAAATAAAGTTGTAGATAATTTCTTCAACGATACTACATGAAAATTTATTCAAACTATTTAAACTTTAAATATGCTTTCAGTCTGAAATCTGACTGTTTTTTTTAACAAATTTTGATAGATAATTTTGATACTTGTGTCAAAATACTTAGGTAGTTATATATTTTGTCGGAATTAAATAGTTAATGTTGATAGCTATTTCTATGAAAATATAATTGCTCATGCATTAAATTGATAATTTGTTAGTATAAGTATTGTTTTATTTTTACATAAATTTTGATATAATAAATCTAGTTTTATGAAAGGTAAATGTAGGTAATGGGAAAGATAATTAATTTTATAAAAAAATATAGATATCAAATTTTATTGATATTTATTTATCTATTATTTTTTATACAGATGCAGAATGTTGTGATGTATGCTGATGATTATTTTGTGAAATCGGTCTTTCGTGAATATGATAGTTTGATAAGCCAAATTTATTGGATTTATTATAAAGGTTTTTCTGGCAGATTAATTGGACAGTTTATTGTTCATGGTGGATTAGGGTATTTTGGATTACAATTTTTTAAAATTTTGAATCCTGTATTTTTATTTATGTTTTGCTTTTATATTTCTAAATTAATTAATATCAAAAACAATCATAATACATTACAGATTACACTATTTTTATCAATAATAATATTAGGACTCGATAGTTGTATTGTTAGTGAATGTTTGTATTGGGCTGATGGCACAATTTTATATTTATGGAGCTATATGCCATTATTATTAATTTTATATTTTATTTTAGATTGTTGTATAAATAACAGAAAGTTATCTAATTTTCGATTTGTATTAAGTATAATTTTTATCATAATTATAAGTTTTACAATGGAAAGTACAGCTGCTGTAGGCATTATATTTTTGTTTTTAATATATTTAGATAACTCTATTAATAAAAATAATATAAATAATAAAAAAATTTTATTATTACTATTGTTTTCAGTAATTTTATTAATAGGCATATATTTTATTCCTGGAAATCAAAGTAGAGTATTGTGGGTAGATTCATCTTTTTATGAGGCAAATATATTTGAAAAAATTCAAATGAGGTTGCCAAATTATCTTGGTGAATTATTTAGTTTAAGCTTATTTAAATTTTTATTTATAATATCTGGTATTTTTATTTATCGTATTTTTAAATTTAGTTATAATAAATTATGCAAAATATTTGGGGTTTTTCTAATTATTTTTAATATGTTTATATTCGTAAATTGTCAAATATATAATTTTATAGATTTTTATAAATTTAATGATTTAACTTCAATTTTAAAATGTCTTTGTCTTTTATATTTATTAATTAATGTGTATATAGGATTTGTTGTTAGTAGGGAAAAAAATAAATACTATTTTTATATTGTAATAGCAGGAATATTAGCTAATCTATTGCCAGTATTTTTTGATGATTATATAGCAGTAAGATATTTTTTATCAATAATTGTAGCTTTCTTGATTTATATTTTTAAGAATTATTGTGATAGTGATATCAATTTAAAACTGTATATTTTAATTTTGTATATTTCAACTCTTAATTGGAAATTAGGATTAATTGTATTAGCAATATATTTGATATTAAATATAAAACAAAAAAATATAGCAAATTATTCAAAATATATTTTGGTGATTATGTTAATTATCTTTAATAGTATAAATTTTTTTAAATGTATGTACTATTATTATGAAAATACTAAAGTATTTGATTATAATGAGAGAATTTTAAGTGAGTTTGATAGAAATTCAACTACTGTAATTCATCTAAAAAGATTTACTTATCCCAATTATGCTTTTCAGATGCCTTATGAGCATGATTATATAAAACAATGGTATAACGATTATTATAATATTAGGAATATAGATATTATTTGGGATGATTAATTGAAATATGATTATTTAATTTATTTGACAAAGTATGAATATTATGATTATGTTGAATATTTCCATTATATTTAGTATTGAATGTTTTTTAGAAAGTTGGAGAGTTGATTTGAAAAAAGTAGCGAAATTTATAAAAAAATACAAATATCAAATTTTATTGATAATTATTTATCTATTATTTTTTATACAGATGCAGAATGTTGAAATGTATGCTGATGATTACAATGTTATAGCAATTTTTAATGAATGGAATCGTAATTTAATTAGACAAATTTATTGGTGTTATTATCAAAATTGGTCAGGAAGGATAATTGGACAATTTGTTGTTCATGGAGGATTAGGTTTCTTTGGTATTCAATTTTTTAGACTTTTAAATCCTATATTTTTATTTATGTTTTGCTACTATAGTTCTAAAATAATTAATATAAAAGGTAGTCACAATACACTAAAAATCACCTTCTTTTTATCATTAATAATAATGGGCTTAGATATTGGTATTTTAAACGAATGTCTGTATTGGGCAGATGGAACTATTTTATATTTATGGGGATATATACCATTATTATTAATTTTATATTTTATTTTAGATACTGTAATAAATAATAAAAAATTGTCAAATTTACGATTTATTTTAAGTATCGTCTATATTATAATTATAAGTTTTACAATGGAAAGTACTGCTGTTTTATACATTTCATTTTTATTTTTAATTTGCTTAAATAATTTTATTAAAAAAAATAATGATAAAAAATTCCTATTTTTATTCCTTTTTTCAGTAATTATATTAATAGGTGTATATTTTATTCCTGGAAATCAAAATAGAATGATGAATCATGAACAACTTTCTGTAAGTTTAGATATTCTTGGAAGATTTATGTTTAAAATATCAGATTATTTTGGTTACTTATTTAATGGAGCAATTTTTCCTTTTTTATTTATAATGTCTGGAATTTTTATTTATGATTCTTTTTATTCTAAAATTAGATATGGATTAATATACAAAATATGCTTAATCTTTTTAATCATTTTTAATATATGTTTATTTATTAATTATAATGTATATAATTTTATAGACTTTTATAATATTGATATTTTCTCTACACTTTTCAAAAGCATTTGCTTTTTGTATTTGATAGTTAATATATGTATTGGGTTTATTTGTAGTAAAAATAATAAAAGACATTATATGTATCTTGTAATAGGTGGAATACTTTCTAATTTAGTTTCAGTATCAGTAGTAGTTTATAATTCAATTCGCTTCTTTTTACCAATAATTTATACCTTTCTAACTTATATTTTAAAGAATTATTTTGATAGCGATGATAATAAAAAAATGTATATTATAATTTTATATATTTTTATTATAAACTGGATATTAGGAATGGTTGCATTAGTTTATATTATTTTAAATAAAAAAAGAATAACAAAAATCTATTATATAAAATATGTGTTATTAACAATCTTAATTATATTTAATATTTTTAATTTTTTTAAGTGCATATATTGTTATTATGAAAATTCTAAAATATTTGATTATAATGAAAAAAAATTAAATGAAATTAATATTTATTTATCAGATGACATTCATTTGAAAAAACTTAAATATTCTGATTATGCTTATCAAATGCCTGAAAAATACGAGTATACAAAAAATTGGTATCAAAGATATTATCATATAGAAAATCGAAATATTATTTGGGAAGATTAATAGTGATTATTTAATTGAATTTAAAATATATAATTGCTATAATGCTTTTACAATATAATTTTAAGAAGTTTGTGATATAAAATTGGAAAAGATAGGTGATTTTATAAAAAATTCTTGTTCTAAAATTTTTGGATTTGATAAAAATTTTAAATAGCCAATTTTATAAATTTCTTTTCATGTCAGTATATGTAAGTCTTAATAGTTACATCAGTTTTATAGTTCTATCTTAATCTATAATTCAAGGTATTTATTTTTACGACATTTTTTGATAATATATATATAAGTTAGGATTTGGTAGGAATGAGAATAAAAGTTAAATCATATGGAGGAATACTGGGATTTTATTTAAGAAAATATATTCCAAATTTTTGTAGTAATGCTTATCTTTTTCTACAAAGAAAATTGTCAAATTTTCCTAATAAAAAATATATGATATTATCTAATACTCAAATTATACCACTTTTTGTTAATATTGAAACAATTAGTAAGTGTAATGGATTATGTTCGTTTTGTTGTTGTAATATAAAACAAGATACAAGAAAAACAAAGGTGATGGAGGAAAAAACTTTTAAAAAAATCATTGATGATTTAGCTAAAATTAACTATGATGGTGTTATAACATTAAATATTAATAATGAACCATTTTTAGATAAAAATTTAATTCCTAAACTAAAATATATAAGAAAAAAAATTCCTAATGCTTATTCATATCTTTATACTAACGGTAGTTTACTTGATATAAAAAAAATACAAGAAATTATTGATTATCATCTTTTAGATGAATTAATAATTAATAATTATAGTACTAAATATCGATTAAATACTAGAAATGCGAAAATTTATAAGTACTTAAAAAATAGAAAACTAAATTTTAAAATACAAATTAATTTACGTTATTCTAATGAGGTTTTAAGTAATCGAGCTAATTCATCACCAAATAAAAAGGGATATAAGTTAATTAATTCATATTGTTCAATTCCTTATACAGATTTAAATGTTTTCCCAGATGGTATTGTTGGAATTTGTTGCTGCGATACAAAAGAGGTTACTAATTTAGGAAATGTTAATGAAAATAATATAATTGATATTTTTAATAATAATAAATTTACAGAGTTAAGAATAAAAATGCTTAAAGGTAGAAATAATAATGAATTTTGTCAATATTGTGATTTTAATGATATTGGGACTAGACGAAAACGTATAAAAAATAAATTGAAAGGTAAATAGAAGAGATGTGATGTGATGAAACAAATTACAAATTTTATCATTAAATATAAATATATAATATTATTAATTTTATTATATACATTTTTCTTTATTCAAATGCAATTTGTTCATTTTTATGGTGATGATTTTGAGGTTTTATATCCATTACATAACAATCATAACTTTTTGAATGTGTTGAATTTTAGCATAGATAAAATGTCTTATTTTTGGAATGAATGGTCTGGTAGAATTGTAGGACATTTCATTGTTTCTTTTGGATTATCATTTTTTGGTATTCAATTTTTTAGGCTTTTAAATCCAATTATGATTTTTGCGCTAGTTTATTTGTGTCTAAAAATTTTGAAATTATTTAAGACTTTTGATTTTAAAAAATACTTATTCTATTTATCTTTAATAATAATTGGAATGAATGTATATATATCTAGAGAAACATTATATTGGGCATATGGTGGTATACTATATGTTTGGGGATTCGTCTTAACGTTATTAGTAGTATATTTTGTTTATAAAAATTATTTGGAAAATAAAAAAATACCTTTAATTTTATTGATATTTTTAAGTGTTATATGTTTTGTACAAACATTTATATTAGAACAATTAAGTTTTATGTTAATTTGTTTTTTATTTATAATGACAATTGTATATTTGAAAAAAAAGCAGAAAAATTATCAAATTATGTTTTTATTATTAATTTCGATAATTGGTTTTGTAATTTCTTTATTAGCACCTGGAAATATTTTAAGAACAGAGCCATTAATTGAAGAATTACAATTGTATACGAATTTTCAAGTATTTTTAGCCAAGACACATGGTTTCTTCAATTGGTTTTTTAATCCTAAATTATTGGGTGTGTATATTTCTGTTTTTTCATTACTGATTAGTAAGGAATATTTATCGGAATTAAATAAAAAGGATAGATTTGTCAAAAAGTTACCATATATAATCTTACTTAGCTATTTTCTCTTAATACTAATATCGAATCTATTTGATATTAATATTTTAAAGTTATATGAAAATTCTGATACCTTATATTTAATGTATGATTATAGTTCTTTTACAAAAACAAATCAAATTATTATGAATGTTAGTATGATTACCATTATGATATATTATTTATTACTTACTCTAAGTATATTTTATATGGCTTTTAAAGTTTTTTGGAAAAAACAATCATTTTTATTTTTATCTTTAGTTATTGCATATATACCAACTATAATTACAGCAATCCTTATTAGATTTATAGGAATAAGGTATTATATATTTTTTCTTATAGCGATATTATTAATATCTTTATATTGTATTATAGTACAAAAAAATAAAGAAATATCACTAAAAGAATTATTAATTATTGGTATTATTTTACCATTTAGATATTTGTTAATAATTATGTTAATCATTATATTAGTAATATTTATATTAAAAAAATACTTTAATAATTTTAAATGCAACTTTACTTTTATATCTATACTATTGAATGTTATCTTAATAGGTAATATTATCTTTACTTTTTTTGGTTATGTTAGAAACGATAGAATTTATCGTGCTAATGACAAAATATTGAGTAATGTTAATTCAACTAATATTATTAAGGTCGATGTAATACCAGATAAAGATAAATTATATACATGGCACAGTATATATACGAGATGGAATAAAAAAATGAGTTATTATGGTTTTTATTTAAATAAGTTTTATGAATTATATTATCAAATAAATATGGATAATGTTTATATTAAGACAGAGGATGATTATTATGTTAAATAGTATTTTATATATTGTATCTTCTATTATATTAATAATTGCTTTTTTACTAATCAAAAAAAGCGCTAATAAACTAAATATTATTAAATGGATGTTTATATCTCTAATATTATTATTTTGTTTCAATTCGTTGCTTGCTTATATTTTAAGCTATATTAAAATTCCAATAACTCTTTTGACTATAAGCATAATTTATATCTTAACTAGCTTATTTATATACTTTTTCTTTTTAAAAAAAGAAAAGCAAAAATATTATTTTAATAAAAGAGATTTAATATTCATACTAATCATTTTTATAATTGTATTAATCATATCATTCATAAGGTTTGGTTTTCCATTTTCTATAACATATCAAACCTTAGATCCAGCTGTCCATTTTCAAAGTTCTTATAGTTTTTATAAAGAATCAGTTTTATTGAATTTTGCGCAGGATAAAACTGCATTTAATTTTGTAACATGGAGGTTTGCTTCTTATACTAATTTAGGTTTAATCTTTAAATTTTTTGCTCCATTTATTGCTGAAAATAATTTTTATAATATTTATATTTTATACGATATCTTAACATTATTTATGACAGCAATTTTATTCTATTATTTAATTAATAATGAGAATAATAGAATAATAAGATTGGTTGGTACAATATTATTTTTACTTGGCTATCCACTTAATAATTTTTTAATAGGATTCTTCTATGTTGGACATGCTTCATGTATAATTATTACTACGATGATAATTATTAGAGAATTTAAGTTTGATAATATTGCGTTTTTTATGTTGTTTCTTTTAAATATTGGTTTAACATTCACATATTATCTTTATATTCCATTTGTTTTTTTAGCTGAGTTTATTTATTTTATAAAAACAAAGAATATTATTAAAAAATATTTTTTCATTTTTGGAATTCCAATAATTTTAGGCTTTATTTATTTTATTATACCAACTTTTAATAATTCTAATATGGATTTAATAAACCAAAGTCAATTGGATGGCTATTTTTATAATGATGTTTTGGGTAATTCATTGTTATTTTTACCAATTATAAGTTACTATTTTTTCCGCAAATTTAGAGAAAAAAAATTGGATTTTGAACTGATTATGATTATTGGTCTATTAGCTCTTATGGTAGTATTAAATATTTGTATGCTGTTACATTTAATAATGCCATATTATGTTTCAAAATATTATTATATATTATGGATTATTTGTTTTGTAATATTATTTAAAACTTATGACCAATACTATGAGCAAGAAAAATTTATCTTTAAAAATTATGCAATATTCATGGTATTTACAATTATTTTATCTATTACAAATATTGAAAATAAGATAATTAACCTAAATAGTGGTGAATGGAATAAAACAACTCCGAGTATGTTATTTAATGTTTATAGTTATAATATGAATTTAATGAAAAATCCACGTGTATTATTTACACCAGATGAAATAGTTGATGTAAAAAAAATAGCAAAGGAAATTGATAATGATTTTATTACTAATGCTGAAGTAGAACAAATACTATGGTTAATAAATTTTTGGCAGATAAATAAGGTAAATTGCCCAGTTAATCAAACTTATGAATGCGTTAAAAATTTATATAATGTTGATATAAATACATATTTATATTACAATAATTACTCTTATACAAACAAAAAATATATCATATTTACTCGAAAATCATATATAGATACCAATATTTTAAAATCAATAGATAATTCTAAAAATAATAATATTATTATTGTAACTATTGAATGATATAAGGATGTGTGAAAATGAAAAAATATATATTAACGACCCTTATAGTTCTATCAAGTTTTGTTCTTTTATTATTATCGACATTTCTTTTGGATGATCTAAAAATAAAAAATAATATATCAAAAAGTTTAGTGAACTATAATTTTTTAGCTAATAAAAAATATAATCTTGATATTGATAATTATACAGATATGATAATATTAAATGTTATTTCATATAATAACAAAGATTCAATTATAAAAAGGGCATTTGGAAACGAATATGGAATCTTATATGTTGAAAAATATGGAGATAAAGAGATATATTGGAATCAATATGACAACTTAGTGGCATCCCTAAATTCGCAAAATCATGACTCCATTTTATATGGAAGATATTGGCATGGATGCCAAAGTATTTTAAAACCATTATTGAGATTTTTTACATATCAAGAATCTTTAATTTTTTTAACAATAATTGGAATAATATTAATTGTTATATCTTGTGTATTAGTATTAAAAAAACTAAAATGGCAATTTTTAATTATATATATTTTAAGTTTAATATCATTAAATATATATATATTTAGTGCGTGTTATCAATATTTCTTTACAATAATACCAATGATAATTTTTAATATAATTATTTTATTAAAATATAAAAATAATAATTTTAATAGTAATTTATATTTTTATATTTTTGGATGTTTATCATCTTATTTCATGTATATTAGTTTTCCACTAATTACATTATGTTATCCTTTATTAATATTGTGTGCACTAGAATTTAAGAATGGTAAATATATGAATTATAAACAAAATATTGTAATGATTATAAAGAATTCAATCCTTTGGCTTGTCGGCTATGTTTTATTTTATATAATAAAATGGGTTATTGGGACTATATTTGTAGGAACAAATTTTATAGAAGATGCGTTTTTATCTGTAAGTCAAAGGCTTGGAATAACTTTTTCATTTAGTTATTTTGATATATTAAAGTTGAATTTAACTTATTTTTTTCAAAATAAACTAAATATTATTTTATGCCTTGTTACTTTTTCTTTAATAATAATAAAGATGAGAAAAAAAATTACAGAAAAAGTAAAAATAATATCACCAATATTATTAATTTTTATGATGCCCTTTGTGTGGATGTTTGTATGTAATAATCATAGTGCTGTTCATTATTGGATGATATCAAGACTATTCTCTATATCTATTTTTTCATTATTTGTTATTGTATTCGTTTTGTTAAACATTCAAATAGAAGATAAAGTAGATAAGTTAGATTTAAACAATTGGGTATTGATAATTATTTCAATTTTGTTCTTTATATTATATAAATTTAATTTTATCTTTATATTAATTTGTATAGCTTTGATTGTGGTATTAAAGTTAGAAAAAAGATTAAAAATATTTATTTGTCTATTAATAATATTAAGTACTTTTTTACTTTTAGGTCAATCGATTAATAAAAATAATTTTAATGATAATGAGTTTTTTCAAAACATATATAATGAACTTTATCATAAGTCTATATCTTATGGAAAAGAATATGCAATTAAAAATATGATTACTTCTAAAACTAAAGTAGATATTCGTGATTTAATTGATACAATAAATTCTGATAGTGTTTTTCTATTAAGTTGTAAAGGTTATGTTATAATTGAAAATAATGAGGTAACTCCTTATATAAATTGTAATGATGTAATTTATACAAATGGTTATAATCAATACTAGGAATATAATTTAAAAATTAACAAATTTAAATTGAGTGAAAGGTATGGTACTTTATATGATTCAATCAATTATTTATTTAATATCAATCATCGTTTTATTAACAATATTTTTGCTAATAAAGAAAAGCGATGAAAAACAAAATTTATTACTATGGATTTTTATTTCCATTATGTTTATGTTTTGCTATAATGCAGTAATAGTATATATTTTGAGTGCGCTATATATCCATAGTACATTGATAACGTTAATCATAGTTAATTTTATTATATCAATTTTATTATATTTCTTTTTAATTAGAAAGCGATTAATTCAAAAATATTATATAAAAAAATTAGATATAATATCAGTGATAATACTTGCATTATTAGTTATTATAATAGGTTATTTGCGTTTTGGCTTTCCTTTTAAAATTGTTTATGAAACAGTTGATCCTGGTACACATTTTTGGACATCGATGGATTTTTTTAGAGAATCGATTTTATTAAACAAGGCTGATACAGCAATCGATTTTTCTGCTAGAGTTTTTGGATCATATGTAAATGCAGGAATATTGTTTAAAATTACTTATCCAATGGTCGGTTATATTAACTTGTATGCAATTTATATATTTTTTGATTTGTTTATGTTATTTATGGCTGGTGTAATATTCTATTTTTTTGTAAGTTCAATGTATAAGAAAAATAATTTCTTAATATCTATTATAGGTAGTATTATGTATTTAATGGGGTATCCTTTAAATAGTATGATTTTTGGATTTTTCTATTCTGGCCATGTTGTTACTTTATTTATTGTTTTAATCCTATTATTTAAATTCTTAGATAATAAACAAATTAAAGAAAATTATATTTTTATTTTAATAACATTAATTAATATTGGTATATGTTTTACTTATTATCTTTATGCTCCTATTATTGCTATACCTGAGACAATTTATTTAATGTATAAATATAAAAAAGTATTAACAAAAAAACAAATTATAAAAAGATTATTGTTAATAGAAGGGATTCCAATTATTTTAACGGTTTTATACTTTTTTATTCCTTATATTGACATAAATCAACATAGTATATTTTATCAGTTAACGCTAGATGGTTATTTCTAAAATAGTTGGCTTTCTAATTTTCTAATTTTTTTACCATTAATTATATATTATATATTTAATAAATTGAAAAATAAAAATATTAATTTCGAAATTTATTTATTTTTTATGGTATTAGGGTCTATTTTAGTAATTATTATATTATCATTTTTTAATTTAGCAGTACATTACTATGCGTCAAAATTATTTTATCTATTATGGTTATTATCATTTATTCTAGTGTTTAATTCCTTTGAAGAACAGTATTTAGAAAAAGCATTTAAATACATATTTATGCTTATATACCTATTTGTATTTTTATGTATAATTTTTAAGGTTGAAGATAAATTATATGATATGAATGAATTGTGGGGTAATAGAATTGAGTCAACCAATGTTTTAAATATCTATTCTTATAATATAGACAAAATTGATCATTCACATATTCAATTTACATTAGAAGAAATTGATATGTTTAGAAAATTATATGAAATAGGTGCAACAAATGTAATAAATAATTTTTCTCAAACTTTTAATCATCAAAGGATGTGGCTAAATGCATATTTTTGGAACGAAAAATTGGATTATCCAGAAAATGAATTATTTGATTATATATTAAAAAATGGTAACTTTTTTGATCCATTAGAAGACCAAAATTATAAAAATATAAATAATAAATATAATTATTTTGTAATATTTTATAGAGATTTTGATGTTCTAAAATATATGAATTATAATTCGGTCATTCCATTTGAGGTTCAAAGAAGATGGGATTCTAATTTTAAAAAAGATTATACAATAAATAAAAAAAATATATATGATGCGATAGATAGGTCTAGTTGTATTAATTGTGAGTTTATTGATTTTACAGATGGTATGATTATAATAAAGCATTAACGAGGCTGATATATGAGAAATAAATTTTATATAATTTTAAACAGTTTAAATATTATTTCTATTGTTTTTTGTATTTTTAATCTATTTAATCAATATGAAGAACGAGTTTTATTTCCTACGCTGATTATTTTAGTTTTTGAAATATTCATGATAATGAAAAAAGAAAGTATCATTAATTTACAAATAAAGAAAGAATCTATATTATTATCTATAATTTTATGTTGTTTATTTTTTACAATGTTGCCTATTAGTTCGTGTTTAAATAGTTTTCACTTCTTAAATAATTTCTTTTTGAAAACTATTTTTATAATTTCATTATTTTTTTCTTTAATGGTTATATTTTTATTGCTTTTTTTATATCAATGTACAAATACAAATGATATAAAAAAATTTAGGTATATTATAATGTTTCTAATTTTATTTATTAGTATAATTTTTATAGGAAGCACAAGTACAGGATTTTATGATACTGATTTTCCAGATGTTTGGCAATCTGGAAAACATGGTTGGAGTAATTGGCATACTTTTGCATTAGCATTTTTAGTATATTTTTGTCGAATAACATTCAATAACCCATATTTTATAATTATAATTAATTTTTTACTTTATATTTATTTTTGTAATTATGCTTTAAAAATTATTGGTAGAGAAACAAAATGTAAAAAATTAATGTTATTATTCTTTTTTATAAATATATTTACAATTGTTGGTTTTGATCAATTAAGATATATAACAAAAGATTTATTATTCAGTTTGGGATTTTGTAATTTAATTTTAACTATAATAGATTATTTAACTTTAAATAAATTGACAACGAAAATTATTGTTAATTTAATTGTTTTTTCAATAGTTACAATTGTATTTAGGCATGGTGCGTTGTATTTAATGATATTTATCTTTTTGGTGTTAACTGTTTATTTAATCATTAAAAAAGGTTACTTTAACTTTATATTTTTAGCAATCGTTATGATTATGACATTTGGCTCGTATTTTATAATTCAATATATTGGTTTTACTATCCTGAAAGGGTATGATTATCCTCAAAATGTTGTATATACAGTGCCGATATATCAAGTTGGAGCTTTTGTTAATGCTGAATATAAATTTAATGAAGATGAAAAAAACTATTTAGAAAAATATTTACCAATAGAATATATGGCTAACAATTTTCAAAAGTATAGTGGAGATGCTTTAGCAAGGATTAGTGATCCATTATATAATCAAAATGTTTATACATTCAATTATGAAGGATTAATTAAGATTAATTATAATTTGTTTAAAAATAATCCAATTTTTTATATAAAATCATTATTGGATTTAACAAATATTTTATGGAAAATAGAAATAGATGAAAATGAATGGTATTCCTATTTTTATAAAAATAATTGGGAGTATAATTCTAGTCTAAAAAATAGTACCATAGATCAAAAAGCAACAGTATTAAACAATATTGTTGATCCTATTGTAGATTTAGGACTTAAAAAATTTCTTTTCAATATTCGTGCTAGAGGTGCATTTCCAATGTTTATTATAATATTATCAGCATTTTTATTGATTTATAAAAGAAAGTATATATTATTGATACCTATTTTATTCATACTATTCTGGTATATATGCCTTTTTTTAAGCTTACCAATGGGTTTTGTAAGATATTGTTTGCCATTCATTAATATCTATCCAGTTATATTTTGCATATCATTAGGTTTAAAGTTGGAATAGTTCTCTTATTAAATATAATAATACCAAAAATACTAAATTATAATTTATATAAAATTGCTGTGTTCAAGATTTTACATGATAATTATATTTAAAATATACATCATTAAAATTAATAATCCAATTAAACTTATAAATATTTGAATAATTAATTGTAGTTTGTTTGATAGTAACAGCAATTGAATTGTCTAAGAAAATGTGCAAGTTATGTATTCAAAGAGCATCAAAAGATAAAATTATTAATAAAAATGTATTGGAATGTGATTGTGATTTTCAATTTGATTTTATTTATATGGAAGCAATGATACACAATTTTCCGTTGGAAGATTCAAAAAAATTATTAGAGTTAGTTTCTAAATGGCTTAAAGATACTGGAATATTAATATGTACAACTACAGTAGAAAAGGCTGATTTTGAAGGGTATGAAGAAAAAACGGATTATAAAAACAAAGAAAAAAGATTTAGACATCGTTTTACAGAGAAAATGTTTGAAGATCTTTTTGGAGCAAATTTCACTATTTTAAATAAGAGATATAAAAAAGAACAAGACGAGGTAAGAAATAAACTTTGGCAAATAATATATGCCAAAAAAATATAAATTATAATAAACCTGCATACTTTATAAAGTTGTTATATATATTCTTCTTTGACACTATTGAGAAATATGTTTGAACTTTAGATATACGTCAGTCTGAAATATGACTGATTTTTTTATGAGATAAAAAGTCCCACAATTAATTTTGATATTTGTGTCAATATACCTAGGGGGTTAAATATTTTATTAAAGCTAAAATAATTTAAAAAGTTGTAATATTCTGATATAATAGAAATAATTAACAATAGTTTAGGAGTTGTACTATGAAGAAAATCATTTTAGATACAGATACTTATAATGAAGCGGATGATATATTTGCATTAGCATATTTGTTAAAAAATAAAGATTTGTTTGATATAAAAGCAATTACTATAGCACCATTTAAACATAGTGGATATTTAAAAACTGTTTCTGATTCAATAGATGATAGTTATAATGAAACAACTAAAATTTTTGATTATTTAAATATTTCAGATAAATCGTTAATTTATAAGGGTAGCCGTGGTTATTTATCTAATCAATATGATGAAGATAATGATGCAGTTAGAAAAATAATAGAATTATCACAAGAAAATAATCATTTAACGATTGTAGCAATTGGGTGCTTAACTAATATTGCACTAGCTATAAAAAAAGAACCATCAATAATAGATAAAATCGAAATAATATGGCAAGGGACTAATTTTTTATTTGGTGATAATCAAGATTTTAATTTTAGGCAAGATGTAGAAGCAGTAAAAACTGTATTTTATTCTAAAGTTAAGTTAACGGTTATGCCTTGTTCACCAATTACTTCTAATCTGATGACTTCAATTTATGAATTAAAGGCGGAAATTGGTGGAAAAAGTGAGCTATGCGATTATTTGTGTGATAAGTTTTATAATAGATTTTGGGGTCCACATAAAAGATGGCCAATATGGGATATTGGCTCAATAGCATATTTAATTAATAGAGATTGGTTTAAAACAATGGATATTAGTTGTCCTATAATTAATGATGATAATACCTTTACTCATACTAAAGGTAACCATAATATAACCTTTGTTAATCAATTGAATGCTAATAGTATATATGAAAATTTTTTTGAATCTTTAATAAAGTAAAAGGTGTAAACAATAGATAAATTAGTTGAACTAATCGACTTTAGATATACTTCAGTCTGCAATATGACTGATTTTTTTATGAGATAAAAAGCCATAATTAATTTTGATATTTGTGTCAATATACTTAGATGATTAAATATTTTACCTAAAAAATATAATCAAAAAATTAAAAAATAGTTGTAGAAAGTAAAGAAAGTTTTGTGGTAGAAGTTTATATTTTTAAATTTCAATATAAAAAAGATTCATTAAATAGTCTTAATTATTGGTCACTACAAGAGATTTTGTTTTGTACTAGTTGGCCACAGCCAATTTCTTCATTAGATATATTACCAAAAGAATAGCATTCAAATCCAATTGATTTTAATTTTTTTTCTATTTCTCTTAATTTATCAAATGTTGGAGAAATATAGCCATATTTTCTAGCTTGTTTTGTATAATTCAAAAAAGATATTCTTATTTCTATTTTATCTTTAATAGGATTTAACATTTTTACAAAATCATTTATTTGCTCATCACTATCATTGATACCACACATACCAAGTAAATTAATTTTTACTCTACATTTATTATATTTAGCATTTTCTTTATATTTTAATGCCTCTAATACATTATCATAGAATGAATAATTTGTAGGAAGATTTTTTACTATTGTTTTTAATTTTTCTGAATCTATACAATAAAATGGTAATTGTAAAGTTTTGATTCTTAAATCCAAGTTTTGCCAATATTCAAAACATTTTTTATCATAGCCAAACGTTCCAATAATAAATGTTACATGTGAATATTTTTTTTGAATTTCACTCATAAATTGTCCAGTTTGTTTAGAAACAATAGATGGTTCTCCTATACCAGTAAAACTAACGCAAAACTTTTTATAATCATTAGGATTTATATTATTATCATCAAGCATGATATTTACTTGTTCCCAAAAATCTTCTGATTGTAATAGATATGGCGCTTTTTCTAATGCTCCAGAAGCACAAAATTGACACCCAACAGGGCAATTATACATATTGCTAAGCTCTAAAAGAAATTCAACAACATCCCCATCTTTTATATGCCATATAACCATTGCTTCAATGATTCGATCATTTTCGTCACTTAATAAATATCTAATTATTTTTTGATAATTCCAATTTCTAGAATTAAAGGGATGTTCTTTTTTTATTTTTTCTACTATTTTGAATTTCATAGATAAAATCCTCCTTGTTCACTTAACGCTTTTGTTTCAAATTTTGTTTATTATATCACTATTTTTTCTTTTTTTAACAAAAAATATGGATTTTTAAAAATTTATCGCTAGGAGAGATTTTGAGAAAATTTTATAAAAAAATCAATTTTCATATTGTACAAGATAATTTTTTATGATAGTATATGCACAATTAAAAGGGGTGACACTTATGAAATTACATTATCAAAGATTACAATTTGAACTTACTAGAAGATGTAATCAAGAATGTATTCACTGTTGTAGAGGAGAATCACAAAATTTAGATTTGACAAAAGAAATAGTAGATGAATTTTTCGAAAAGAATGATATTTATTATATTAGTACATTATTATTTTCAGGTGGTGAGCCTACTTTAAATGGAAAAATGTTAGAATACATTGTAGATAAATTAATCGAAAAAGATATCAAAGTAGGCACGTTTATGTTATCAATAAATGGTCTTTCATATAGTGAAGAAATGATACAAGGATTAAATAAGCTTAAAGATTATATAATGACAATAAGTGAAATGGAAAGACGCTGTCCAGGATTTCTTATGGTTTCACAAGATCAATTTCATAAAGATGCTGACCCAGAAGTAATTAAACGATTAAGCGAGTTGTCTTATTTATCACCAGTTAGAAAAACTATAACATCCATAGATGGTATTCTTCCTTATGGTAGGGCATATACAAATAATTTAAGTAATCAGAAACCAGATTTGGAAAATTTAACGGATTATCAAAAAAACTATAAAATTGAAGAGTACGAAGGAGAGACATATTTAATAATTTCTTATCAATATATAGCAGCAAATGGAAATGTAATAAATGCCGGTTGCCAATCTTATGATTTAATGGATCAATATGCCTTAGGTAATATTCGAGAACAAAAAATTGAAGAAATCTATTTACATGGTAAATCAAAAATACTAAAACAATAATGGTAAGTGATTAAAGTTACGATAGTACACTAATAGAGTTGATATCTATCAATCTATTTTTGGAAAGCTCAAAATAGACTTTGTAATCGTATCTAATAGATACTAAACTCGAACTTTTATGTTTCGAGTTTTTATATGTTTTAATTTATGATAAAATATTTATAGAAATAAGGTTAAACTTTGTTAATTAAAAAAATTTTTCATATTGACAAAGTCAATAATTAATAGGAGTTGATTTAATGAATAAACCAGTTATTGGTATTGTTGGTAAACCATCTATGGAAACAGATATGTGGCATTATATGGAAATTGTTGATGATATTAGATATGTTTTGATAAAAAATAATGCTTTGGTTGTTGGTCTTCTTCCATCAGAAAAAAAGCTAGAATTTAAAACTGATGAAGAATTAGATTCTTATGTTTTGACTGCTGATGAAATAAAAGATCTTGAGTTGGTACTTAGTAGACTTGATGGTGTAATATTAGAAGGTGGATTAGTTAGTAATCAGTATGAAGAAGAAATTGCAAAACTTTGTATAGAAAAAGATATTCCAATTATGGGTATTTGTTCGGGATTTAACAATTTAATTAGAGCATTAGGTGGAAATGTTCATATTGATTCCAGTACATTTCATAATCAATTTGGATCAAAAATTGCTCATGATGTAGAAATAGTAGAAAATTCTAAATTATTTAGTATTTTAAAAAATACTAAAATGCAAGTTAATAGTATTCATACATGTATTGCAAAAGACGATGAAATAAAGGGTTTTAAAGTGGTTGCAAAATGTCCTAAAGATAATACTGTAGAAGCAATAGAACTAGAAAATAAAAGATTTGTAATGGGTATTAAATGGCATCCAGAATTAATGGAGTCAATGAATCCTATTTTTGAAGAATTTGTTAAGGAATGTGGTAAGAAATATGATATATAAAGGATATAAAATTAGAGTTAGATGTATTGATTGGGAACAGGTAAATTTATTAGACAAATACTGGAGCTTATTTACATCTTATATTGAATCTGAAAAATTAATTGGCTTAGGTATGAATTGGACAGAAGATTATTTATACTTTGATTATGCTTTGGGAGTTATAGATGATGAAGATACATTAAGTAAAATAAAATCTATAGATTTCTCTAACATAGATTTTAATATTGAATATATTGAAGTTAATTTACCTAATTTTGAAGAATGGAAATCTTTTAAAGGTAAAGAAAAAGATTTAATCCAAATATATGAAAAAGATGTTGATTGTTATAATAGACCTTATGACTATGAACTAGAATATATTGATGGCAAAGGTAATTTAGAAATCAAAATTCATTTTACTGATAAACAGTAAAGTTTTAATGTTATGAGGTTATAATACTTTTTCTTTTTGATTATCATTTTTAATTTTTGTATGTTATAATAAATTATGCAGTAGTGATTGGAATTATTTCCTACTTTAACGAGTCGTTAAGGGACTATAATTATTTAAGATGAATAAATAGTAATACTCCAAAGGACTTAACTACACGTTGTGTAGAAGCTCGCTACGCTTCGCCAAAGTCCATTTCCATATTACTATATCATGAGTACTGCAGGGAGGTAGTAAAAAATGTGGAAGTACATCGGTGTAAAAGAATGTAATGAATTTTTACTATCTCTCAATTTATTTAATTGTAAAAATGAAAAAGAATATATAAAAACTATTTATTCCATTAGCAATAATATAGAAAATAATTATAAGATATATAAAATAAAAAAGAAGAGTGGTAAATATAGAACTATTTATGCACCAAATTCACTTTTAAAACATATTCAAAGACAAATTTTAGTTAACATACTTGATAATAAAGCTATATCTAAATATGCAAAAGCATATCATAAAGGTATTTCATTAAGGGATAATGCTATTCCTCATATAAATAAAGAAATAATTTTAAAATTAGATATTAAAGATTTTTTTGAAAATATATCATTTTTGGATGTTTATAATTGTTGTTTTCCTATAGAGTATTTTCCTAAATCAGTTGGAATGATCTTAACTAATTTATGTACTTATGATGGTCACTTAACTCAAGGTTCTCCAACTTCAGCATATATTTCAAATTTGGTAATGAAAGAATTTGATGAAAAAATAGGTGCTTGGTGTGATTCAAATGAAATATCTTACACAAGATATTCAGATGATATGACATTCTCTGGTAATTTTACTCCAAGTGACATTATAGTTAAAGTTAGAAAAATGTTATATAAACTTGGATTAGAGTTAAATAATAAAAAAATTTGTGTAATTAATAAGAGTTCTAATCAAAATGTTACAGGAATAGTAGTAAATGAAAAAGCACAAGTTAATTCTAAATATCGTAAAGAAATAAGAAAAGAAATGTATTATATAAAAAAATATGGATTAAATTCTCATTTGAATAAATGTAATATCAAAATTGATTCTAAAGAATATCTAAATAGATTGTATGGAAAAATATTGTATGTATTGCAAATTAATGAAGATGATAAAGAGTTTAAAAAATATAAAAATGATATTATTTATTTAAAAAGTTAATTTAAGTTAACTTTTTTATATACAATGATAATATTCAATTAACTGGATAGTGTAGTCATTGAGATTAAAAAATATTATTACAAAAAATTTAATAGCGTATTTTTATAATTTGTGATAGAATATTTATTAAATTTTATAGGTGGTGGTTATTATGCGAAAGTGTCTTATTCTACTTTATCATAATTTAAAATTTGATTGTATTAATGTATTAATTTAAAACTAAAGATAGGAGTGATTAGTGCAAATACAATTATTAATGAATTACGAAATTTAAATTACCAATTTTTGATTAATAATAAAAATGGAGTGAGTATAGATAATAAAAGTTATATTTTTAAGAAAGGTAAATTACCAATTTTATTGTCTAGCCCACATGCTGTAAAACAATATAGAGAATCGCAAGTTAAACCAAGTGATTATTTGACAGGACCACTTGCAATATATTTAGCAGAAAAGTGTGATTGTTCTTATTTTGTTAGGACTTTTAATGATAATAGTGACCCTAATTTTCCATTAGGTAGAACTTTATCATATATAGATGATAGTTATTTGATAGCTTTAAGAAATTTTATTCAAGAATTCAATCAATTTCTTATAATAGATATACATGGTTGTACTAATAATAAAAAATATGATTGTAGTATATGGTCTAATGATTACGATACTTGTGAATCACAAATAATTAAAACATTTCAAAATAATTTTAATTGTTATAATTTATCTGTTGATAATGGTAGTGAATATTTAGGTGGACAAGTAACTAGACAATGTTCCTTAATTACAAATGCTTTTCAGATTGAAATAAAAAGGAAAATAAGAACTTTAGAATTAGAAAATTATTATTTATTAAAATCATTTATTGATTCAATGGAAAAATCTATTTATGAAACTTACGATTACTCTATGAAATTAGATAAAGTAAGGAATGATAAAATATGAATATAGTAAATGAAAAATATGATATAATTTTACCTAATAGTTTTGGAAGAAAATATACAAAAAGATATAAGCAGTATATGTATAGTAATATAGAAGGAGAAGATGGTATACCAAATTGGGAGTTGCAAGATTTTGGTTGTGGTCCATCTTCAATGGCAACAATATTATCTAGTATTGGATATGATTTAGATCCAATTGAAGTAGCAAAATTAATGCTTTTAGATGAGTATGGAAATCCAATTGATTTTTATACAAATAAGGAAAATGGTCGTTTAGGAATGTCTACATTGGGTTTCTTATATTTGCTACAAGAGTTAATTAAAACGAAAGGTTTTAATATTAAATACGAGTTAGTAAAATATAGTTATGAGCATCCTGAATTAAAAAAAGAGCAAATTATCGAGATGATTAAGTATGATTATATGGCCTTAATTTTAGTTGGACCTAAAGGTAATATAAATCATCCAAGAACATTTTCAAACTATGGTCATTATATTGCTGTTACTAGTGTTAATAGTGTTAATAATGAATTTTATGTAGCAAATCCTAATAAAACAGGAGATAACCAAATTGATACCACATATTCTTATGAAACTCTTATATCTAATATGTATACTAATACTTTTGATTTCTTAATGGTAAAAAATAAATCGTTAATATTAAAATAGTTTTAGCTAGCAAAATTGTTGCTAGCTTTATTTCTATAAAAATATTGTCGTTAGTTTAAATGCCAATAATTATTTTAATAATTAGACATTGCTACCATTAATATGATATAATACAACAATAACATTTAAAATAAAAATAGTTAATATTGGTTTTAAAGAATTTATGAAAGTGGTGGATTTCTTGAATATATTAAATGATGATTTTTTTAAATTTGATAATACTGTAAATAGTTCAGTTATTTCTGCGTTAATAAAATGTTTAGAGCATGAAAAGGATATTGATTTATATAAGAAGTGGATAGCCAAGGAATATAATTCAACCATTTCAGATGAAAAAGTTGATAAAAGACTAAATTTGGTAATAAAATTGAAAGATAAAATAGATATGGTTTCATCTTTAAATGATAAAAAGCAAATATTACAGTTTTTATCAAGATTGTTATCAGCTAAATTTTCTGGTAGTAAACAATCTGATAATATGATTTTATTATTAATGGATAAATTGATTTATTCTTTTGAAAACAAAAAACCAATTATATTTGTATTTGGCTTTGGGGGATATAAAAATTATAATTCTCCATCATTTCCTGAGGTAGACTATTCTGAACTATTTCATATGAAATATATGACTGAGTTTTTATGGCCAATTATTACAACTTATAAATATGGAGTTATATTTGAATATGAAAGTGAAGAAATCTCTATACAGTTTAATAATGTGCCACAAGAGACAACTGATAAATATACAATCTCATTTAAAAAATTATTAGATTATTTTGTAAATAAAGTAGAAGAACAAAATAGTGTTAAACTAGATTATAAATTAGTAATAGCTAGAGATATGTATAAGCCTGAAACTTTATATAAAAAGATGGAAGAATATTATCCATCAATGTTAGATGAATTTAATAAATTATCTGCTGAAGAAAAAGAAATTTGGTTAAAACGAGCTAGAACAAATTTCTTAATTAAAGGTACTGAAGATTATTCAAATCTTTCTGATGAAGAATTTAATAATAAAATTATAGAAGCAAGAGTAAACAATGAATGTTTTTTAGCAGCAGATTATGATCTTCGTATTGATTTCTGGGAAAGACCTAACGCTATATCATTATTTGGCACTTGGGGTAAAACACCTTGTGCTTCACCAACTGATGGTGGGTTACATTTAAAATCAACAAGGTCTTCTAATACTGATTTTTGGATTGGTACTGGTATTTTTAAATTAGATCAAAATAATAATATTCTTGAAGAGTTAATACTATCTCATATCCAATATAATGATAACAAGGATAATATAAAGTATTTAGAATCTGATAATGAGGAATTAAAACAAATATCTGATAATTTTAAATTATTTCCATATATAAGATAAAAAATAATGAAAGCATAGCAAATTTAAAAAAGTTGTTATGTTTTTTTAGTTGTAAATTTCTTTAAATCGTTTGAATTTAATGTTATAATTAAAATAAGTTATAAAAGGAGGAATAATAAATGAAGAAGATTTTAGTTGTTTCAACAGGAGGAACAATATCGCAAGAACATACTGATACAGGAGTGGCTGTAAGTAATAATAATGCCTTTAGGGGTAATACTTTTGCTGGAGTATTAAATTCATTTAAAGAAAAGTTAAATTTAGAAACTATCGATTCAATTACTATTATGAATAAAGATAGTTCAAATATGATTTCAAAAGATTGGGAATTAATAGTTCAATCAATATATGATAAATATGATGATTATGATGCTTTTGTTGTAACACATGGGACAAATACTATGGGATATTCAACAGCTGCTGTTTCGTATGCCTTAGGTAATTTAGGTAAACCAATAATATTTACAGGTTCGCAAGTTTCTTATGGTATTCCTGGTACTGATGCATTAATGAACTTAGAAAATATACTAAGAGCAATTATAGAAAAAGAAGAATTGGCAGGTGTATTTCTAATTTTTGGTAGTAAAATTATAACAGGTACGAGAGTTAAAAAGAGAACAGAATTTGATTATGATGCCTTTAAAACATTTGGTAGATTACCAGATATAGGTTACTTAGGAAACTCAATTGTATTTAATGATGGGGCTTTAGAGAGACATTTACATTATTTAGGAACTAAAAGTAAAACTAAGGATGGATTAGAATTAAAAAATAAGTTTGATAATAATATAATGTCATTAACTGAATTTCCTGGTTTAAAATCAGAATATATTATTAAGCTTGCTGAAAGTGGAGTTAAAGGGTTTATACTTAGAGCAACTGGAGCAGGAGACCCTAATGTAGCTCCAAAAAATGCTGATTATCCTAGTTTAAGGGAAGCTTTTGCTTATTTACAAGAACATAAAATACCTATTGTAGTAACAACACAAGCACCAGATGGCGTATCGAGCATGAGTGTAAATGAGCCTGGAATTTTAGCTAAAGAACTTGGGGCTATTCCTGCTTGGGATATGAGTATGGAAACAATGGTAACAAAATTATCTTGGTTAATAGCTAATGGTTATAGTTATGAAGAAATCCAAAAATTAATGATTACATCTTTTAGGGGAGAAATTGATAAATAATTTTTAAATTTCAAAAAGTTTGAATTTTAGATAATTATACGAATAAATTGGAAGTGAGGTTTTATGAAAAAACCTAAGGTAATTAGTGTTTTTGCTGGCTTGGGAAAAACGACAGTTGGTAAAAAATATTCAAGTGTCTGTGATTTACAAAGTTCTCCTTTTAGATGTGATTATTCTAATATTAAAAAAGAAGATTTTGAAAAAATGAAATGTAGTTCATCAAGAATTTCTAATCCAGATTGGCCAGATAATTATTTGAGGGCTATTATTGATGCTATGAAGATTTATGATGTTGTATTGGTACCTTCTAGTATGGATGTTAGAACATTATTAATTGATAACAATATAGAATTTTTATTTGTATTACCTTCAAAAGATAACGAAAATAGACAAAAATTATTAAAAAGATATGAACATAGAGGTAATAATATTGATTTAATTAATGATGTTATGAATTATTTTGATGATTGGAGTAGAAATCAGAGTGATTATGATTATCCCATTAAAATATTAGACAAGGATAAATATTTAGAAGATTTACTTTTAGAAGAAGGATATATATTTAATAATGATTAAAAATAATTTATTTTAAAAAATAAATTAAAGGAGTTTCTTATGATTAAAATAACTAAAGATAATTTATCACAATTTATTGATTATTATAATGGGCTTCATGATAGCCATATAACTGATATAAATTATAGTATTAGAAACTCTCAAATTGAAATTTTAATTGATGTTTATTGGTCAGGTAATCCAACAATAAAGAAAGATGGTACTTATGATACAAATAAAACAAAAATTAAAATGCTTTTTATTGGTATTGAACAATGTAATAATAAAGAGATGTTTCCATGGGATTATATTAATGTTATATTTATAAAATATATTAAAATAAAAAATAAAGAGTTTATTTGTTTTGCAGATGATGAAAATGATCCACAAGTTTATATTGTATGTGAAAGTATAGAATATGAAGAATTAAAGAGTAAGTAAAAAGGAGCAATTATGTATAAAGATGAGATAAAAGAAAAAATATCACAAAAACGAGAATATAATCATTATCTTTTAAAAGAGTATTTATATCTATATATAAAATTGTTTTTTGTTTTCCCTAATAATAAAAATCTAAGAAATGAGTTAAGATATTTTGTTTATGATTATTTTTTATATTCTAATTTAGAGAAAGAAATATTATTACATATAAAAAAAGAATTTGGAAATGATGAAGATATTGTAGAATGTGAAGATATTTTAGATAAATTGGATGAAATATTTTTTAAACAATTTAATTATAATGAGTATGTTTTAAGTGGTTACAATGACGCTATTGAAACGCAAAATCCATTAAGAGCAACAATTCCAAATAGAGAGTTTGACATTATCGATGAAACAGAAAAAAATAAAATATTAACAAATGTGATTAATAATAAAAAAAATTAAACAAATGTTTAATTTTTTTAGTCATATAATTCTTGTTTTAATAATTCTATATTATAATTCATTAAAGTGAAGTAGTCGTCTTTATTTCTTCTTTCTTCTTCTGTTAAATTAGAAATTGTTTTTAATTCAGCCAACTCAACATTAGTTGCGGCTTGAATTTCTTTAACTGTATCATTAATATCTTTATTTTGAGTAGTAAAAATATAACTTATCTCACCACTATTAATAAGATCAACAACATCTGCTTTTATTTTATCTGTTAAATTATCATTTTCTTCTAATGATATAACTGTTAAACCATATTTATCTTCAAAAAATTTAAATAAGTCATCAGCAACAACAATTGTTTTGTTAGTCGAACTTTCAACCATTAATTTTATTTTAGCATCAAGATTAGAAACTTCAACTTTTAAAGCTTCATAATTTTCATCAATATCGTTTTTTAAGTAATGATTATTAATATATTCATTAAGACCAATTTTAATATTTTGAGCTAGCATTAAGAAATTAGAAGGGTTTAGCCATAGTTCTTCAATATCATTTTCAAAATCCATACTAAGGGTAGTATCAATAATTTTTATTTTTTTATTATGTTCAAACATTGGTGCTACATATTCTTTTTCTGTATCTAAACCATTAAATACAAAAAGACTTGCCTCACTATAATCTTTTATTTGTTTATCAGTCAATTTATATTGATTAATTATAATGCCATCTGGATAAATACTTTTGACAGTACTATGATCACCATATAGTCTATTTGTAATATATTCGATTGGATAACTAGTTGTATAGATATCAATATCTTCTAGGTTATCTCTTTTTAAACAACCATTAGTTGTAAGTAATATTACTGTAGTTAATAATAAAGTTATAATTTTTTTCATTTTAATTCTCCTTTTTTTTTACTGGATCGTAACCAGCTTTAAATAGTGGATTGCATTTTAAAATTCGAATGATTGTTAAATATGTCCCTTTTAAAGCTCCATATTCTTTTATAGCGTCAATACCATAGTTGGAGCAGGTTGGTATATGTCTACAACAATTATGCCAAGGACCAGGAATCATTTGATATAAATTGATAAGTCCAATTAATATATATTTCATATTAACACCATTACAATTATACTAGAAATTGAAATAAATGTAAATTAGATATTAAAATGATTTGATTTTTGATATAATGTTTATGAAGGTGATAAGATGAACATCATAAACGATTTAAAAATAGATATTAATAAAAAAATTTATAAAACAGCATTTACACATACTTCATATGCGAATGAACATAATGTAGAAAGTTATGAGAGACTTGAGTATTTAGGTGATGCTGTTTTAGAGTTAATAATTAGTGAGTATTTATATTTAAATACAAAAGAAGAAGAAGGAAAAATGACGAAGCTTAGAGCTCATTATGTTTGTGAAAATGCTAATTATGAATATTCACTTAGATTAAATTTAAATGAATATTTATTGCTTGGTAAAGGTGAAAGTGAAAATGGTGGTAAAGTAAGAAAAGCGATTGTTGCGGATATTTTTGAAGCTTTTATTGGCGCATTATTTTTAGATAAGGGAATTGAAACTGTAAAAAAATTTATTTATACTTATATTATTCCTATTATAGAAAATAAAGAAATAGATTTTTTTGATGACTATAAGTCAGTATTACAAGAATTAGTTCAAACTGATAAAAGAAGTTTAGAATATATTGTTGTTGATGAAGAAGGACCAGCTCATAATAAAACTTTTACAGTTATTGTAAAAATTGATGATGTTACTTATGGAAAAGGAATAGCGCATAGTAAAAAAGAAGCAGAACAAAATGCGGCTAAAGATGCATTAAGTAGGTGTCAATATAAATGTTAGATAATAACTATATTAATAACTTATTAGAACATGATGATATAGATTTATGGTATGAAGTTAAAAGTTTGTCAAAAGAGAAAAAGAAATTACTTTTATCTAATGAAAAAGTAAAAAATCGAATTATTAATTCTTCTTATTCTTATGTATTTAATTACTTAGTTGAATCACTAGATAAAGAATTATTAGATATATTTTTAGATAAACAAGGAATAGATTTGTTAGTTAATTCGGATAAGTTTGATCCACGAATATATGAGTTAATAAATTTGGAAAATGAAATTGCTGATGATGTTTTAACAGACGAGAAAATTTTAAAGCAAATATATGACCGCTGTGATGAAAGTGATTTCAGTTTTCGTTCTAAAAGCATTTTCTTTGTTCAAAAAATGTTTGATTATATAATTGCCAATCATTTATCTTTTTATACAATATATTATTGTTGTGATAATTTAAATGAATTTTTAAAAAGCCAAGAAAATATTGATAAAATTATTCAAAATAAGCTTATTAATAGTGATGATTTAAATTTTTATGATAATAAAACTATTGAAGTTATATTAGAAAATTCCTATTTTAAAAATCTTATTTTAGATGATAAATATGATATAAGTGAACTAATTTTTAAGGGTGTTAGTTTTAGTGAAGAAATTCTGAGTGATAAAAGGTTTATAGAAAAACTAGTTAATGAAGAAGATATTAGAAAGTATTACTTTATGATGGATTCGTTACAGAAAAATAATAATTTATTATATTTATCAGATATAGAAAATAAACGAAAAGTTTATTATGATAATATCATAAATAGTTATAACAAAGATTTAGGAATGTTTAAGAAGTATGCTGATATTTTAAATTCTTTAATTGATGGTAATAAACTTGTTGATCAACAAATATTATTTGATTTAGATTTAAATGCTAACTTGGATGAGGATCTTTGTTATGATATTGATAGGGTGTTTTTTAATAGAAAGCTAGATGATGTTGATAAAATTACTGAGTTAAAAATAGCTTTTATGAAAGCGACATGTTTAGAATTTAAAAATATTTTGATTGATAGATATTATGAAGATATTATTGTTAATTTTAAATTAGATTTAGAAAACCTAATTAAATTTAATACTGAACAAAAAGTTATTAATGACCAAAATATGGAACATTACTTAAGATTATTAAAAATATTGAATAGTGATAGTATAGTTGATATTGACTTCTATAATAGTTTTGATAAGAATAAAAATTATGTAGAAGAATATTATGATGACTTTTTTGCCTCTAGACAAAAATCGTATAGTTTAATTAATGATAGTTTAGTTGATTGTAAAAAAATTGAAAAGCAAAAAAATAAAGAATTATCTTCTTTATATGGAGTTGATATTTATGAGTTTAATGGTGAACCATTTTATTTATTAATTCATAATACTTCCGTAGTAAAGTCAAATGTATATAATATTGATAATATTTTTGAAAATTATGATTTTCGTGATGGTACTTCAATGAGTCTTATCAGCAATTTAAAGATGATTTTTTATAATGATTCTAGTGATATGCTTGTTGTGGGTTTTAATAATCTTGATGTTGATGGATTTGTTCATATTTATAATATGGATTCCAATTCATTTTATAAGAAGGAAAGTGGTATTGCTACTGATAAACCAAATAAGTTATATACTCCTGCTAGTTTAATTAAAGACACTGATAGTTATAATGAAATCATTTATCAGGTTAAAACTGATAATACAAAGTATTTATCTAAAACTTTAAAACCTAGTTATGTTGTTGCATTTGATAAAGTAACACCTGTTGATATTAAATTTGCTAAAAAATTTAATATTCCAATTATTAAAATTAATAGGGAGAAATATGAAAATTATGAACGTGTTGCAATATCCAGTGAAAAGCAGGGGTTGGATTATGAAAGATATGTAGCATCTTATTATGAATTAATAGATAAAAGAAGATAGGCTTGCATATTTTTAATAATTAAAGTAAAATAAAAATATAATTTATAGAAAAGGTGATTTTATGGGAAGAGCTTATGAGGTAAGAAAAGCTAGTATTCAAAAAACAGGTGCAGCTAGAGGTAAATTATATTCGATGTATGCTAGAGAAATATATCAAGCAGCTAAAACAGGTGGTACAGAGACAACTAGTAATGCAGCACTTAAAAGATTAATTGAAAGGGCAAAAAAGGATCAAGTCCCTGCTGATATTATAAAAAGAGCTATAGATAAAGTTAATAGTGGTGCAGATGAATCTTATGATTCAGTTCGTTATGAGGTATTTGGTCCAGCTGGATCTACTATTATTGTTGATTGTTTAACTGATAATGTTAATCGTTCAATTAGTTCAGTTAGAGCAGCATTAAATAAAACAAAATGTAAAATGGGTAGTATGGGTAGTATTACTTATAATTATGATAATTTATGCATAATTAGTTTTAAAGGCTTAACTGAAGAACAAACTTTAGATGCTTTGATTGAACATGATATTGATAATGTTGATATGGAATTAGAAGATGATTCAATCGTTTTATATGGTGAACCTCAAGACAATTTTAAGATAAAAGAAGCTATTTTAAGTGTTTTACCAGATGTTCAATTTGATATGGACGAGATTACAATGTTACCTAAGGATAAAGTTAAATTAGAAGGTGAAGATTTAGAAATGTTTAATCGTTTAATTACTTTATTAGATGATGTTGAAGATGTCCAAAATGTTTATCATAATGTCGAATTATAATATGTCAAGGAAGTTTTAAAACTTCCTTTTAGATTGCTAAGACGTTGGTTGCATGCTATAATAAAGTTAGAAGAGGTGATTTTATGAGCGTTAAAATTGAGAGAATTGCTAGTGAAATGGTTAAACAAATTAGTTATATTTTAGCAACAGAAATTAAGGATGAGGATATAAAATTTGTAACAGTAACTGATTGTAAGGTAACAAATGATTTAAGTTTTGCAAAAGTTTATGTAACAGTTTTTGATAAAGAAAAAATAAAAAATACAGTTGATGCTTTAAATAATGCCAGTGGTTTTATTAGAAGAGAGTTAGCTGATAGAATTGATATTCGTCATATTCCTGAACTTACCTTTGTTTATGATGAATCAATTGAATATGGCAAAAATATAGAAAATATAATCGATAAAATTCATGAAGATAATGCTTAAAATTACTAATTAAAGCATTTTTCTTTAATATAATGTTGGTGGTGATAAAATGAATAATGCAAAAGTAGATAATGATTGCTTAAAAATAGATGAGATTGCTAAAAAAATTAATTTGACAAGTGATGACTATGAATTATATGGTAATTATAAAGCTAAGTTATCTTTAAATTTATTAAGTAAAAAAAATAATAATAGTAAATTGATTTTAGTAACCTCTATTAATCCAACACCTTATGGTGAAGGAAAAACCACTATCAGTATTGGTCTTAATGATGCTATATGTAAATTAGGGAAAAAAAGTATTGTTGTTTTAAGAGAACCTTCACTTGGACCAGTTTTTGGACTTAAAGGAGGGGCAACTGGTGGTGGTTTAGCTCAAGTTATCCCATCTGATGATATTAATTTGCATTTTACTGGTGATATGCATGCAATTACGACATGTAATAATTTGCTTGCAGCAGCTATTGATAATCATATTTTTTATGGTAACAAATTGAATATTGATATAAATAAAATTGTTTTTAATCGTTGTGTTGATATAAATGATCGCTTTTTAAGAAATATTAAAATAGGTTATAAGGATATTTCAATTACAGAAAATTTTAATATAACAGCAGCTAGTGAAATTATGGCTATTTTATGTTTAGCTAGTGATATAACTGATTTAAGAAAAAGATTAGGTAATATATTAATTGCTTATAATATTGATGATAAACCTATATTTGCTAGAGATTTAAAATGTGTTGATAGTTTAGTCTTATTATTAAAAGACGCTATAAAACCGAATTTAGTTCAAACTTTAGAACACAATCCTGTTATTATTCATGGTGGACCATTTGCGAATATTGCGCATGGTTGTAATTCTTTAATAGCTACAAAAATGACCTTAAATTTGGCTGATTACGTAGTAACAGAAGCGGGATTTGGTTCAGATTTAGGTGCTGAAAAATTTTTCGATATTAAATGTAGAGTTGGAAATTTAAAGCCTCAAGTAATTGTACTTAATGCGACTGTTAGGAGCTTAAAATATAATGGTCATGATTCTTTAGAACAAGGAATTAAAATTTTAGGTATACATCTTGATAATATGCGAAAATATTTAGATAATGTTGTTGTTTGTATTAACAAATTTAATACAGATTTAGATGCAGAAATAGAATTTATTAAGAATTATTGTTTAGAAAAAAATTGTGAATGTATAACTGTTGATGCATATACAAGTGGTAGTGAAGGCGCTATAGGATTAGCTAATAAAGTCATAGAAATGGCTAATATTCAAAAAGAATTTAAACCTTTATATAATTTAGAAGCAAAAATTCAAGATAAAATAAATATTATTTGTAAGGAAATATATCGAGCTACAAATATTTTATATAGTGAAGATGTTTTAGAAAAAATTCGAGAATTAGAAAATGCTGGTTTTGATGGTTTACCTATTTGCATAGCTAAAACGCCTTATTCTTTATCTGATGATGATAAAAAAGTAGGAGTAATTGATAATTTTGATATTACAATTAAAGATATTAAAGTGAAAAGTGGAGCTGGTTTTATTGTTGCTTATTTATCTAATATTTTAACACTACCTGGATTAGGAGAAAACGCTAATTTATATAATATCAAAATTGATGATGAATTAAGTATTTCTGGATTAATATAGAATATTTTGATAATAATTTTAAAGGAAAAACATTGAAAATATCTCAATGTTTTTTTATTTGCATTTTTCATTTTTTTAATGTTATAATATACTTAGAATTTCTAAGGGTGATAATATGAAAAACATGTATGAGGAAATAGTAAATGGTATAGAAGGAAAAGATTTTGATAATTTTACTAAAGTACGTTGGATATATTTATACATTTGTAAAAATTTTTCATACGATTCTAGATACTATTATGCTAATGAAGAACAAAAAGATAAGATATATAATAAAGAGATAAATCTTAGTAGTGTTGATGAATTTGAAATAGTTTGTTATACAACGGTTAGAGCGCTACAGGATGCTTTATCTATATTTGGATTTAAAAGTGAGATTATAAAAGAAAAACCCATTAAATATTCACATGTTAAATTGATGGTTGAATATGAAAAAGGTAAATATTTATCATTAGATCCAACAATAAGTTATGATACTACTAGGGTTAAAATGAAAAGTCATACTTATGATTTCATAGAAAGAAATAATCCAATATTTGATGAAAAATTAGAGGAAGCCGATAAGATTATAAATTACTACGATAAGGAAATTGATTATGATATTTATTATAATAGTCATTCAATTGATAAGTTATATAATATTATGAAGAAATCATTAATAGAACGAGGAGCGAGTGATACCCAAGTTTTTTTAGAAAAATTAGAATATGTATTTAGTTTGTTGGATATGAGAAATGATTTTACTAGGTTTGCTGATATAGATTATTATTTTTCATATTTAATTTATAAATTCCAATTAAATGAGAAAAACATGAATTATATAAAACCCGCTTTGTTTATAAATAGGGAAGATAAAAAAGATCTTGTAGATTTAATATTAATAGATTATCCTGGGTTATCACCTATGTTCTATTTATTAAGTAAAGATAATGGCAAACAAAATTATACAGTTAAAGGTTTGTCTAAAGAATCGCTAATAAACATATTGAATAATTATTATTCAATATGTACAGATTTGTTTTTTAGATATGCACAAAATATGACAGAGTTAATTAATAACGATAGAATTATAAGATAAAGTTCTTATTGAATATTGAAGATTAATTAATAATTACAACTTTTTAGCACTCACACTTGACAAGTGCTAAAAATCGAGTATAATTAGTAGTGAATGGAATAAACATTCACTTTTTTGATAAAATAAGAGAAGGAGGGATATTCATGAATGGACAAAATCCTTATCAAGAAAATTTAGAAGATGTTTTAACAAAATATGGTCGTAATATCACTGAAAGTGTTAAAGATGGTAAGGTTGATCCAGTAATTGGACGTGATGAAGAAATTCGTAGTATTACAAGAATATTATCGCGTAAAACAAAAAATAATCCTGTTTTAATTGGAGAACCAGGAGTTGGTAAAACAGCGATTGTTGAAGGTTTAGCTCAAAGAATTATAAAAAATGATGTTCCTGCAAGTCTAAAGAATAAAACAATTTGGGAACTTGATATGGGTGCCTTGATAGCTGGTGCAAAATATCGTGGTGAATTTGAAGATCGTTTAAAAGCGGTTTTAAAGAAAGTTAAAGAATCTGATGGCGAAATCATTATGTTTATTGATGAAATTCATATGATTGTTGGAGCTGGAGCATTAGAAGGTGCGATGGATGCTGGAAATATGTTAAAACCAATGCTTGCTCGTGGTGAAATTCATTGTATTGGAGCAACAACCCTAAATGAATATAGAAAATATATTGAAAAAGATGGTGCTTTAGAAAGGCGTTTTCAAAAAGTTCAAGTTAGTGAGCCAACAGTTTTAGATACAATAACAATTTTGCGCGGATTAAAACAAAGATTTGAGGTTTACCATGGAGTTAATATTAAAGATAACGCTTTAGTTGCAGCTGCAACATTATCAGATAGATATATAACTAGTCGTTTTTTACCAGACAAAGCTATTGATTTAGTAGATGAGGCCTGTGCAACAATCAAGGTTCAGATGGATTCAGTACCTGTTGCTCTTGATACTTTAACAAGAAAAATTATGCAGTTAGAAGTAGAAAAAGAGGCTTTAAAAAAAGAAAAAGATGAAATTTCTAAAAATCGTGTTAAAGAAATAGATGATGAACTTGTTGCTTTAAAGGAACAAGAAAAAAAATTACGTAGTGATTGGGAAGCAGAAAAAGATATTAATGATAAAATAAGCAAAAAAAAGGAAGAGATTGAATCTTCAAGATTCAAATTAGAAACTGCTGAGAATAATTATGACTTAGAGACTTCTGCTAGACTTAAACATGGTATTATTCCAAAGTTAGAAGTAGAATTAGAAGAACTTCGCAAAAATGATCGTTCTGATATTTTAAGCGATACAGTTGATGATGAAAGTATTGCGTCTATTATTTCAAAATGGACCAATATACCTATTAGTAAATTAGTAGGTAGTGAACGTGAAAAATTATTACATTTAAAAGAAAATATGCAAAAAAGAGTAATGGGACAAAATGAAGCATTGACTTTAGTAAGTGAGGCCATCATTCGTGCTCGAGCAGGAATTAAAGATCCTAATCGACCAATTGGTTCATTTATTTTCTTAGGACCAACAGGTGTTGGAAAAACAGAAGTTGCTAAAACTCTGGCTTATGAATTATTTGATGATGAACGTCATATGGTACGCATTGATATGAGTGAATATATGGAAAGTCATTCAGTTTCTAGATTAGTTGGAGCTCCTCCTGGATATGTAGGTTATGATGAAGGTGGTCAACTAACAGAAGCAGTGAGACGAAACCCTTATAGTATTGTTTTATTCGATGAAATAGAAAAAGCCCATCGAGATGTCTTCAACATATTACTACAAATATTAGATGATGGACGTATAACTGATTCACAGGGTAGAACTGTCGACTTTAAAAATACAATAATTATTATGACATCTAATCTAGGTAGTGAATATATTTTAGAAAATGCTATTAATAGTGATGAATTAGTTATGAATGAATTAAATCATACTTTTAAACCAGAATTTATTAATCGTATTGATGAAATAATAATTTTTAAATCATTAAATAAAGAAATTGTTTATGATATTTTAGATAAAATTGTTTCTGATTTAGAAAAACGCTTAAATGATAAAAAAATAAAAATATCTCTTACAGATAAAGCTAAAGAATATATTATTAATTCTTCTTATGATAGTAAGTATGGAGCTCGTCCTATTAAAAGATTTGTAGCAAGAAATTTAGAGACTTTATTAGCAAGCGAAATAATTAAAGGTAATATTGAATTTGATTCTAATGTTATATTTGATTTAGTTGATGATAGTTTAGTAGTTAAAAAGTAGTTAATTAAAAGCAAGTGTTAAACTATTAAATTATAATAATATGGATATTAAGGCAAAAATAATCAAGAATTTTCTTGATTATTTTTATATGAAAAGATGAATGATTTAACTTTTTCAACAATTAATTTTATGTTATACTTATAAATTAGAGGGTGAATTATGAAAAAAATTGAATTATTAGCGCCAGCTGGTAATATGAATGGACTATATGCAGCAATTATGGCAGGAGCAGACGCTATATATATTGGTGGTTATGCATATTCGGCTAGAAGTTATGCTGACAATTTTTCTAATGAAGAGATAATTGAGGCTATTAATTATGCTCATCTATATGGAGTAAAAATTTATGTAGCTGTCAATACCTTAATTTATGATGATGAAGTTGAAACATTTATGAATTATATTGATTTTTTGCACACAAATAATGTTGACGCTATTATTATTCAAGATTTAGGTATGTTAGATTTAGTTAGAAAAACTTATCCTAATTTAGAACTTCATGCTTCAACACAAATGCATATTCATAATATGGAAGGTGTTAAATTTGCTAAAAAGTGTGGACTTAAAAGAGTTGTTTTAGCTCGTGAGACACCAATTGAATTAATAAAAGAAATTAAAAAAAATGTTAATATTGATATTGAAATTTTTGGTCATGGAGCTTTGTGTGTCAGTTATTCTGGGCAATGTCTTATGAGTAGTTTAATTGGTGGTAGAAGTGGAAATCGTGGTTCTTGTGCTGGAACTTGTCGTCTTCCTTATGATTTAGTTTTAGCTGATCAAAATGGTCAAAAAATATTAAATGATAATAAATATTTACTTAGTATGAAAGATTTAAATAGTTTAGAAAATGTTGGCTCTTTAATTGAGGTCGGTGTTGACAGTTTAAAGATTGAGGGTCGCATGAAAAGAGAGGAGTATATTTATCTAGTTGTAAGTATTTATCGTAAAGCTATTGATAGTTATTATAAGTATGGTAAAGTAATTATTTCTGATAATGATAAATTGGAATTAAGAAAAATATATAATCGAGAATTTACCAAAGGATTTTTATTTAATGAAGAAAATTCTAAAGTAGTTAATCAATATCGACCAAATCATATGGGGATTAAAATTGGGACTGTCTTAAGTCAAGATAAAGGTTTTGTTAAGATAAAATTGTCTGAACCAATTACACAGGGTGATGGAATTAGAATTATTAATAAAAGGGCGGATGTTGGTTTACAACTAAATTATATATATAAGGATAAAAAATTAGTTAATTCAGCTATAAAAGGTGATGTTATTTCGATAAAGATAACTGACAAGGTTAATACTCATGATGAAGTTTTAAAAACGACTGATACATTACAATTAAAAAGTATTAAAGATAAATTAACGAATTTAAAAAGAAAAGTTTTGATTAATGGTTATATAAAATTAAAACAAGGTGAATATATCTCTTTAGTTATAATGGATAATGTTAATAGAGTAGAGGTTAAATCACAAGAAAAAGTTGAAATGGCTAAAACAAGTTGTATAACTTGTGAACAAGTAATAAAACAAATAAAAAAATTAGGGAATACTATTTATGATTTTGAATCTTTAGATATTAATTTAGATGATAATAGTTTTATATCTTTAAAAGTTTTAAATGAATTAAGAAGGGAAGCTATTGATAAATTAAATTATTTAAGACAATACAAAATACCTTATAAGAAGAATAGTTATAATATTGTTTTACCTGATTTTAAAATTAAACAATCGCTAAATTATTATATTAATAGTTATAGTCAATATAATCAAATTAAAGATAAAAATATCGATAGTATTTATATTCAAAATGAACAGTTATTTGAACAATTGAAAGTAGATAAGCGTATTATAAAAAAAATACCTCGTGTTTTAGAAAGTTATACAAATTATGATAGTGAATTATTAGTAGGAGAGATTGGAAGTTTAAATTTTTATCAAAATAATAACTTAGAAACAGATTTCTCTTTCAATGTTGTTAATTCTTATACAGTGGCTTTTTTGCATAGTATTGGTGTTAAAAAAATAACATTATCTTATGAATTAAATGATGAACAAATTAAAAAATTAATTACTAATTATAGAGAAAGATATAATAAGAATCCTAATTTAGAATTAATTATTTATGGTAAAGAAGAATTGATGGTTTCTAAATTTAATCTTTTAAAAATGTATAAAAAAGAAGGCAATAACTTATATTTAAAAGATAGATTAAATAAATTATATAATGTTACTCAAGATGATAATTTAATGTATATATATAATTATAAAGCTCGAAATAATTTAGAAAAAATTGATTATTATTATAAGATTGGTGTTAATAATTTAAGAATTAATTTATTAGATGATAATGATATAAAAAAAATAGGTTAATAACTATTAAAAGTTATTAGCTTATTTTTTATAATAAATATTGTCTTTGCAGTTAACTAGTAGTTTAGTTTGTTTAGAAAATACTAACTGCTGAGTACTTGCCTACTTTCTTAATAGAAAGGGGCTTGATATTTATTAAAAAAAAGATTTATTAATCTTTTTTTTAATAATAATTATCATTTTATTAATAGTTTCTTTAATGATTCTAATAGTAAAAAAATAGTACTCAATCTGCAATAGATTAAGTACTGTAACTAGATTAAGTATAACTGAATACTTGGGTAAGTACTCAACTAGCAAAAGTTAAGTATTTCCCTTTTTTATTATATTCAAGTTCCCCTGACACATTCATGATATCATATTTTTCTATATTTGTCAAAATTGTACTCTAATGATTATTCCAATATTTTAGTATAACCTTATATTTTCTAATAAACAGTATTTTTTACTAAATGTTTTTGTTTTTTCGACGCAAAAAAATCGAAAAAATTTTATTAATTTCATAGACATTTTAGAGTGATTGTACTATAATAGAAACCAATTTGTGTGGAGGTGCAATATGATGAAAACAAACTTACCAGTAATCTTGCTTAGAGGAATCGTATTGTTACCTAATAATGATATAAAATTAGAGTTTGAAAAAGGCGATTCTAGTATAATTATCGATGAAGCTGAGATGTTTCATCATAATAAGTTACTTGTAGTTTGTGAAGCTGAAACAATTAATGAAGTAGATTATAAACATCTTCCTAAGATGGGTATCATTTCAAAATTGAGTCATAAAATTGAGTTACCTAATGGGAGAATTAGAATTGTAATTAGTGGTTTATCAAGAGCTAGTGTTGATACATATTTAAATGCTGATAAAAAAGATGAAGTTTTAGAAGCAATTATCACGGAATTAAACGATGAAAAAATTGATGAAAAAGAAGAAAAAATTTTGACACAAAAAATCAAAAAAGATATGGAATCTCATGTTAAAACTATTTCTTATTTAAGTAATAGTATTTTAGATGTGATTAAGCCTTTAGAAAATTTGTCTAAAATTACTGATATTGTAGCGATGAGTTTAGCAGTTGATTTAGATCGTCTTCTTAAATATTTAGATTGTTTGGATCCAAAAGAGCGTACTAAAATGTTATTATCGGATATTTATGAAGAAGAAGAAAAATATAATATTGAACGTAATTTAGAATTGAAAGTAAAAAAAGAAATTGACGCTAATCAAAGAGAATATTTTTTAAGAGAAAAATTAAAAGCTATAAAAGAAGAATTAGGAGATATTTCGCCAAAAGATGAGGAAGTTGACGAATTAAGACTTAAAATTGAGGATTTAAAAGCAAATGACAAAATAAAAGAACGATTAACAACGGAATTAAGTCGTTATGAAGCTTTATCAAATGTATCACCAGAGATTAACTTAATTCGTAATTATATTGATTGGCTATTAGCTTTACCATGGGAAGTATCAACAATTGATAATGAAAATTTATCAAATGTTAAATCTGTTTTGGATTCTTCTCATTATGGGTTAGATAAAGTTAAAGAACGTATTATTGAATTTTTAGCTGTTAAGAAAACAACTAATAGTTTGAATGGACCAATTTTATGTTTAGTTGGACCACCTGGTGTTGGAAAAACTTCATTAGCATTTAGTATTGCTAAAGCTATGCATAGAAATTTTGTTAAGATGGCAGTTGGTGGCGTTAATGATGAGGCTGAAATTATGGGTCATAGACGTACCTATTTAGGAGCTAATCCTGGGAGAATTATTACATCAATGAAAAAAGCAAAGAGCAATAATCCTGTTTTTTTAATCGACGAGATTGATAAAATGACAAAAGATGTTAAGGGTGACCCTGCTAGTGCTTTATTGGAGGTTTTGGACCCAGAACAAAATTATTTATTTAGTGACAACTATATTGAAGAAGAATTTGATTTATCAAATGTTATGTTTATAGCAACAGCTAATTATATTGAGCAAATACCAGAGGCTTTAAAAGATCGTTTAGAAATTGTTCGATTATCGGGTTATACAGAATTTGAAAAATTAGATATAGCTAAAAAACATTTATTACCAAAAATTTGTGAAGAACATGGTATCAATTTTGATTATATTGATATTCAAGATAGTATTATTTTAAATATAATTAGAAATTATACAAAGGAGTCAGGTGTTCGTGAACTTGAAAGACAATTAGCTACTATTGTTAGAAAAATCGTAACATCAATGGTTGTTAATAATATTAAAATGAATAAAGTTAAAGTTGATGAAGTTATGGTAAAAAAATATTTAGGTAATCCTAAATATCAAGATTATGAAAAAAATAGCGAATCGGTTGTTGGTGTTGTTAATGGACTGGCTTATACAGCTTTTGGTGGTGATACATTACCAATTGAGGTAAATTATTATGAAGGAAAGGGCAATTTAGTTTTAACTGGCTCTTTAGGAGATGTAATGAAGGAAAGTGCTCAAATTGCTTTTAGTTACATTAAGTCTAATGTCGACAAATTTGGAATTGATTATGACAAAATAACAAAAAATGATATTCATATACATGTACCAGAGGGCGCAACACCAAAGGATGGACCTAGTGCTGGAATAACACTTACGACTGCTTTAATTAGTGCCTTATCAGGTTTAAAAATCGATAACAAATTGGCGATGACAGGGGAAATTACTTTAAGAGGTAATGTCTTACCAATTGGTGGTTTGAAAGAAAAGAGTATTGGTGCTAATCGTAATGGTATTAAAAGAATTATTATTCCTAGTGATAATATAGCTGATTTAGAGGATGTTCCAAAAGAAATAAAAGATAAAATTGAATACATTCCTGTTAAAACTTATGAGGATGTCTTTAAAATAGTAAAAGAGGGATAGTTTTATGAATAAAGAAATTTTAACTATAAACCCAGATGTCTTTAATAATTATTGTGCCTATTCTTGTGTTTTATCACTTTTATGTTCAAAAGATGTATTATCAAGACTTGAACATTATTATTCAAAAGGTTTCGTAAATGAAGAAGATTTATTAAACTATATTTATGGTATTTTAAAAAATGAACCATTTGCTTTTATTAATGATGATTCTAGGATAGAAGAAAACTTGGATAAAATAATTCAAAATGGCTCTAGCGCTAATAGGAAATGTATAAATGATATTAAAATCTTTTTAAATTTATATAAACATCCCCAATATACTGGTGAACCTTTTTTAAGAATGAATTACATATGGAGAAAATATGGATTTGATAAAAAGGAACAAGTTAAGCGAAAACATAATAATGTATCAAATCAATTTTTAATTAATCACAAAGAACAAATTTATGATTCAATAGCGTTTGATTTTGATTTAATTTTAGCTTTTAAAGATTTGGGAAAAATGAATGAACAATTTTTTGAAAGCTGTTTGAATAACTATAGATTATTTGCTAGTATTAATTATTTTAGATTGGCTTATCCAGATATGCTAAATGATTTAATATTTTTAAGTTTAATGAAATCAATCGCAGAATTTAAAAATCTGACTGAACAGCAACAATTTGAGGAAAATTGTTTCTTTGATGATTTTAAAAGCGAAAATAAAAAATTTTTAAAATATATTAACAAGAGGTTAAAGCATTTATGATAAATGAAGAATTATATTACGACACATTAATAAATTCCCTTGTATTTTCACCAAATATTGAAAATGATTTAAATGTATATTGTGCAATTTTTAATAATAATAGAGATATATTCTTATATATGGTAAAAAGACTAGGTGTTTATGTGGAAAAATATAAGGGTAATGGTATATTTGATCCAAAAGTTAAAAACAATATTCATGAGATAGTTTATTATTTATATTCAAAGTTTCCATATTTGACAGATAATAAAAATGATAGTGATAAACTATTATTAAATGAATTTATGCATTCAATAAAAATGTATTTAAATGTTTGTTCCAATAATAATTTTAATTTTATTAGAGAACAAATTTTAATGCGAGATTATGGTGTCAAAAATAAATTAAATCCTAATTGGTATGCATTAAAAAAAGTAGCAGATTCTGATATAGAGATTTATAAAGATGAGTATTATGCATCTATTTCTATGGATATATTAATTATGAATTTATTAAATGAGTCTAAAGAAGATTTCTATAATAATGATTATGATGCTTTTTTATTAAATAAAAATTTTTATCGTAGTGTTAATTATTTTTGGTTAACGAGCTCTGATGTACGTTTAAATAAGGAATATTATGATAGAACAGCTTTTATCATCAAGAATAATTTAGATATATTATCAAGTGATTCAGATGATTTTATAGATGAGGAATTTTTTGATATACAGAATTCTAGTATTAGGTTATTAAAGTTCAAATAATTAAAGATGAAGTATAGTATGAGAAAAAATAAAGAATTTTAGGATTCATTTGAGCAATATGTTGATAAGGTAAATAATTATTCAATAAAGAAGTGTATGTAGATTTTACAATAAATAGTTTAAAGGTGGTGCTTTATGGAAAATGATACTTTTATAGAAAAATATTCTATGACATTTAAAGAGTTTGTAGATAATGTTTTGAATTATACATTTATAGATTCAATGGTTTTTTCAACTGATATCGAAGAATTTGTTAACGAGTATCTAAATCTGGATAAGTTAAATAAAGATAGCCTACTTAATAATGTATATAAATATTTATTACAGAATAAAGATGATGATATTTTTGATGAAAATATTAAAGGTAATATTTATTTTCTAATTGATTATTTATTGGAAAAGAATGATGTAGTAAAAATAAAACAACAAAATGCAATGATTAATGAAATAAAATTGCTTACAAATAATTCAAAACTTAATAATTTAAAATATTTGAGAGAACAAATTTTATTAAGAGAACATGCTTTTGTTAATTACCATTTTAATCGATTTTTGATAAATAGAGTTCCTGCCTTTACTATTTTAGAAGATAAAGATGTTTATTATAATTCTATAAGTAATGATTTCCTTACGTTAGATTTATTACTAATGGATGATAATTCTTTTTATGAAGAATATAAGAAATGTTTGTTGCAAATTGATTTTTATCGTAGCGTTAATTTTTTCGCTAGTGTATATGAACTTTTATTTAAAAAGAAAAGTTATTTGGAAAGAGTTAAATTTATAATTGAACAAAATAGGAGTTTGATTAATGCTGGTGAGCCAGTTGATAAAGGTTTTATTGTACTTCAAAAAGTTACTCAAAAAGTGGTGAAAAAAATTGAAAGACAAAATAAATGAATTTTTTATCAATTCAATTATCTTTAATGAACAACCTATAGTGGTTATAAAGCAAGAAAAGATTAATAATGAATTTTTAGACTCACTATTAGTTTTAATAGATGACTTCTTACTTGTTCATAATGATAAACAAGCTTTTGATGATTTTGTAATTGATAATGTTGCTGATGTTATAAATTTTATAAGGAATAATTATAATTATTATACTGAGGATGATAAAAAAAATAAATATCAAATTTATAATGATTTAATACTAAGATTAAATGGTGCTCTTAGGACTAATGATGATGCATTTTATAAGCAACAATATATAGAAAGAGGAATAGATTTAAATTACAAATTTGATATTGATAATTTTGATATGCCAGAGCAACTTAGGGATGATGTTCGACTTTCTTTGAGTTTAGATAAATTTTTCTATGATATTTTAACTAAAAGAATTGAGAATATTTCACAAAGTGAACAAGCTATGCTTACTATGAATCCATTATTTTTATGTAGCGTTAACTCTTTTAAATTTGAGTGTCCTGAACTGTTAGAAAAAAATTTAGTTTTGAAACAAGTTTTGTTGAATAACAAAAAAATAATTGAAAGTTTAAAATTTAAATTAGGATTAAATCCTGAGTATGAAAATACTAATTGTTTAGTAAAATCTTCAAAACAACTTCTTAAAGAAATTAGATGGTCATAAATCCATCTTTTTTTAATATACTTTAATGAATAAGAAAGGAGAAGTAGGAATGAAGAAAATTGTTCCTTTTAAAAAAGAAATTATATTTAAAACAAATGTTTCGGAGATAACAAGTATCTCATTAGAACATAATTTACATATTGAGAATAATAATTTAATTACTGGTAATTTTATGATTAGTGGTGAATATAGAATTGCTGATACAAGTATTAATACTGAAACGTTTAATTTTGAGTTGCCATTTGATATTAATGTAGATAATAAGTATGATTTAGCTAATGTAAATGTTGATATTGATGATTTTTATTATGAAATTGTAAATAATAAATCATTAGAAGTTAATATTGAAGTTTTAATTGATAAATTGTTAGAAAAGCCACTCATAGAACCACGTGACGATAATCAGTCTTTAGAAGAAGTTTCAGATATTGTTGAAAATAATATGATTAGTGATGAAAACCAAGATAAGTCTGATAGAATAAAAATATCTGAAAGAGAAAATGAAGAACAGGGAGATGAAATTATGGAAAGATGTATTGAAAAAGAAGATATTTTAGCTGAATTTGATTCTGTTGCTGATATGTTAAATTCAGAAGTAAATAATGGAAATACAGATGAAAAACGTTTAGTTGAAATGGTTCAAAAAACAGAAACTAAAAGTATTGAAAAAATAAATTCTTTATTTGATAACTTAGATTCAAGTACCGAAACTTATAAAACTTATAAAGTTTGTATTATAAGAACTGGAGATACGATAGAAAGTGTTCTTCAAAAATATAATATTTCTAAAGAAGAATTAGAAAAATATAATAGTTTATCTGATGTAAAGATTGGTGATAAATTAATTATTCCATCAGTTAATGATGAGAAAATATAATGATTTATTTGAAAAATATTCTATTGTACCAACTAAGTATGAATTTTATAAAAATGTAACGATTGTTAATACTAATAATAAAAAATATGTTATAAAAGAAAAAAAACGGGAAAATAAAACACCAATTTTTAATTATTTAAATTCTCGAAGTTTTGATTACTATCCAAAAGTTTTAAGTGATATAGATGATGAATATGAAATCACTGAATATATTGAACAAGTTGATATGCCTTTAGAACAGAAAATGTCTGATATGGTAGATTTAGTGGCTTTATTACATAGTAAAACTACACATTATGAGGAAGTAGATGAAGAAGAATATAAAGAAATTTATGAAGATATTAATAATAATATTGCATATTTATATAGTTACTATAACGATTTAATTGCGATTGCTGAAGCAACTATTTATATGAGTCCTAGTCAATATATGTTATCACTAAATATTTCTAAAATCTTAGGTGCTTTAAATTTTTGTAAAGATGAAATTGATAAATGGTATAAAATTGTAAAAGAAAAAAGAAAACAACGATTAGTTGTTTTGCATAATAATTTAGATTTATCACATTTTATAAAAAATAAAGGATCATATTTAATTAGTTGGAATAAAGCTAAAATCGATATCCCAATTTTCGATTTGTATAAATTATATCGTCGATATTCTTTAAAATATGATTTTTCAGAAATATTTAAACGATATGAACATTGTTATCCATTGCTTGAGGAAGAAAAAAAATTATTTTTTATTCTTATATCTTTACCTGATAAATTAGAATATAGCTCATCAGAATATCAAATGTGTAATGATATAAGTAATATAATTGAAAATTTGGCTAGAACTGAAGCATTTATATCACCATATTATTCTAAAAATGCAAAATAAAATAAATAAAATAAAAATAAATAGAATAAATATGCTAAAGCGAGATACAATAAAAAAAGCAATAATAAATTGATAAATTAATAAAATTGTAAAGATACATAAAAAGATTAGCCATTTTCCTCGACAACGCCACCAATTACCATTAGGCATAAATATCACCTAAAATATTTTATTCAATAACAATAAATTTGTATGGGTTTATAAAATAATATTAAAAAAATATTATTTTTTTGTATATAGAATTTATTTTCTGGAATAATAATAATGAATTATATAGGTTTACACATATAATTTTAAATATGACAAAAAAATATGTCGAATATTGACAGATGAAACTTTTTTGTGATATATTGTTATTGTAGAAAAATAGGAGGTAGGAAAAATGAAATTAAATAAGAAAGGTTTTACTTTAATCGAGTTATTAGCTGTTATTGTTATTTTAGCTATTATTGCTTTAATTGCTGTTCCTCAAATATTAAATATTTTGGCTAGAGCTAGAAGAAGTTCTGCAGCAGATTCAGCTTATGGTATTTTAAAGGCTGCTGAAACAGACGCAATGCAATACATGTTAGATAATAATGGTAACTCTATTGGGGTATATACTTATACTTGTACTTCAGCTGGTTGTGAAGGACCTAGTACTGGAAAAGATGCAGAAGGTAAAGATATACCAGGAAGAAAACTTGATTTTAAAGGTACTAAACCAACAAGTGGTACTGTAGTATTAGATGCTCAAGGTAATGCTTATATAGGTGAAGACTTAGTAATCAATAGTTTCTATTGTGTAAAAGGTCAAAATACAGACACAGTTACTTGTAATGATACAGCATCAACTACAACACCAGCTGGTGAATAATAGAAAAGAACAGAAATGTTCTTTTTTTGTAGTTAATATTGTTTTATTAATTATTAAACTTAAATTTAAGTTGTTGTGACAAAACTGTAATTGAAAAAAATTTATAAAAGTGTTATACTGATATAGTATGGATTGAGGTGTTTTTTTTGAAAGAAAAATTTAAATCAATAATTTCAAAAATTGGACTATATTTAAAAACAAATAAATTATTTTTTGTATTTGTACTAACATCAGTTGGAAATGCTACATTATTACGCTTTTTGACAGTACAAAATTATTTTGAGATAAAGCCACTTTTGGCTGATATAGGCGCAGTTTTATTTATTGGAGCTTTTGGTTATTTTTTCAAACCAAAAAATCAATTTAAATACTATTTTACATGGTCAATAATTTTTACATTTTTATGTGTAGTTAATTCTATGTATTATACTAATTATATGTCATATGCTTCTGTTTCACTTTTAGCAACATCATTACAGGTTATTGATGTAGGTGACGCTGTTGTTAAAAAAGTAATGGAATTAAAGGATTTTAGTTATATATGGCAAATAGTTGCAATGGTTTTTGTTCATGTGTATTTAAAGAAAAAAGATTATTATAATTATGTTAAAGACATTGAAGTTGGAAAGGTTCGTGCTTTAAATACAATTGTTACAAGTTTAATTTTTTTTGGTTTTTTTGTATCAACTTTAACAACTCTTGATATTAGTCGTTTTGGTAAACAATGGAATAGAACATATTTAGTTATGAATTTTGGATTATATACTTATCAAGCAAATGATGTATTTGTAAGCTTTAAAACTAAGATTAGTCCATTATTTGGTTATGATGAAGCAGCTAAAGAATTTAGAGAATACTATGATTTAAAAAATGAAGTAAAACCAGAAACTAATGAATATACAGATATATTTAAGGGTAGAAATGTTATTGCTATTCATGCTGAAAGTATTCAACAATTTACTATGGATACAACTTTTAATGGTGAAGAAGTTACACCTAATTTAAATCGTTTAGCAAGTGAAGGCTTATATTTTTCTAATTTTTATGCTCAAGAGAGTGTTGGAACTAGTAGTGATAGCGAATTTACTTTATTAACATCTTTGATGCCAGCAACAAGTGGAACAGTAGCAGTTAGTTATTGGGATAGGGAATATAGTACTAGTTTAAAATACTTAAAAGATATGGGTTATTATAATTTTAGTATGCATGCTAATAATGGAACATTTTGGAATCGTAATATGATTCATCAAAAATATGGTTATGATAAATTTTATTATTACACAAAAGATTATGAAATTGACGAAGTTTTAGGAATGGGTCTTAGTGATAAATCTTTCTTTAGGCAGTCAGTACCTAAAATAAAAGAAATAAGTGAAAATAATCAGAATTTTTATGGAACAATGATAATGCTTACAAACCATACACCATTTGATGCTGCTTCAGAAGTTGATTTTGATGTCGATTATAAATATGATAAGATTGATGAAGAAACTGGTGAACATATTACTGTTTCAGCTCCATTTATGGAAGGGACAACTTTAGGTGATTATTTCAAAACTGTTCATTATGCTGATGAAGCTATTGGTGAATTTATTGATGAGTTAGATGAAGCAGGATTACTTGAAAATACTGTTATTGTAATTTATGGTGATCATGACGCTAAAATTAAAAAATCAGAATATTTATATTATTATAACTATGATCCTTATACAGATTCAGTGATTGATGAAGATGATCCTGATTATAAGGATATCGATTATTATGATTATGAATTAAATAGAAAAGTTCCATTTATTATTTGGACAAAGGATAAAAAGGTTCAAGGAGAAATTTCTAAAGTAATGGGAATGTATGATGCTTCCCCAACTTTAGGTAATATGTTAGGCTTTTATAATGAATATGCTTTAGGACATGATATTTTCAGTATTGATGATAATATTGTTGTATTCCCTGATGGTAGTTGGGTTAGTGATATTATGTATTATAGTAGTTCTAAAGAAGAAGGAAGAGTACTTAATCCTGAAGCGACCATTAGTTCAGAATATATTGAAAAAAATAATGAAAAAGCAACAAAAATAATTGAGATTTCTAATGATATCATTATATATGATCTTATAAAACGAACTAAAGAAGATGAAGAAATCTTAAATGAAGAATAACTTTTAAATAAAAGAGTATAATTAATTAGAATAATTATACTCTTTTTTTAAAAAAATAGATTTTTGTATTGATATAAAAGTGTTTTTTTGGTATAATTTATTTGTATTTGGGTCTATAGCCAAGTGGTAAGGCGTGGGACTGCAACATCCCTACCTCAGTCTTTAAATATGAATTAACGAGCCCTTATTTTCTGGGCTTTTCTTATGTCCAAAATGGGCATTTTTTTGTTTTTGTGACGGATTTGTGACCAATTGATTCAAAAAAAGTAGAAAAATAAATGCAAAATGACTTAAAATAATTCAAAAAAAATCGAATATTGTAAACTTTATGTCATCTATATTTGGTACTTAAATTTTTTATAAATATGACTTGAAAACATCTTTTTTTCATGCTAACATACACATACACACGAGAGGATGGGTTAGATGAAAATTACAAAACGATTTGAAACAAAAGATTGTATTCTTACATTATATAATCTTATAAATCTTATTTATTATAATTCGGGAGAGTGTTATCCAAAAAAATTGGATAAAAAGATTCGTGATTTATTAAATACCTTAATTGAATATTTAGAAAAGGATTATTTAGATTTAGACATAGATGATGAAAAATTGATTAGGGAGATAACTTTTATAAAAAAATAAAACAGCAATTATCATTACTGCCTATTCATTAATATACTCAAAAATATCATTAATACTGCAACCTAAATAATTGCATAATCTAGCAAGTACAGTTATATCAATTCTTACCATGTCACCATCAATAAGTCGTTTTATAACTTTGTAATCCGTATTTGTATCTTTCATAATTTTATTTATGCTGATATTTTTATCGAATAGCAATTGCCCTAATTTAAACAAATAATAACCATTTTCTAATTTTACTTTTTTTACCTTATTCATATTATCAATAACCACTCCTAAAATTATTTTACTAATGTGTATGGTCGGTTGACTATTGGTTATATAACCATTATAATAAGTAGTATGGTAGTTTGGTGTCGAAAGGGGAGATTAGCATTATAAAGTTATTTTCTAATAAAGAAAGTTTTAATAGTGAAAGTTTTTTAAATTCTAAACAAATTCCAAATACTTGGTTATATTTTGTTTTAATATACATTAATCGTATTGAAAAAACAATTGATTATTTAAAAGAAAATCAGGCAGATGATTTACTTGTTAAAATCAATACATTGGAAGATAAAAAGATAAAGTTTTATGAAATAATTGAATTTGAATTAACAAGCAATAATAAAGATTATCGATTGTAAGTTCCACAAAAGAATTTTTAATTGTAATGTAATGATTTTTTCTTTTAAAACTATGTAGTTTGAAAAAATTATGTAATTTTTATGTATATAATATGACTAAATTATGTTGAAATTATGTTTTGATAAGTGTTGATTAAAATTTGTCAAGTGATATAATATGATAGAATTGTCAAAAATGTATGGAAATGAGCAATTTATAATTGCTTTATTTTTTTCACGCAATAATAATTAATTTTTATACAATATAAAAATCAAAAAATAACATTCCATGTAAAATATATAACAATTTATGAAGACTTGTTTCTTTCAATTTGTTATGAGGTGGTATGGTATGTTTGTTTTAATGGAGGAATCACAAGCCTTTATTAAATTGAGTTTTATATTTTATTAAAAGAGAGTTTATTAGAATATTTTTAATTGCTCTCTTTTTTTGTCGTGATAGGGGGACGTTTATGGAAATTTTATTAAGAAAATCGACAATTAAAGATTATAATGTTAATTTTTGTAAGGAAAAAGTAGAAGAAATATTAACAGAGTATATTAGAGTTAAATATTCGTATGCTGATATTATAAGTAAAGGTGAGGAATTTTATAATTCTGCAACTGTATCAAATTGTGATTGTATAACATCAATGGCAAATATTAATTATAGTGATCGAATTGGCAATAAGGTATGCTTTAAAATTTTTAATGAACAAGAGGCTTTTCGAATAAAAAATGATATAGATGAGTTGTATAAAAAGTTTACCGAGCAAGAGAAAGATTATTTTGATTATGTACTTTTAAACAGGCAACCTCAAAGAATAGTTGAAGATAAGTATGATATTTCACGAGGGGGATTAGAAATTATAAAACAAAGTTGTATTGTTAAATCTGCAATGCATTTTGATGTTGCAGTTAGAAAATAAATTGTTATATTTAAAGGAGGTGATGCTAAAAATATTTTCATGATTTAACATATTCTATTGAATTAGGAGGGAATGCTACTGCGTATAAATCCTTTCTATTCTACAAAACTAGGGACATTATATAATGGTGATTGTTTAGAAGTTATGGATTATTTGATTGAACAAAATATTAAGGTGGATGCAGTTATAACTGATCCACCTTATGCAGTAACCAATTATAAGTGGGATAAAATTATACCTTTTGATGAAATGTGGAAAAGATTATTAAAGCTGATTAAGGATGATGGTGCAATTATTTTATTTGGAAATGAGCCATTTTCTTCTGCTTTGAGAAAGAGCAATGAAAAATTATATAGATATGATTGGAAGTGGCTTAAGACACAGGTAACAGGATTTCAAAATGCTAAATGTCAGCCATTAAAATGCTATGAAGATATTATGGTATTTTCCAAAGCTGGAGCTGTTTCAAATTGTTTAATAAAGATGTGTTATTTTCCACAAAATTTGATTCCTTTAAATAAAAAGGTATCTAGGTCTAAAATTGATTATTTAAAAGAAAAAAAAGATAAGTCAAGAATTGAGGCATTTCAAGAGTATACAAATTACCCAAGAAATGTATTAAATTTTGCTAGGGAATCAAAGTTATATCATCCAACACAAAAGCCAATTGAATTAATGCAATACTTAATTTCTACGTATACTAAAGAAAATGAACTAGTTTTGGATTTTACAAGTGGAAGTGGATCTACTTTGTTAGGATGTGAAATACTTAATCGAAAGTGGATAGGAATTGAACTTAATGATAAATATTGCAATATCATAAAAAAAAGAATTCAAGATGGAATTCAACTGAAATTGTTACTTAACGAGGAGGGTGAAAAATAGAAAAAATATTAAATAATAAAAAAAGACAAGATTTAAATGTAGGCAATAAAAATCTTATCAATTTAAATTATACATCATTATTTTTAAAATCACAAATTGGAGGCAATTATGTTTGGATGTAATTTTGCAAAATGTTTTAAACTTAATAAATGATGCAATGGGATATTTAAGGCTGTTTGTAATTGGTGGAACAGCCTTTTTTGTTGCGAAAGATTATGCTCTAAAAATGACAAGTGGTGATGATAATCAAAAAGCAATGTATGATAGAAAGATTAAGACAACTATAATTGCAGGTGTATCTGCATTAGTTACGACGCAATTTGTAAGTTGGATTTTAGGTTATTTTAAATAATGAAACAAAAATATATTGATTGCATAAATTATGTTTTAAACGATGGTGTCATTGAAAATCATAATATAGAAAATATAGATATAATTAGTAATATATTAAATGATACTGAATTAGGTAATACTATATATGAGCAATTCATACATAATTTTTCTCTTGATTTTGATGAGGATGATTTATCTATGAAAGTACAAGATTTAATATATAGACTTAATATTTTAATAAAGGATTGTATAATATCTAAAAATAATATAAGTGATTATGATGATATAAAGAATATTATTGATAAGGCATTAAATCAGGATATAGATTTATATAGTGTAGTATCATATGATGATACTGATAACGAATTGCAAGATGAGTTTAATTCAATTTTATTAGAAAAGGATTTTAATATTTAATATGAATAAAGCTAAAGAATTTATAAATAGTCATAATTTGGTTAATAGAATATATGATATGATTTTTTATTTTGGTATAATCAAAAGTGAAAATAGAGAATTTTATATCAAGAAATTTTTTAGTCAAAGATTAGAAAAAGTAGAATATGTTGAATCATTAGCAAAATATTTTGAAAATAAGATAAAAACAAGTCAACAAAATATTGAATTAAAATATAATTTAAAAGAGTTAGTATACGATTTAAATTATTTAAAACAATATTTGTGATAATATAAGCAATTAGATTTGCAATTTAATTAAAATAGAGTTATTATATAGCAAATGAGAGGTGTTTATATGAAAAATAAATCAATTATAATTTTATCATTATTAGTTTGTAGTGTAGCTGGTATAACATTATATTTTTCGGTTTTCCATGATAAAAAAGAAATAAGTGATAATAATAAGAAAACTGATGACTCATTAACTAAAAATATAGATGATAGTATTAATGAGGACAATACTGATATATTAAAAGATGATAAAGGAAAAAAGGAACAGATAATTTCTAAAAAATTAGAAAAAGAAAATAATAGTACTGGATCTGATACTAATACTCCTACAACTGAACAACAAGATAATAATTATGTGCATATAAATAATCAACATAATAACTCTATTGAGAATGATGGACAAAATAATTATAGTCAAGATAATAATAATCAAAATGCTAATCCTAATAATAATTCAGTAGGTAATTCTAGCGATAATTCATCGAATGACTCTAATAATCAAACTATAAAAGTACCTATCGATTTGAATGATGAGGTAGTTGATAATAATCCAAATGATGATATATATCCTACTGTTGAAGCTTGTAATGCTGCAGCATTAGAAATTGCATTTAAAGATACAACAGATATTATTAATGTTTATTGCTTTTCAGTTGCAGAAAATGGAAAACTTTTAGGGTATAGAACAGATATAAATTGTTTATCAGGTAATTGTGATAAGTATAAGTAATCAATTTTACAAAATTTGATTATTTTTTAATTCTACAATTGGTTTATATATTTTTTATAAAAATTATGCTAAACTATTATTAGTATAAGGGGAGTATATTTATGATTGAATTAAAGAATGTTAAAAAGATCTACAAATCAAAGAAGAGCATTGATACAGTTGCTTTAAATGACATTAATTTGAAAATAAATAATAAAGGACTTTTATTTATTGTAGGTAAAAGTGGTAGCGGTAAATCAACATTACTTAATCTTATTGGTGGTTTAGATTGTATTGATAGTGGCGAATTATTAATAAATGGTAATGATATTTCTAAATTTACTAAAAATAATTTTGATTCTTATCGGAATACTTATATTGGTTTTATTTTTCAGGAGTTTAATATTTTAGAACAATATAATGTTTATGAAAATATTGAACTGTCTTTAAAATTGCAAAATAAGTCTACATCAATGGATATAATTGATAGTCTTTTAGAAAAATTGGGTTTAAAAGGATTAGGAAATCGTAAAATAAATGAGTTATCAGGTGGACAAAAACAAAGGGTTGCTATTGCTAGGGCTTTAATAAAAAATCCTAAAGTTATATTGGCTGATGAGCCAACTGGCAATTTAGATAAAAATTCTAGCGAACAAATTTTTTCAATTTTAAAAGAGATTAGTAAAGAAAAATTGGTGATTGTCGTATCCCATGATGATGAATCAGCTAAAAAGTATGCTGATAGAATCGTTGAAATTGAAGATGGTAATATAGTTTCTGATTCAGAACAATTAGTTACTGATGAATTTGAAAATATCGAATTAAAAAAATCTAAATTACCATTATCTTATGCTTTAAAAATGGCAATTAATAGTTTTAAAACAAAACCATTTAAATTATTTATGACAATTTTATTAACAGCCATTTCATTAATCTTTATGGGGATTACTGTTAACTGTGCTTTCTTTGATAAAACAATGTTAGTTGTAAACACAATGAAGGATAATAATAATTATATTTATGATGTACGAAATTCAGATTTTGGATACATGGGAAGTATTTCCAATTTTAAACTTAATGAAATTGATATTAATGATATTGAAAAACTAACCAATGCTACGGTTAATCCTGTTTATACTCTATATGATGATGGAAATCGTTTGGCTTTTGAGTTTGGTGAAAATACTATAAATAATAAATATTATAAATTTGAACCTTATTATCTTGATTTTGTCGAGATAAATGATTCTAGAATTTTAGGTGAAATTATAGGGAATGAACCCACAAAAGATAACGAAATCGTTATTCATAAATATTTTGCTGATTATATAATAAAATTTGGAATTATGACGACTGATAATACTTTATATTTTCCAAAAAGTTATGATGAGCTAATTAATTCAAAACAAGAGATTAAATTGGGTGAAAATAAGGTAATAATTACAGGTATTATTAATGATAATGATAGTTTATTTACAAAAGCTAAAGAAACAGGAAATTTTGAATCAGATAAATTAGAGAGTTATTTTTATAATCGTTATGTAAGTAATGCTTATAAAATTTATGTAAATGGCTTTACTGAAACAGCTACTTTAAGAATAAATAAAAATTCACTTTTAAATCATGTAGCCATTATAGATAATGGTAAAAATGAAAATCAGCATTATTTATCAAATAATATTAATGCATTGAATAATGAAATAAGTGTTATAACTAGTTCAGGTATTAGTTATATATCTTCACTTAAAAAAAATGAAGTGATACTTTCCATTGATGGATTAAAAACATTTGAAAGCAATTTTGATTCAAAACTTAATAAATACCTAGAAACACATAGTGGTGGAATATATGAAGAATTACTAAAAGAATTTGTTAGTATTTATTTAAAAGAAAGTCCTAATTCCTTAAAATTATATTTATCTATATATGTAGATAGTAGTTTAGAAGATAAAGATTCAGATATTAACATTATAGGTATATCATTAGATGGTAACAATTATATTAGTTATCAATATATAGAGGAATATGAGCCAGTACTAAAGAATATGGGATCAGTAAAAATATTTGATAATAATACCAAAAATTTAACTAAATCACTAAATAAATTAGTTTTTAGGGATTTCTTTGAGGGTAGCGATATCGAATATGGTACTTATTATAATTATACGGTTGATATTAACAATCAGGCTGATCTATCTAATGTTATGGGTACATATAAAGGATTATCAATTTATATTTTAATTATAAGCTTAGTATTTACATTATTTACGCTATTGTTATTTTCCAATTTTATATCAGTATCTATTTCATATTGCAAAAAAGAAATTGGTATTTTAAGAGCTTTGGGAGCGACAAGTAAAGATGTTATAAAAATATTCGTTTATGAATCATTAATTATAGGATTAATATCTTGGATTTTATCCATTATTGGTTGGTATACTTTATGTGGAATATTAAATAATTCTCTATTTGGAAATATGTATTATACATTAAATGGTATTGTAACACATCCATTAGTTCCAATTATTATGCTTATCTATACAATAGTTATAGCATTAGTTATTACAATTATTTCTATTAGTAGAATTACAAATATCAAACCGATAGATGCTATTTTGAATAAATAAGTATATCAAAGTAAATAAATATATAAATAATCAATTTTACAAAATTTGATTATTTTTTTTTGGAAAGAAGGGAAATATTGAATAAAATTAAAATATTTTTACTTTCAATTACTTCGTTAATTGGAAGTGTTTTATTTATAGACAAAGTTTATGCTAGAACAGATGAATATTTAAAAGTAGATACTCAGGATGGAGTTTTTTATACCATGACGGGTAGCGATGGTTATTTTTCGGCAGATCCTTATGCGTATTATACAATGGATGGAAAAACTGTGTATTGTATAGAACAAGGCGTCAGATTAGATGGTAGATTCTATCATGGGGAAGAGGGTTTTGTAAATTCTCCTTTACCTCTAGAAATCAATAGGAGAATAGAATTGATTGGACATTATGGGTACGACTACCCTGGTCATCAAACTCAACACTACAGAATGGCAACTCAAGCTTTAATTTGGGAAGCAATAACAGGGTATGATGTAACTTTCTGGACAGAGAACTATGGATGGGGTGATTATATTGATGTAAGCTATGAAAGAGAGCAAATAATGGCTTTAGTTAATAATCATGGTGTAAAACCAAGTTTTGAAGGTCAAACATTTAATGCAATATTAAATCAAGAACTTGTTATTGAAGATAATAATTATAGAGTAAATGAATTCGAAGTTTATAACTCAAATGGGAATGATGTTAGAATAGAAAATAATAAAGTTTATGTTACTGCAAAAAGTGTTGGACAAACATCTGTTAAATTTGCAAAGAAAAATTATGATTCTGCAACAACATTTTTTTATGTTGCTGATGATGGATATTCTCAAAAATTAGCATTTTTTAGGTCTAGCGATCCATTAGGAACAACACTTAATCTAAATGTTGTAGGTGGAAAAATTAAAATAAAAAAAATAGATAATGATACAAAAGGTTGCATTACAGGTCTTAATAGTCAATATACTTTAGTTGGTGCGAGATATGGAGTTTATGATTCTAATAATAATTTAGTCGATACATTAACAATTGGTAATGATTGTACAGTTACATCTAAAGAATTACCCTATGGAACTTATAAAATAAGAGAACTATCAGCTCCACAGGGATATGAACTTGATCCAAAAACTTATACTGCTATTATCAATAGTACAAATGTAGTTGAAGTGGTTTTAAAAGAAAATGTTATAAAAAACTATATTAGTATTCTAAAGCAATACGACTATGTCGATGGTAATACAACATTTTTAAATGCTGAAGCAAATATTACATTTGAAATTTATAATCAAAATAATACGCTTTATGCTACTATTGTAACTGACAAAAATGGATATGCATCACTTGATATTCCATATGGTGTTTGGAGGTTTCATCAAGTAAATACTCATATAGGTTTTGAAAAAATATATGATTTTTATATTACAGTCAATGATGATAGTGAAAAAGAACAATATTATAACATTTTGAATAATAAATTATCAGCTTATCTTAAAGTTGTAAAAATTGATAGTGAAACAGGTAATACAATTGCTATTGCAGATACAACTTTTAAAATTTTAAATATTGATACAAATCAATATGTATCACAATTTGTGTCAGGAAAAGTATATGATACTTTCAAAACTGATTCCGATGGAGTAATGACAACTTATTTAAAATTGGAATCAGGAAATTATAGGTTAATTGAAATTGCTAGTCCACATAATTATCTAATAAATACTGATGGTTTAGAATTTTCAATAGGCGAAGATACATATTACAATTATACGACATATGGAGCATTTGTAACTGTATATTTTGATAATCAAGTGATTAAAGGACAAATTGAGGTTAATAAAAATGGTGAGGATGTTGTTATTGAAAATGGCAATTTCACATATGAACAAAAACCTCTTGAAAATGTAGTTTTTGAGATTTATGCCAATGAAGATATATATTCAGCAGATGGTAATACATTGTATTATGAAAAAGGTCAATTAGTAGATACTATTACCACTAATAAAGATGGGTATGCTATTAGCAAAGAGTTATATCTTGGCTCATATTATTTAATTGAAGTAAAGACTGATGATTCTCATTTATTAGATAATAACAAATACGAATTTACATTAACTGAAAAGGATAATAAGACGCCTATTGTTTATCATAATTATAGTGCCTTAAATATCTTAAAAAAATCTAAACTTGAATTTACAAAAACTGATGTTGCTACAGGCAAAGGTATTCCTGATACTAAAGTGCAAATTTTCCATATAAAAGATGATGGAAATTCCGAATTGATTTTTACAGGCATTACTGATTCCGATGGTAAAATTATTATTACTGATTTATTCATTGGAAAATTTACAATTATTGAAACTGATTCTGCAACAGGATACAAATTAAGTGATGAAATTGTATCTTTCGAAATTAAAGATAATGGCGAAATAGTTAAGGCTAATATGACAAATGAAAAGATAAAGTCTATTATGAAAATTCATAAAGTTGATGAGAATAACAATTCATTAGCAGGTGTAGAAATTGGAATTTTTGATTTAGATGATAATTTACTAAATTCTTATATAACCGATGAAAATGGTGACATAGAGGTTGAACTAGAGTATGGCTCATATTATTTTCAAGAGATTAAAAATATTGATGGCTATATCCTTAATGATGAAAAGGTATACTTTGATATCAATAAAGATGGTGAGTATATTCAATATACGCTAGTTAATGAAACTGAAACAATAGAAGTTCCTAATACAAAACTTAATGATTGTAAGACTTTAGATATAATTGGTTTGATTTTAATTATTGCAGGAGTTAGTTATATAATTTATGATAAAAAAAGAGAAAAATAAGAGTCATGTTATTATACTTGGCTCTTTATTTATAATTTTAGGTATAATTTTATTAATTTCAAAATACATAAATAATTATAATACAAAGAAATTAAATGATAAACGAATAGCGAACTTTTTTAAAGATTCTTCAATTGTTTATAAGTCTGATAATAAAAATCAAGATGAAGTAGAGGTTGACAATGTGTATGTTAATAAGTATATTGCTGTTTTGGAAATACCAAATATAAACTTAAAAAAGGGAATTTTTTCCAAAGATAATGTAAATAACAATGTTGATAAAAATATACAAATTTTAAATGAATCAACAATGCCAAATATTGAAAATGGAAATTTTATTTTGGCAGGACATTCAGGATCTAGTAATGTTTCGTTTTTTAGAGATTTGGGTTATTTAAATAATGGTGATTTAATTTATGTCTATTATGATAATCTTAAGTATACCTATAAAGTGGTAGATTCATATTTGGAATTAAAAGATGGTGACATTCAAATTCATCGAGATTATGAAAAAACGACTATAACTCTGACTACTTGTAGTCAGAATGATAATGATAAACAACTTGTTGTAGTTGGCGAATTAATTAGTACAAATTTATATTAGGGGGTGTTTATGGATAATTCAAGTTTTAACTGTCACTCAAGTTAAGCAACATTGGTATACTGATATTTATCGTACTGTTATGTGGAATATCGCTAAAGGTATTATGTGGTTTTTGGATGGCTTTTTTAATATTATTGATAAAATTTGGCGATATCAATTTTTCAATAATGAATATGTAAATAAGATATTTAGTGGTGCAATAATTGTTGCTAGTAGTTGGCTCATATTAAAAGTTATTATTGAGTTGATTATGAACTTTATTGTAAAGAATGATGGTAAGGGAAATCCTTTAACAATTTATCGTGGTATTGTTATTGCTATTGTGATGATGTTTTTAATAACACCACTTTTTGATTTTGGACATAATATTTCTACTATTTTAACTGATGATGTAATAAAAGTATCAGGTCTTAATACAGGAACAAATGCAGAATCAAGAATATCTAAAGCTATAGTACGAGCAATGGTTTATGATAATGAAACTAAAGAAGATGATATTGATTATATAGTTAGTAATTGGAAAACTGTAGATATTAATTCTACTGAGGGTGGTGTTTTAGGTATTGGTGATTGTTATAAATATTCTCTTAACTTTTTTATGTTAATTGTTTTATCTATTATTACTATATTTTTACTTTTCTTTGTAGCAATTCAAATGGCTAAACGAGTCATGGAAATAGCTCTTTTTAAAATTATAGCTCCATTTTGTTGTACGAGTTTAACTAATGATAGTAAAGCATTTGAAGTATGGTGTAAAAGTTCTATGGGTTTATTTCTTGTTACGGTCGTACAATTTATATCAATTGGGCTAATGCTTAATATGTTTAATAGTGCTTTTCAAGATAACGGAACAATGGTAGGTATATTTTTAGTTATTGGTGCTTTATTATTTATTATCAGTACCCCTACTATTATTAATAGTTTGTTAGGTCAGCAATCAGGGATGATGTCTGCTTTTGGCGATATTCAATCATTAATGGCAGTTGGACAAGCATCAACTCAGGGTTTAGGATTAGCAAAGGCAGGAACAATGGGAGCTTTATCAGTTGGTGCGAATGTTATCGGTAAAGGAGCAAATTTTGTTTCAGGAGGTGCAAGTAAAATATCTAATTTATTAAGAAAAGGAACAAATTTAACAGGTGATCAGGTAGATCAAGTAAAGGAATCTATTGCTAATCATAATTATTATAAAGCACAACAAAAAGTAAATGAATTTATAAATCAAAATAGCAAAGGTAAGTATGGTAATATAATGAAAATGGATAATTCAAATCCATTTCTTCATCCACATAGTTTGCGATATAATCCAATTAGAAATCAATATATGAATCAATCAACATTACAAACTGATAATAAAGATAGTGAGGTATTATAATGTATTTAATCCCAAAAAATATTAAAGTAAAAAAAGAAATATTTAAAGGTTTTGGTATAATTGAAATAATTGTTATAGCTATTAGTTTTGCTATCGGTTTTTTATTTCAAAATTTATCAAATAAGTTTCAAATAAAAGTTTTTTTGTTTTGTATATTTCCTTTAATGACTTTTTTACTTTTATTACCTTTACCTAATGGTAGTACAGTATTTGTTATTTTTAAGAAATTTTTAAAATATCATTGTAATCAGAAAGAGTATAAGTTTAAATAAAGCTAATTATGTGATATAATTAATTTATCAAAATCAATCGACAAATAGTAAGTTGTAGGGAGGATGTTGTATGAATAAGAAAAGACTTTTTATTGCAATTATTTCAATATTTGTAATTTTATTTGTTGTATTCAGAATAATAAACCTAAATATTAAATGGCAGGGTATATCAGTTGAAGATATAAATACAGATTTAAAAGCGAATTTACCAGAAAATGCTATTGCTATTGATGAACCTTCTACACAATCCGAATTTCTTACAAAAAGTTATATATTTATAATCCCAATTATATTGATTATAGCATTAACGATAATTGCAATTAAGAAAAAGAAAAATTTAACTGTAGATAAAAAAGAATTAAGAAAAGGAATTGTAATAGGTGTAATGATAGGCTTTTTATTTGTAATAATACACGAATTTATACACGCATTGTTTTATCCGAATGAATCTATTGTAAATATAGGAATAGTGTTAAATCCATTTTATGCTTATGCAACTTCAATAAATGAAATATCAAAAATAAGTTTTATCACAATGAGTATTATGCCATTTATTATTTTAGGAGTAATTCCATTTATATTGTTTATTTATTATTTTTCTAAAAATATTAAGATAGCAAGTATATTATTGGGATTCTGCATAATGGGATTAATTGGTGGGACACCTGACTTATATAACATATATAATATAAGCAAGCAAGTACCTAATAATGCAATTATAATAAATTCAGAGAATCATACCTATTGGTATAGATAAATTACAATTTGTTGAAATGTTAAAACACATTGCTTGTAGCAACGAAACATTTATAATACACTTAACTTGATGAAAGGAGAAAATGTAATATGTTAAAAGATAATTTAAAAACATTAAGAAAAAATAAAGGACTTTCACAAGAAGAATTAAGTATTAAATTAAATGTTGTAAGACAAACAGTTTCAAAATGGGAATCAGGATTGTCAGTTCCTGATGCTGAAATGTTAATAACTATATCAGAAATTTTTGAAACACCTGTTAGTGAAATTCTTGGTGAAAGTATAGCAGAAAAAGAAAAAAATGATTTGAAAATAATATCTGAAAAATTAGAAGTTATTAATGAACAATTATCTATGAAACAAAAGCAAAAAAGCAAAAGAATAGTAAACTTGTTAATAATTATAGATGTATTCATTATATTACTTTTTATATTATTAGCAGTATTGGGTAGTCCATATCAATCTTGGGATTATAGTGATCCAGAATGGTCTGTTATTGGAACATTATGGCATTCATTTGAGTGGGTATTTTTTAAAGTAGCTCCTCTCATGGTTGTTGTACTTACTTCAATATTAGGAATAATATTTGTAAAAAGAAATAAATAACAAATTACAATTTATAAAGTAGATCAACTTTTATTAGTTGATTTTTTGTTATGGAGGGATATAAATAAATCAAAAGATTAAATATTATAATAAGAACGAAATAAAAAAATTATTGGAATCAGATGAGCGACTTGTTTATGTTGATGATGGCATTAATGAGGTTGTAATTAAGTATAAAGATATTCCCGACTTTATCGTTGATTATAATAATAAAGTTGGACAAACTGATTTGAAATTTTATGATTATGAATCTGATACTATGACTCCAATTATCACTACTTTTGGTAGTTTTTTAAATCGTTGTGAAGCTGAAGTTAGAAAAGACATTATTGATAGACTTGTTTATTTACAACAGGGTGGTAGTATTAAAAATTATAAAGTTGTTGATGAAAAGGCTCTTGAAGAGGTTAGGATGGAATTAGATTTTAAAAATATAAAAATATAGGAGGATTTTTAGCTGAAAAATAAAAATAAACCATTTAAAATATCTAAATATGAAGATAATTTGTATGGTGTAATTTTATATCAAAGTGATTATTGCTATGATTGGGTTGATGAAGAAAAAACGGAATCTTGTTATTATGGTGATGGACATTGTTATGAAGATGCATTTAGAGATTATTTAGAAAATAATTTTTCAGAATTAAATAAAAGATTAGAATATGATTCTGAAAATGGTATGTTTTGCGTTTATTGTCAAAATAAAAAGGATGCTGATAAAGTAGCACACGAATTGTCATTATTATATAATGATGAAATTAAAATGATAAATTTAATAAAAAATACGAAAAAAAAGTATAGTTATGTATTTGATGTTAGAATATAAGGAGGAGTGATTATTCGCAGAAAAAAGATAAAATTAAATGGTAAGAATTACAATATAGGTGTTTATACATATCCAAATAATCGAATAAGATTAAGATATGAAAATCATGTAGAGTGTCATGATATAACTTTAAACCTTACTGATGTCTATCTTGCTAAAGGCAACGCTATTTTGGATCCATTCATTAATAAAAATGGACTTTTAAAAGTATTAAAGAAGAATAGAATTATAAAAGAGATATGTGGAACTATTAGTTATAATTATGTTGATGTTCCTGTTGCTATTTTAAATATGGGAATTTTAAGGACTTATGATTATAATGGTGTTAATAAACATCTAGAAAGGATTTCTAAATATGAGGAGTAGACTAAAATTATATAGTTCTGCTGTATACACATATCTTGAGCCAAAAGATAAAGCTAAATTTAGAAGAATTGCTTTTAAAAATAAAAAATCAATTTCGGAGTTTAATAGATACTTAATTCGATTAATTATTAAATTAGATGAATTAAAAAAGGTAAATAAGCAAAAAGAACTTACTGATAAAGATATTACAATTTTACTTTCTTCAATAAGGGAAAATATTTGATAATAGATAAAATATTTAAAATAAAAAACAAAAAAATTTCTAAAACTGTATTAGATATTATTCCCTTTAATGAGGTATGGAATAATTATGTTTTTTTAGATAATAATAAGATAATTGGTGGAATTAAAATAGATTCCATTAATCTTTCTCTTTTGTTTGATGAAGAACAACAAGTAAAGGTTAGTCAACTAAAAAAAGTATTTAATTCTATTGATTATAAGTTTAAAATATTTTGTATTGATAAACCAATTAATCTTGAAAATAATTTAAATATTATTGCATCTAAAATAAAACAAGAAAATAATAAGAATAAAGTAAAATTGCTAGAAGAAGATTTTGATTTTATTAGTAATATTAATAATAAAAAGTCAGTTGTAAATCGTGAATTTTATTTGATTATCGAGGAAGATTCAGAAAGTGAAACATTATTAAATCAAAAAATTAATGATTTAATTCAAGAATTTTCTTCTATAGGAATTCATACTGAAAAAATATTAAGCGAGGAATGGAGAGAGTTACTATATGTAATGTTAAATCCTGTTTCTTCGCTTGATATTTTCAAGAAAGATGCTACTACTATAAATCGTTCGTTTAAGGAGCGAATCGCTCCAAAAGGGCTTAAAATTAATGAAAAAGACCTAGTTTTAGGCGATGCTTATGTAAGTGTAGTAACTCTCATTTCTTATCCATCTATGGTTACAGTTGGGTGGCTTGGTGCAGTTGCTAATATTCATCATACTCGTATGGTTATGACTATTAGTCCAACAAATACGATAGAAATTAGTAATACAATAAAGAAAAGTATGTCTGAACTAAAATCAAAAATGATTAATATAAATGATTATAACGATCAAATTTTATTTAATAATCAAATGCAAGATTTAGTGGAACTTGTTAATCGTATTGATCGAGAACATGAAAATTTTTCTTCCCTAACTGTTAATTTTTTTTGTTATGGTGAAACAAAGGAAGAAATGGAAAAAACTAAAAGAGAACTAAAAGCTGCTTTATCAGCATATGGGTTAAATGGAGCAGATTTAATGTTCGAACAAGAACGTTCTCTTAAAATGTGTTTGCCAACTATGTATTCAAATTTAGAGGAACAATATGGACTTTCAATTCCTATGATGACATTAGCATCAACGTTTCCTTTTATTTTTCAAAATTTACAAGATGATGGCGATGCAATTATGCTTGGAAATGATTCTCTTGGTGGTCTTTTATTTTTCGATTTATGGAAAAGAAGTAATAAAAGAAATAATTCTAATGCTGTTATAGTTGGTAAGTCAGGATCAGGTAAATCAACTTTAATTAAAAAGTTGATTAGAGGGACTTGGTGTCGTGGCTCGAAAGTTATCATTATAGATCCTGAACGAGAATATCGTGACCTTTGTGAAAATGTTGGGGGATGTTGGATTGATTGTGGTACAGGGATTTCGGGAATTATTAATCCTTTGGAGGTACGCAAAGGTGTTGATGATAGTGATGATTCTAAAAATTTCAATAATGATTTATCAAGACACTTTCAAACTTTTAGAACATTTATAAAATATTATCTTCAAGATTTGAGTGCTTATGAACTTACTAAAATTGAGGAAATATTAATTGAGGTTTATAAAGACAAAGGTATTGATTTCGAAACTGATTTATCTAAATTTACAAGTGAAGATTATCCTATTATGCAGGATTTATATAATAAAACAAAACAAATATTAGATAAATCTAAACTTGATAAAGAAGCACAAAATGTTATTGAGTCATTAGAAAAAATTTGTTCTATGTTAAAAAGAGCTACTATTGGTGCAGATGCTAAAATATTTAATGGAACATCATCAATTCATGTTAATGATGATACTGACTTTATTGTATTAGATATTCATAGTTTAGTTGATTCTGATGAGGTGATTTTAAAAACACAGTTCTTTAATATTTTTTCTTGGTGTTGGAATCAAATAAGTAAAAATCGAAATGAACAGGTTATTTTTGTCTGTGATGAGGCTCATTTACTTATTGATCCTAATAATCCTGATGGAGCAGATTTTTTAAAAAAATGTACTAAACGTGCAAGAAAATATAATTGTGGTGTATGGACTATTTCACAAAATTTTATTGATTATACTGCTAACAATTTAGAACGATATGGACAGGTTATTATTGATAATAGTTCATATCTTTTTGTTATGGAGCAGGGAATAAAAGAAATCGAATCAGTAAAAAAGATGATGAATTTAAGTGAATCAGAAACACAATTTTTAACCACTGCATCTAAAGGTCAGGGGTTATTTGTTGTTGGGCAGGACACAAGAATTCCTATTCAAATTCATTTACGACAAGAAGAAAAAGAATTGTTTGGAACATCAGGAGGTAGATAGTGAATAACATAAAAACACCTTTGAAGATAATAATTATATCAACATTTTCTTCTTTGTTTTTTATTATATTTTTGGTCTTGTTAGTTAGTAATTCAAGTGGTGGTGATTCATCAATTGTAGTTGCAAATTATTTCAAAATTCCGTTTGAAGATGGTACTTTATATACCATTACATCTGAATATGGTGAGAGGGATGATCCATTAAATAACGGTAAAAATGAATTTCATAAAGGAATTGATTTAGCAACTAGTGAGGGAACAAATATTTTATCAAGTGCCGATGGTTATGTTGTTGCTACAGGCTATGATGAGGGGGGATTTGGAAATTATGTTTATATAGAACACCAATTCGATGGTACAACCTTTTATAGTATTTATGGTCATATGTTAGATGATTCTATTGTTGTTTCTGATGGGCAAAAGGTTAAGCAGGGTGATAAAATTGGTTGTGTTGGTAGTACAGGAGCTAGTACAGGATATCATTTACATTTTGCTATAACTATTGATAAATTATCGTTTGAAAAAAAATATTTGGTTGATCCTAGCTATGTAATAAATGGTTTAAATTAAGGAGGGATTATTTATGGATAACAAATTAAAAGAGTTAAAAATTGCAAAAGATTTGATTCGTTCTGATGAGAGTCAAGAACTTCAGTTATTTACTCATAATAATATTACAGGTGCCGATGGTGTTGCATCTTTTTATTTAGATGATAAAACTATTAAGGTATTTGAGAGTAATGGTGATGGCTCTGATGATAAAGAAATGGACTATGAAACCTTTGTAAATAATTATAGTTTTTATGTTGCTCATGAGATGGAAAAAATTCCATTAACTATAAAAATATAATGATTTGAGGTACATTATTGATAATTAAAAAAATATTTGGTCGATCCTAGTTAAATGGATTAAATTAATTTTTTTAGGTACATAAAAAGTACATTTTTTTAATAATCAACTATTTAAAATTTAATAATATATTTTTGCAAATATTTAAAATTTGTGTACAAAAACGCCATTTTTGATAGCAAAAAATAGCAGATTTGTTATAACTTTTGTCATACAATATTAGATTTTTAGTATTATTTTATTAAAATTCTATAAAAATAGGTCATACAAATGTCATACAAAAATAAAAATGTCTGACATTTTTAAATCTTTCAATCCCTTTATTTTAGGGCTAACTCGCCACTGGCGATGTTGTTTGTCAGCCACCCTTATCCTGCTAAAAAGTGCCACACAACTTGGTACATCGATTTTGATTTTTTAATCTATATTTTTAAAAATTTTTGGTACATTATTTGGTACATTATATGGAGGTGATTTATATAAATAATGATAGTATTATTAAAGGTCGAGTTGATATAACTCTTGCAGAAGTTTTAAGACAAATTTTAAATAAAAAAAATATGACTCAACAAGATTTAATTGATATTTTTGTAAAGGATTTTGTATTGCAAAACTTAAATTTAATTATTAATAATGAAAAGGGATCTAAATAAAAAAAGAAGAAAGAATTACTTTTCGTGTAGATCAAGATGAGAAAAATGAGATTGGTGTTTTTGCAGAAAAAAATAATATGAATATATCAGAGTTCATATATCAAGCAGTAAAAGAAAAAATGCAAACAAATAAATTAAATGATAGCCAATCACAATTTTTAAATTTATTTGATGTGGCATTTAAAAAAAGTTTTGATTCATTTTTTAAACAGTTACTTTTAGTTCAAAATAGAATTGAATTTAATACTCGGTGGTTATTAAAACAACAAGATATTTTTATGCAACATTTAAAAGTTCCACAAACAAAAGAAGAATTAAATGTATCTATAATTCCACATCCTATTACAGAGAAAGCAGAAGAAATGGTACTAAAAGATATTAGAAAAATGGCATCTCGTAAAAAGGAGTTAGAAGATGAGCAAGAGTGAAATTGTATTCCAAATGCAGTATAAAACTCCTAAAAATAAAAAATTAGCAATTACTAAATGGATTGGATATGCAAGTCAAAAACAAAAAGCAGATTCTTCTAGTATTGATGAATATAATCTTTTAAAGGATTATGCTTTATATTCTGATAAGGATGCTTATTTAACTGAAAATGATGAGACGTTTATTTGGAATTCTAAAGGTGATATTTTAAAGAAAGACGCTATTAATAAATTAAAAGGTATGGAGGACAGGGGAATTTTTTGGCGAGGTTTCCTTTCCTTTCCACCTGATTTTGCAATTGATCATGGTCTTATAACAAAATCTGATTTTTATAGTTTAACTAATCATGTTATGCCATCTTTAATTGTTGATATGGGTTTAGATATTAATAATGTTGAATGGATGTGTACACTACATCGTGATACTAATCATCCACATATTCATTTTTGCATATATGAGAAAGTGCCAACAAAAACAACACCACAATATCAAAAATCAGTTATATATAAATTTAAAAGTAATGTTGTTAATTATTTAGTTGATAACAAAAAGTTTTATGAATTAAGGGATAAAACATTTACTAATATAACAGGAACTATTAGTACCAAAGAATTAAATAAAATTAAATCACAAAGATTATTTAGTGATAAATATCGTAAAGAATTAAACAAAATGTTGTTAGAGTTTTATAGTAAGTTATCTAAAGTAGGACGACTACAATATAATTCAAAGAATATGAGTATACATAAAAGAGAATTAGATTCTATTATTAAATATATTCTTATGCATGATTCCATTAAATATGAATATGCAAAATATTTAAGATTATTGGAACAACATCAAAAAGAACTTAATCAGTTGTATGGTAGTTCTAAAAGTAATCAAGAAAGAAAATATTATAACGATCAATTAAATCGTTTGTATTCTAAAATTGGAAATGAGATATTACAAAATTATAAAAGATATCAAGCTATGGGTTTTATGGATAATGAAAAAGAATTTTTAAAAAAGCATATCAATGAATTAAATTTTCGAAGTCGTAATGATTATGCTAAAGATGAAACTAAAAAAAATATTGCAAAAGATTTATATAAAATATGTATGCTATCAGGATTAAATGATAATCAAACAAAAAAAGTTTTTGAAAGATGGCTTAAAAATTCCAATTACAATTTTGATGTCGATACTTTAATATCAACAGTTACTACATTAGATACTGAAATGTCTATAAAAGAATATTATGATGCATTAAAAAAATTGGGATATGATTCTAATCGATTTAATAAATTTAAAAATAAATATTTTTATCGTGAATTAAATTATAAAAGATTTATAAATCAAGCAGTTAATCATTTAATGTATGAATTAGAACAAGAAGAAAAACAAATTATTAATGAGTTACAATATGAGATTAGCAGTTAATAAAAAAAGAACTGTATGAAATTATTTCATTTCATGACAGCCCCTTATAATACCTTTTTAAAAATTAGCACCACAGTAAAAAAATTAGAGTCAAAATATTTATTCATCTTTGATAAATTTAGTTATATTAATTTTGTTTATTATCAAAAATAGGATAAAACTGGTTATAGCTTTTATGATTGCAAATACTATAACAATTTGAATTAGAATATTTATATTTAAAATGATTAAATTTTTAAGTAAAATATAAATGATTGTAATAATAATGCAACTAATAGTTAATGAAATTATTGTTAATATTTGTGAATAAAATGTGGTTAATAATGCTAATTTTTTAGAAGAATATCCTATACTTTTCATTATTGCGATGTTTAATTTATTATCATGGAATATAATAAATTCTACTATAATTACTACTAAAAAACTTAATATTAGTATAATGTTTGATATATTTTTAATACTATTGTAGTAATTATAATATCTATTTAAAACTTCAGCATTATCGTTATTCATTAATGTTATATTATAATTTTCTAATTGTTTTATCGTTGATTTAACATTTTGATAATCATTTATTTGAATTATTATACCATTTATATTTGATTCATTTGATATATCATTTAAAAAGTTACTTGTTGTATAAACAATATTTTGCCAGTAATAATTCATAATAAAAGGCTGATTTTTCAAATCATAGATACCAACTATTTTTAATTTATACGAAATATTATTATTATTAATCTCTATAATGTCATTTATGTTTTTTTGGCTATTAGAAGGTACAATTATTTCATTTTTATTTTTAGGGTAATTTCCTTGCAATATTGTTATTAAATTACTATCAAAGGATGAAATCACTATATTATCATTTAATAATAAAATAGGGTACACTTGTGTTATATTTTTATTTCTTTTAATATCTTTATATAAATCTTCATATGTATTATCTGAATTTACAATTAAATAAGAGTGATCAATATTTGAATTATTAATTTCTTTATATTTATTATAAACTCCGTTTTTTAGTCCAAGTGTTAATGTACAAAGTATAAAAGTAATTGTAAACATTATAATTGAAAATTTACATAATTTTCTTTTTTGCAAAATGTTAAAATATAGGAATTTATATTTCATTATCACCAAAATCACCTATTATAGAGTTTTTGTTATTTTTAATAGCTAAATATATTGATAATAGAGATACAAATATTGAAATTATAAAACTTAATATTATAGCGGTATAAGAAATTGAAATTGGCATTGTTAATTGTATATTTGCACCATAATTATTCATTATAAAGAAATAAAGAATTAAACAAGCAATTATGCTTAAAATAAAACTAATAATTGTTGCAATAATTGCTTCTAAATAATTAATTTTAATTAAAACATTTTTGTCATATCCTAATGATGTGTAAATAAGATTATTTTTTTTATTATATTGTATAAATTTGTTATTTAAAACTAATGTAATAATGAATGCAACTATCAAAATCATTATTTCGATTAATATTGCAATTTTAACAATAAAATCTATTCCAGAAGTATTAACCTCACCAATTTTACTATAAGAATTATATCCTTTTGATTTTAATTCGTTTTCAATTTCTAAAATATTTTTATTATTATCAATAACCATAATGGCGCTTTTAGAATTATTTATATTTTGACAGTTCAAATTATCTTCTTCACATTTTTTATTTGCGTATCCCATATCAGCATCAAAAATATCTAATATGTTATTTTGTTGAGTAAAGCAAACATTATATTCGCCATAAGAGTATTTGTTTACATCATAAATTCCAATTATTTTATATGTTTCTTTGTATGTATTTGATTTTATAGTCATATTTTTATTTATGTATTGTTCACCATTTATTAGTTGTTGTTTAAATTCTTCATCGAATGTTTCTGGATTTTTACCTAGATATAATTTAGATGGGCAAATCAAAGCTTTATCTTCTTGCACTTCACTAAAATTTGCACCCTTTATAACATCTATAAAGTTATTTGGAACACCTTTAAGGATTAAAACATCATTATTTTCGTTATCTACATAACGACTATATGTATTATAATCAGCTATATATAGTATTTTGTCATTATTTTTAAAATCATTTTTTAATTCATCAATTGATTTTATATTGTTAACCAGTAAAGTATTATAATTTATATTACCATTTATTTGGTTGTTTATAAGATTTGTGAATGATTTTGAAAATGTTGAAACAATAATAATCATAGACATAATTACTGAGAATAAGAGAATTGTTAATATATTACTTTTTCTATGAAATAAATTTTTTGTTGCTAAAAAAACATAATATTTTAATTTCATAATTAATTACCTATAAACTTTCCTTTGTTCATATTAATAACAACATCAGCATATTTTTTTACGATTGAATTATGAGTTACAACAATAACGCACTTTCCATTGTTAGCAAATTCTCTTAAATTTTCTAATATATATAATTCATTTTCTTCATCAAGGTTACCTGTTGGTTCATCAGCTAATATTATATTTGGGTTATTTGCTAATGATCTTGCTATGGCAACTCTTTGTTGCTCTCCGCCAGATAATTCTTTAGGATAATGATTTAATCTTTTTTCAAGTCCTAATTGTTCTAAAATTTTTTTAGCCTTTTTCTTAATGTCCAAATTATTATTTTTGGGATTTATAAGCATTGGAAGCATAACATTTTCATAAGCGCGCATATTATTATTTAGATAATATTTTTGAAATACAAAACCAATTTTAGTATTTCTTGCAATGTTTGTTTGTTTTTCAGAAAAATCATTAATATTTTTGTCTTCAATATATATATTGCCAGAATCTATCTTATCTAAAAGACCAATACAATGTATTAATGTTGATTTGCCACTTCCAGAATGTCCCATTATAACATATAATTTGCCATATTCAAAATTATATGTTATATTATCAATTGCAGTAATTATTTCGTTTTTTAATTTATATTTTTTTGTAATATTACAAATTTTAATTGCATTCATTCTTATACTCCTTTTTTATTAATAGTTTTATGTAGAAACTAATATGGTATAATATAATTAGTTAAATTATATCATAAAATAATTGAATTATTTTTGTTTTGTTTAATTTATTTTTAAATCAAATTTGATTAATAACAAATTTAAGGAAGTATTGTTAACTTCCTTGTTTGATCTGACAACTTTAAATTACCAATTGGCAATAATTGCATTACCATCAATTGCACCATAACTATTACCCCAATCTCCATCGGTGCTAAATCTGAAATATCTTTTTCCAGCTCCACAGTTTCCTAATTGTAATGCATAAACATTTCCTACTCCTGATGGTGCATCGATATACATACTTCCATTGTATTTTAATTCAGTAGAAGTTGGTATACCCACTACATAATTTTGTTTATATAATTGAACACCTAATTTAACATAACCAGGATTTAGATTTCCATCTTCTAAATGAGTTGGAACGATAGTAAAAGAGTAGTTGTTTTCAGTATAATCTCTTACTGGACCTGACCAGTTTGAGTCATGACTTAAACTTAGTGTTGTTTGGATATTTTGTGCTTTAGCACTTGCAACAGTTATTCCAGCTATTGCGGTAAACATCATTATTGAAACTATTATACTATTTTTTATGATTTTGCCCATGCTTTTATCACCTCCTATCTATGATTGAATTTAAACCTAATTAATTCAATCTAGATACAATTTACCATTTAATGCCAAATAAATAAACTTCATAAATAGCGAATTTTGTAAACAATTTAGAGAATTAACATTATGACTAAATAAGTGTCAAATTAATCACTTATTTTTTTGATTTATAATAAATGCGAAAAAAGTAAAATTTACTATTTAATTTGACAAATTCTCCAAAATAGCGACAATATTCTCTATAAAGGGTATTTCTTTTTCTTATAATTAATGCTAATTTAATAATGGGTTGAATTATCATGTTTAACTAGGAGATGATGTGTACTAAAAAATAAAGACAAATAAATATTAATTAATGTATATTGAATAAAAATAACATATATGTTATTCTATTAGTGGTTAGGCAGTACATAATATAGAAATATTTGTGTTGCTTTTTTTTGAAAGTTTGGTGTAAAAATGGATTTACAGAAGTTTGGTATATTAATTTCAAAATTGAGAAAAAACAATAATTTAACTCAAAATGATATAGGCACTTTTTTAGGAGTGAGTAGTAAAACTGTTTCAAAGTGGGAAAGAGGAATTAGTGCCCCTGATATTTCTTTATTAAATAAATTAAGTGAATTACTTGGAATATCTACAACTGATTTATTAAATTGTAATGAAACATCTTTAAATAAAAAAATTTCAAAAGATAATAATAGTTTGGCAAATCATATTAAAGATTATAGTAAAAATTTAAAAAAGAGATATAATAAAAAACTAAAGAAAGTTACTGTTATATTTATAATTATTGTTTTTATAATTCTATTGTTGTTTTCAATTAATAATTTTAATAGGTTCTCAGTTTTCTCTATAAAAAGCAATAATTTTGATTTTGAATTAGATGGTATTATCATTTCTAATCAATCAAAAAATAAGTTAGTTATTGGTAATATACATTATATAAGTAAGTATGTTGGTACTGAAAAAGAGCCACAAGTAAGTAAATTAACATTTTCATTGTACGAAGATAATAAAATAATTTATATAAATGATTATGAATATAATGATAATTATCATTTAAGTGATGCAGTTTTAGAATTATATGTAAACATAGATGATAATATAAAAAATAGAGAAAAAATCATTAATTTGAAAAAAGATGATAATCTATTAATTGTTATAAATTGCTTAGATAACAATAACAATAGTTTTGAATTTAAAATTCCATTATCTTTAAGTAAAGAATTTGCTAACAATAAAATATTTTATTAATTTATAGAAAAGAGGTATTTAAATTGAAAAAAATTTTTTATATACTTTGTACTGCTATATTAATGATGATTCCAAATATAGCTAATGCAGAGGAATTAACTGGTGATTTAATTAAGGTATCAGAAACTACAAAATACTATAAAACTATTACATATTATCCAAATAATAACGATATGCTATTAAGTAACAATAATATCAATGGTAATAATAGCAGATCAATAGAAATAAGTGAAGAAGAATATAATAATGTAAATTCTATTAATAACAATGAAATTATATTAGGAAATGGCTATGTGGAAACAAATTATAAAAAAATGACAACAACAATATATCAAAATGGAATTTATTATAGATATCAAATTAATTTAGATTGGAAAACAATGCCAAGTACAAGGAGTTATGACATTATAGGTATAGGTTATAATAGCAGTGTTAGGTTGGCATCAAGTATATACTTTAATCAATATTATTGTTTTACAGATGGTAACTGTACAACAAATTATGCTTATTATCCAGCACAATTTAGTCATGGTGTAGGTGCTTCATTTAAATTGCCGTATGGATCTTTGAGTTCATTACATTCAACATTATATTTTGATGTTGAAAAAAATGTCAATGCGACAATCATTAGTCAAGATGCATATGGTGATTATTCCCATGCTACAAGTAGTGTTACAAGTTCACAATCACAACTTTATACAGTAAGTACATTAGGAATTAATCTTGATAGTTCTATTAATAATTATTATGATGGGATATCTTATGCTCATGCATCATGGTCTGGTAGTTGGTAATATCAGTGCATTTTTATAAAAGTATTGAAAATAATAATATTTATTTTTAGGAGGAATGTTAATAAAAAAAATAATAGTATATATTATTTTTTTTATATGCTCGTTTATTATATCAACAAGCGTTTGTTATAATTTAATAAGCATTATTAAAAATAATATGTTATTGAATTGGAATTTTAATTTAATAAAAAGTTTGTTAGGTTTATATGATTTTAATTTGTTATTTGGGACACTTTTAATGACTACTTTAATATTTTTATTTGTATTAAAATATGATAAGGATTTTTATTTAAAATTAAAAAGATTAAAAAAATTACCTGAAGAGGATGGCAGTTATGAATATGGCAGTTCAAGGTGGATGACCAAAAAGGAACTAAAAAAAGAATTTCAGCAATGGAATATTGGCTCTAAATTAAGTAGTGGTGGAATTCCTGTTACATATCAAGATAGAAAATATTATTATTCAAATTCATATGATCATAGTTTAATAATTGGGTCAACAGGAAGTGGTAAAACCCAATGCGAAATCTTACCATTAATTTTTAATCTTGGGTTTGCAGGGGAGTCAATGGTTGTTAACGATACTAAAGGTGAACTTTATAGTTATACAGCTGATTTTTTAAAGAAACAAAAATATAATATTCATATTATCAATTTAAGAGATGCTTTTTCTAGCGATGGTTGGAATCCATTGCATTTAGCTTATAAGTATTATAAATTAGGCAATGTTGATCTCGCAGGTGATATAATTGAAAATTTTTCTAAATCATTAACTAAAAATTTATCTAGTAAAGATATGTATTGGGAAAAGTCAGCTAATGCAGTATTAACTGCTTTGTGCTATGCTTTGATTGAGGATGCACATTCAGAGAATGAGGTTAATTTATTTTCATTATATAATCTTTTAGTTGAGCATGGATCTAAAACAATTGATAGGTTTAATTCACTAGATTTATATTTTCAACAAAAACCCATTGGCTCACAGTCAAAGATGGCTTATGCAACAGGCTCGTTTGCTAAAGGCGAAACTCGTGCTACTTTATTTTCAGTATTAGCAACTACTATAAAAATTTTTAGTGATACAGGAATTGCAAACTTAACAAGTAGAACTGATTTTGAATTGGATAATATTGGTAAAAAGCAAACAGCAGTTTTTTTGATTATTCCTGACGAGAAAGAGTCTAGACATGAACTAGCATCTTTATTTATAGATCAATGCTATCAAGCACTTATTAATACTGCTCAATCTTTGCAAAGTGGTAAAATGCCAATTCGTGTAAATTTCATTTTAGATGAGTTTGCTAATATGCCACCTATTAACTCAATATCAAATAAAATAACAGTTTCTCGTTCTCGTAATATTAGATTTTATTTAGTTATACAAGATTTTGATCAATTGAAAGAAAAATATAAAGATTCGGCAGGAACTATAAAATCGAATTGCACGAATTGGATATATTTACTTACAATGGATAATGATACTGCAAAAGAAATCAGTTCTCGTTTGGGAAAATATTCGATTTCTAGTTCTAGGGTTTCTATATCAGGTCGATTAGATCAAAATGATTATAATATTTCTAATGATAAATCGTTAATGGGCAGAGATTTATTGATGCCTGAAGAACTTATGAAACTTAAGTTTGGGGATGCTATATTTATGAAGTCGAGAATGAATCCTATACGAGCAAAGGTTATGCCTATTAGTGATTATCCTATTAAATTTAAAATGTCAAAATTACCCAATAAACCAAAAATATTTGAGATAGCTTGTTTTAATTTAGATGAATTTAGAAAAGAAAGGATTTTAAAATCAGCAACTAATAAAGTTGAACTTGAATAATTATTTTAGGCTTATCTGTTTAAATAAGCTGAATTTTGTGATATAATTCATTTATCAAACAAAGCGACCAATATTAATTTATAGAGGAGGTATTTGTTTATATATGAGTATAATTTTAGAATGTAAGAATTTATCAAAATCGTATAAAAGAAAAAAATCAAATTTAGAAATTTTAAATAATATAAATTTTAAATTTGAGGCAGGAAAGTTTTATGCAATAATGGGTGAAAGTGGCGCTGGTAAAAGCACATTAATACAAATATTAGGATTACTTTGTAATTATAATAGTGGTGAATTATATATTGATAATAAAAATATAGAAACAATGAATTATAAAGAAAAGGCTTTAATTAGAAATCAAAAAATTGGATTTATTTTTCAATCGTTTTATCTAAATCCACTATTAAAAGCATTTGAAAATGTTATGTTGCCATTAGGTGTAAATTGCAACTTATCGCAAATTGAAAAGAAAAATAAAGCAATAAATGTCCTAAAAGAAATAGGGTTAGAAGATCGTGTTAATCACTTCCCATTTGAACTGTCAGGTGGTGAACAACAAAGAGTGGCTATAGCTCGAGCATTAATAAATAATCCTAGTATAATTTTGGCTGATGAGCCAACTGGTTCTTTAGACCCTAAAAATTCTAAAATTATTTTTGATATATTAAAAGATTTATCTAAACAAGGTAAATGTATAATAGTTGTATCACATTCTGATGATATAAAAAAGTATGCTGATGAAATACTATATATAAATAATCATTCACTATCAAATAGGGATGGTGAATAATTATGAAGTTTTATTTTAAATTTAGTTTTTTAAATGTTATTAGAAGTAAGAGACATATTATAGGTTTATTTGTTTTAGGAATTTTAATATCATTATGGTTTTTATTAAATACAGCTAATGCTACAGTTTATAACTTTCTTAACTATGATACTTATAATGGTTTTTATAATCGCCAATTGGCTGTTGGGAGAGATTTAACTGATGTTGAATATGATGATATAATTAATATTGAAAATGAAATAACAAGCGTAGATCATATACTCTCTAGTTATTTTAATTTTTATAGTTCTAATGGTGGTGTAATAGAGGAATTTGAGGATAAACTTTCAGGAAATGTTGAATTTATCCCTGCAAATAATGATTCACTATTACCTATTACTTTTGGTTCAAATTTTCCCGATGATGATGGACTATATATGATTTGTCCAGAAAATTTTTATCCAACAAATTTAGATAATATAAGTTCTTTAAGTATAAGTTATAGAGTAGATTTAAAGGATAAAATTGGGCAAACATTTCATTTTAATGCAAGAGATTGGATAACAAATCAAAGTACTAGGCTTGAAATTAAATTAATAGGATTATATAAAAATCAAGCGAATCATATTGATGAAAATAGATGTTTTGTATCTAAAAAATTGTCTGAAACTATTTCAAAAATAATGTATCAGAGTGATTCAGGATGGAGTGTTAGCCAATATAGTGTGTTTATGACAACCGTTGATAATGCAAAAAATATTGATTATGCTACTACTTCCTTAACTAATATGGGCTATAATGTTATGCCTGTTGCAAGTATTAGATATGAATATTATGATAATATATTTAATATTATAAAAAAATTAAGTGTAGTGTTAATAGTTATGATAATAATTGTAGTATTAATATATGTTAGAAAAGATTATATTGAAAATAAAAACTTTTATAAATTGCTACAATATGTTGGTTATAATAAAGTTCAAACTTTTATGATGTTTATATCAGAAATAATTATAAAGTTAACATTAAGTATTATATTTTCACTTATAATTAGTTTAATATTATATGGCATTGTTAGTATAGTATTGTATTATAAACCATTTATATTTAATAAGTGGACAATTATTTTTGATTATTTATCATATTTAAAAATATATTTATTTTTAATGGCTTTATTTATTGTAATTTATGGTTTTAATTATATATGGAAGAATGAGAAATAATAAAATGAAAATAGAAAATTTACTAATTTTAAGAGATAAAAAGAAATTTGTTTTATATTTGTTACTTATAATAGTATCTTTATTTATGTTAAATCTATTATTTTATGTAAGTAGATATATAAGTTATTATATTGATTATAATATTGGTAATAATGAAGTTAATAGAATCTATTATGTTAAAATTAAAGAAAATAATATGAACAGTATTGAAAAAATACTTGAAGAAAATAAATTAGACTATTATTATTATTCATATAATTTACCTAGCGTTTTTTATAACGAAATGCTTTTAAATATTGAAAACTTAAAATCTATAGAATCTAATATTAGTAAAGATTATTTAATGGATAATATTGAAAATGTTGTTGTTACAGATAGTTTTTTAAGTATTAATAATTTAAAATTAAATGATATTATTGATATATCAGTTAACGATAAAAATTATAATCTTAAAATAGCAGATAGTATATCTTTGCCAGATGTTAGAAATATATATTTAACTGACGATTTAATTAATTTAATTGCGAATGATTTTGATTTAGAAATAAATGGATATATATTCAAAATAAAAGATATTAAATATATAAATGATTTAAAGGTTAAATTTTCTGATGTTGATATAAGAATTAATTTAGTTAATGAAGCAGGATTGAAAGAATTAGAAAGTTATGAGTCAATAAAAAGTTTTTTGAAATATATGACAGTAGTAATATGCTTTGCAATATTAATATTACTTTATTGGATTGTAAAGGATATATATTATAATGAACGAAAAAATATAGCAATAAAAAAATTGGTTGGTTATAATAATTTTAGATGTATATTAGATATATTATATAAACTATTTATTTATGTAATATTTGGAATCATAAGTTCATCATTAATAATTTTTCTAGTTAAAATAATTATATTATTAATAAATAAAGATATAATAATACAAAACTTTTTCAATGATAATATAATTTGGTATTTACAAATTTTATCATATATTATATTTATTATTTTATATATAATTTCTTTACTATTGAATATTAAAAGAATTATTAAATTAAATCCTATTATTGAATTAAATAAAGAATAATTTATTATAAAAAACAATTAACTATAATTACAAACTGAAAAATGGTAAGTTTGTTAAAATGGAGGAATTATGAAAGAAAAAGTTAAATGGATAATGTTGATAATTATCATAATACTGATTATCAGTATAGTTCTTTTATTGTTTAACTGCAAAAGTGGTGAATATCATTTTACTGGTGCAATTAGAGATTTAGAAAACAATATTGAAGTAGATGTATTTATAATACAAAGTAATAATGGTAATTTACTGACATATAGTACAACAATCAACTATTCGGAAGAAGAAATTGTGGCTTCTCGCCTTTATTATGAGCAAGATGGTAAAAAAATTATAACATTAGGTAATCGGCTAAGTTCCTATAATTATTCGAGAAAGGGTCAAGATAAGAGAGAATATGGTTACGACTATATAGACAATTTATTAAAATATCCTTTATATTTTGAATTATGTAAGGATTCTCAATGTGAAGATATTTATAAAACAATTAAACTAGAATATGCGAAATTATACTAAAATGAAAAGGATTAAAATTATAATATACTATTTAGATCAACTTTAATTAGTTGATTTTTTATTGTGATTAAAATAGGGGAGGAATTAATTATAGAAAATAAAGAAAAGGTTGCATTAAAATCAGGATATTATTTTATGATTTTTGAAATGGATGATATTCCTTTTTTTCGTGAATTAAAAAAAACTAATCGTGTTGTTCTAAAAGATAATGAAGAATATTGGCTTTATGAGGCTCCTACTTGGGAACTTGCAAAAAAGGTTGATGCTCTTATGGATAATGGTGGACTTGGGTTTGATATTGATGATTATATTGTTAATAAAAATATAAATATATAGGATAATTTAAATGACTAGATATATTGATATAAAAATATAGGGGGGAATAAAAATAGTTAATCAATTAGAAAATATAAAAAATAGTTTAATTCAGGAAATAAAAAAGTTTAATAGTATTTATAAAAGTTTTTATTATTTTCATTTAGTAGAACAAAATAATAAATTATATGTTGTAGATGATTTAGAAAATTTTTATTATGATAGTCAGGACTTTGATAATTGTTTAGAGGATATGATATCTAGTTTTAAGAGAATTGTTGGTGATAAAGATTTATATTTAGACTGTGAATGTCCTGCACGTTGGGTAATTGCATCAGATAAGTTAAATAATTTGTATATAGAATGTGAGAAAAATATAGGGAGGAATATTTAATAGTACAAGATCAAATAAAACAAATCGCAGAGATAAGTTTTAGAGCAAAAAATTTAAAGGATGAAAACGAAAAGAATAGATTAGATAATGATGTTAAAACTATATTAACTAATTTAAAAAAACAAGCTATAGATAGTTTTAAGAATGAGTCTGATATTAAAAGATTTTTAGATAATATTATTAACTTTAATAATTATTCATTTAATAATCAGTGTTTGATTTGGTTACAAAATCCAAATGCAAAATATGTAGCATCTTTTAAAACTTTTTCTAAAATGGGTTACAAAATCAATAAAGGCGAAGGTGGTATAAAAATACTAATTCCGTCTTTTTTAAAATTTGTGAAGATTAATAAAGAAGATGGTGATTTTGATATAAAACCACTTTATATGCTAAATGATGAGGAATTAAAAAGATATAAAGACAAAGAAGATGATTCTATTATCTTTTATAAAGATAAAGTAACTAATTTTAGTGTTGGAAATGTTTTTGATGCTAGTCAAACTGATATGCCATTAGATAAAATTGAAGATGATTTGAATCCTGTTTTAGAAGATCCAACAGCTGATGGGATTGCAGATACATTTATTAAAGCAATTTATAAAGACGGCTTTAAAGTTAAATATGATGAGATAGATGGTGGAGCAAAAGGTTATTGTGATTTTGATAATAATACTATTGTTATTAAAAAAGGATTAGGTAATTTAATGCGATTAAAAGTTATCGTTCACGAGTATGCTCATAGTCTAGCCCATCAACATTTAAAAAATAATAATAGGGAGTATAAGGAGCATAGGAATCAATATGAAACTGAAGCAGAGTCTATCGCTTATGTTGTTTCTAAATATTTAGGGTTAGATACAAAAGACTATTCACATATGTATTTATATTCATGGAGTAAAGGGAAAGACTTTAAAGAAATTGATGATTCTTTTAATACTATTGTTAATTATTCTAAAAAAATAATTAGTAATTATAATAAAATGTATGAAGAAAATTTAGGATTATATGCTGATGAATATCAAAAAATAAGTATGTAAAAATATAGGAGGAATTAAAATAAATAAAAATAAAATTAATATAAATAGTATTGTAAATTACTTAAATTTGATGGAAGAAAGTTTAGATGTCGTAAAATTAACAAAATTATTTTCTTATGGATATGACTCTAAAATTGATGTAGAATTTACTGATGATGATGTTAATGATTTTAACACATATATAAAAAATAATGATATTTCTTCAATAGCACATTTTTTTGAAGTAAAAAGCAGTATGTGTTATGAAGTTTTTAAAGATGTAGTTCATTCAAAAGTTGGTAGTTTTTGGCAATATATGGTAGATTGTGTTTGTGATAAATTTGATTACAATAATACAAATCGAGAAGATTTTTTAAAGCAATTAACTGATTATGAAAAATATGCAGTTATTTTTGGAACTTTTAGTTCTCAAGTTGAAAATGGTGGTTTATCTCAATGGTATTTGAATAATTATAGCGATGATTTTGATTCTTTGATAGAATTTCTAAAAAATAGTGATTTTGAAAAACGAGATGAATTCTTATCTATTTTAGATAATTTTTTAAATATAAAGAATGCTATAGAAAAGTTGGATCGTTTTAATGATTGGTATCAAGATGACTATAAAACTCGCATTAGGGCATTATGCGATTATGATTTAATTTATGAACATATTGAAAAGGAATGGAAAGAATATTTTGAAAACTATTTAATTAGAAATATGCCTGACGACTATAAACAAGCAATAATTGATTATGGTAAAGATATAAAAATTTAGTTTAAAAATTAATAGGCAATAATAGTTTAAGGGTGAGGCATAGGTTTAATTGTGACCATTTTACAAAAAATAAAAAAAGAGCCGATAGCCCTTTAAAATTAACAAATTTGGAGGGTCTAGTCGGATTTGAACCAACGCGTCGGGGAGTTGCAGTCCCATGCCTTACCACTTGGCTATAGACCCATATAATGAATTTTTTTATTGGTATTAAGGCTAGTTAAAGCCTTATCACATAAGATAATTCTACACTATTGAGCACATTTTGTCAATGTGTTTTTTCTTTAATCAATACTATTTTATGCTAAAGGAGGGTAAAAATGATATTAATGCATAAAAGTTTAAAAAGAAGTGATGATATTATGAGATCATTACATAGATATTTTGAGGTAAATTTAAAATCTATAGATGGGATTTTGGAGGTTTTCAATAATAAGATAGGTCAGGGTTATATATTTAAAATATTTGAATCATATAACCAAGATAATGATTTAGTAATTTGGCTTTTTGAATCTCTTAAAGATAAAAATATACAGGTTGCTTTTAGTAATCATTCTAATATTGATGAACATAATAATTGGATTGATAAGAAAAAAGTAAATTTTAAACCTTATCCTATTGTAACAAATATTAAAAGGTCAGTTATAAAAGATATTTACGATATTGTAAATAATTATTATGGTTTGAATGAAGAAATAGAAATGTCAAAAGAGTTTGTGATTTAGGAGGCTTGATGTATAGAACAAAAAAAGAATTTAAGTGATATTATTTATGCTATTGCAGATTTTGTAAAGAATTATGAAATTAATGAACAAAACAATAAATTAAAAATAACCGAAGAAGATGATACTTTATATAAACTTAAGGAAATATTGAATTTATATCCAATGTTAACTACTTATTCTGTTAATAAAGCTGTTAATGAAAAAAGACTTACAGCTATACAATTAGGTAAAACTCGCTATTATAAAAAGAAAGATATTGAAACCTTTTTAGAATTAAATAAAAAGGACGCATATAAATATAGGAAGTTTTAATGAGTAGAAGTGCTAAAAAAAGCGATTTAGTTAAAAGTGATTTAAAATATTTTTCAATTGGTTTAGTAGAGGCTCGTGATTTAAAAATTACTAAAGAGGATTTAAAAGGTATTAAGGAAATAATACCTAATGAAAAATATAAAATAAGAGCTACCATAGGGGATCGTACAGCTAAAACATTTTATGGTAATTTATTAGATGCTATTAAGGAAAAAAATAGATTAAATATGATTTCAGATAAAACTAAAGGCGACCAACAAGATAAAGATATGATGTTTTTGGATGGTGTTTCATTATTTCTTGATTATTGCTACGAGCGTGAGGCTAGAGGTGACATGGATTTAAATTCAGTATTTGATCATATAAGAAAGATAAATTCTGATATTACCGAATTTTTTGGTAAATATAAGTTAAATGATGTAGATTCTGATTTAATAGAAAAATATATTGATTATTTAAGGCATAGGAAGAATAAAAGTAATCCTAATCAGCATATATCAGAACAAACTATTGCAAACAATTTAAGAACTTTGAATGCTATATTAAATTATTTAGTTTTAAAAAAGAAGATACCTAATAATCCCTTTAATCAGGTTACAAATAAACCACAAGCTAGAAAAGGTAAAAAAGAATTAACATATTTTAAAGTTGATGAGGCAAAATATGCACTTAAGTGTATAGATAAATATGCAGATATTCGACTAAAGGCATTTATGAATATTATATTTTCTCTTGGGTGTAGAAGAGAAGAGGCTGGAGGGCTTCGTTGGTGCGATGTTGACTTTAAAACTAATGGGGTTGATTTTAACTTTGCAGTAACATCATCTATACCAAAGGCTTATGCAAGAGGTACTAAGAGAGTTCGTATAAAAGAATTGAAAACTGATAATAGTTATAGAACAAATTATCTATCTGATGTGGCTATAAATTATTTAAGAAAATATTATCAATTTAAAATAGCCTGTGGATTTCAAATTTCTTCTGATGATCCTATATTTACTACATGGAGACAAGGACGTAATGTAGAACTTAGTGATGAGCACTTTAATGATAGCACTCCTGTCGATCCGAATAAATTATCAGCACAGTGGCGAGAATTTAAAAAGCAATATGGCATTAAAAATGTAGATTTACATAGAATAAGGCATACGGTTGCTAATATTCTTGAGAAAAAAGGTGTTTCTAAAAAAGATGTTGCAAAGATGCTTGGTAATACGGAACGAGTTCTTCAAGAATTTTATACTCATGTTGATGTTGAAGATTTAAAAAGATTAAGGGGTACTATTGATGCAGAGTTGTTTAATGATATTGAATATATAAATTTAAATATAGATTTGGTAGTTAAGATTTTAAATGAATACCCTATAGAAACATTTAAAGAGGAAGAACTAAAACTATTAGATTTAGTTTCAAATATTCCTATTGATTCAGATAATCATTTTATTATTTTAAGAAGGCTTAAAGATATTATTTTGACATCTAATGGTAAGCTTAATTATTTTATTGATGATAATACAGCGAATCTTGATATTAAGTTAGAAACATATAAAAGGTTTAGTCAAAATAATGTTATTAGTGTTAAAAAGGAAAAGGATATCTCTATAAAAAGGGATATCCTTTCTTTTTAATTTAATTTTTCATAAACTATTGTGTTCTTTTTTTAATAGTGATACAATATATATGTATTAAGTGAGGCAAAAAAGGCAATTGGTGGGTGCAAGGTCAATGTGACGCCAGTTGTGACGGATTTGTGACGAATTAATTAAAAATAAAGCAAAAAAACGGTTATTTTTTAGAATTTTTAATTATTTTGAGTTGTTGCGAAATGCCTTGTTTTCCCTTGAAAAACAAAGGAATTATGCTTTTTCGCTAACTGTCTGCAACTCCCTGATCGTTGGTTCAAATCCGACTAGACCCTCCATAATATTTTGCAGGTGTGGTTCAATGGTAGAATGCGGCCTTGCCAAGGCTGAGACGCGAGTCCGATTCTCGTCACTTGCTCCATTGATGAATCTGTTCGAACTTTTCGAACATTGATATATAGAAAAGCCAATTGAACGATTGGTATTTTTTATACCTCAAAGGATATTTTGATAAGTATGTCAAAATACCTAGGAGGTTAAATATTTGTCAGAACAAAATCATATATAGAAAAATGGTGATTAATAGTGGAAACAATAGAATTTAGAGAGTTAGTGGAATTATTTTTAAATACTTCTTTTCGAGATATCAAGTTAGAAACTGAAACTCCAAATATAAACTTTAAGTTTGGAGAAGATGGTTTTGCTCTTTTCAAAAATATTGTTGAAAACCCCTTTGTTAAAAATGGTTCTTGGACTCCAAATGCAGACCAGAATGATATAGATTTTGTACATTCTCATAATGACGATGATGTTCCAACCATTTATATAAGTGACAGTATTAAATTTTTTGAATATTTAACAAATATAATAAATTCATTGATAAAATTAAATGCAGAATATGAAATAACTTCATCTGCAAGAAATTTGGCAATGAAGGTTTTAAGACGTATTTGGTTAAGAATGGGAATAGAAGATATTGCAAATATCGAGTCTTTTTTAGATAAGCAGTTACAATTTACAAGAAATAGATTACTTGATACCTATAATATAGAAAAAAGCAATTCATTTAATGAATATGAGATATTTATGAAAAGTGAAGTTAATCCAACATGGGATGAAACTACTAGAAGCATGATTTTCACTATGAAAAAAAACAATAATACTTATGAATTGCCTCATATATTATACGATATAGATGATGAAGGAGTCTGTTATATTTATGCAGTACAAAGTTCTAAAAAAAAGAAAGATAAAACAATAGAAAGAGAATTATATAAACTAAATAAGAATATAGAAAATCCAAATGTACATCCAAGTAAGGTATACGCTATGATGTTTTTTATTAATGAACTGAAGAAAAAAGGAATATCAAAAATGAGAATCCCTAGTATGCAAGTATTGTCATACCACTATCATGAACTACTTAGTGAAAAAGCAAAAAAAGATTTAGAAAAAGCAAAAATAGCACTTGAAAGGTTTCCTGATGATGATTATGTACAAAAAAATTATGAAGTTGCTAAACAATGGTATGATGTGACATACGAAAAGCAGGATAAAATCAGCTATTTAAAAACTATAGAACTTATGAATTTAGCATATAGAATTCTTGAACATGATCAAAGTATTGAGATTGTAAATGAAGTAAATGTGCAAGGTGATTATTTAGGTATTAAAATTAAATAGTAATTTTATATAATATAGATTTACCATGGGAGGAAATATATGATTAAGGAAGTTAATTACAACGATTCTAATTTTTTTGAACTATGTAAAAAATTAGAGCAAGAACATGTAGAAATTGTAGCAGAACAAAGGTCTCCAAAAGGTAATTGTTTACAAGGATTAGAACAGTATATTCATGTATTATTATATTTAGAGGATGGAAAGGCTGTTGGCTCTTTGGCTATTTCTAAACCTATAGACAGTGTAGTTGAAATAGGAAGAGTTTATGTTTTACCAAAATATAGAGATAAAAAAATTGCTACAAAATTATTTGAAAAAGCTTTTATTATTATACAAAATGAAGGAAATACGACAGTTATATTAAATACATATAATAGATTCGAATCAGCAGTTCACTTATATAAAAAATTAGGATTTGAAATAGTTGATACTTTTGAAAATCTAAAAATTTCACCTTTTTCAATTTGTATGAAAAAAGTTTTTTAAAAATTGTAAATATCTACTTCATTTGCTTCATTGACAAATCTGTTCGAACTTTTTGGGCATTAATATACATTTCAGTTCATTTAGAACTTATTTTTTATTCAATAAAAATCCCCTTAGGTAATTTTGATAAGTATGTCAAAATACCTAGGGGTTAATTATTTTGTCAAAGCAAAATATTCGATAGAAAAAATGATATGTAGTATTAACTTTATAAATTAAACTTATAGAAAACTTCATCATAGCCAACATCTAATTTATAAAATTTTTGTTCCCAAGTATCTAGTTCTCCTCCCCAAGATTCATATGTTTTACGAGCGTTGTTATTATCTTTCAAAACTCCAATTATATATTTCTTAGCTCCATTATTTTTTGCCCAATTTTCAAAAATATCTTTTAATCTTGTGCCAATTCCTTTCCCCTGATAATTAGGTTTTATATATAACGAAACTAAATCAGCACATCCATCATCTAAAAAATGATCATAAGTAGATTCTATTGTTCCATACATTGCCCCAACAATTACATTGTTGCATTCAGCAACATAGCATATTTTTTTATCATCATTATAGAATTTATTACCAAAGTCAAGAATTCTATTTTCTATTTCACTTTCTCTATCTATAAAAACAGCTTCTGGAAAAATATCTTTATATGCAACTCGCCAAACTGAATTTATAAGTTCAATATATTGTTTTGCATCTTCATTTCTTACTTTTCTAATTGAAATTAAATCATTTGATTTAGTTTGCATAATTATACCACTCCTAATAATAAGATTATATCATAAAACTATGTTGTTACAATAGTGAAAAAATTGTAAATATCTACACCATTCGCTCCATTGACAAATCTGTTCGAACTTTTCTAACATTGATATATAGAAATCAACTAAAAGATTTTTTTTGTTACAAAGAAATCATTCTAAAGGAAGGATGATGTTTATGATTGGGAAGTATTATGGAATTTTTTAAAGAACGCTTGAAATAATATTGTGTTTTTATCATTTAGAATAATATTTTCTGTATTCATACAAGTAATTTTATGTACTATGTAATATAAATTTTTATATTAAATTTATTTTAGGTACTTTTTTTCATTAAATTAATATTTGATTTTCTAGTGGGAAAATATTAAATTAGTTCAAGTAAAAAAATGCTTTTAAGCATTTCTTACTTTTTTTAATTTTTTAATACTAGTATATTGCTCGTATATATTATCTAGTTTCATTGGATTTTTTGCAAATATTTCTCCTACATATGGTTTAACAAAGTCACCTTTAATTTTTAATTTATCTACAGATATTTTTTCATTAAATAATCTTATTAATAATATATTTGTTAAACTAGATAAATTTATATATTCGTCAAAACCAACTCTCAATAAAATTGCATTTTTATATAATGTCCTTAGTGTTGTCTGTTCTTCGAATGGTGCATAATAATCGTAATTTAATTTATATTTATAAACACAAATATCACCTATAAATAAATCATTTATATCTAAATAATCTAGATTAATTACCTGATTCTTTTTGTCTTCATAGTAAGTATATTGTTTAGGCGATTCAGAAAAAATATCAAATTGTTCTGAATATGAATCAGAATAGTTACTGCTAAAATTGTTATTATTAGAATTAATATTATTATAATTTTGTTTTTTATCTTCCATTACGTGCATATATGCTTCATTTATTTTTTTCATTTTTTCTTCAGCATTAATGCTAGGATTTAAATTGGGTAAATCGGGATGATATTTCAATACTAATTTTCTATATGCTTTCTTTATTTCTTCTACTGAAGCATTACTTGATATTCCTAAAATATCATAATAATTTTCTGTCATAGCAATTCCTCTTTCTCTAATATTAATTAGTTTAATGTTGATTATATTACTACAAAGTTATTAAAATGTCAATTGTTTGATTATACATGTTTGATTATACATGTTTAATTATAAATGACTCTTTTAACTATAAATTGTAATTTTTCCTAGATGTGTTAAGAAAAAGGTTCCAAACTATTAATAGTAATTGATATTTTATGTATCAAATCATTTTTGAAAACAACTTACGAACTGTAAAAAGTTTGTGAGCTTTTATTTTATATAACATTAGTAAAAAAATGAAGTTATTAACATTTAGTCTTTAAAGTACTAAATATACAATTTTTACAATAGTAATTACTTATAACTATGTATTATAAAAACATTTTTCATTTTTTAATTACTCCTTTTTTTATATTTTTTATTATTTCATGATAAAAAATTGTATATATTATTTTTCTATATCTTTAATTAAACACTTCTTTAAAATTCTTTCTCCATTTTTAGCGCCAGTCCCTAAAGCAGATATTTCAACACCAGTTTCAGTTTCAATCCAATTAAAATATTCTCTTAAATACTTATTGAAATGATAATCATCAAAATTACCAGTTTCACTTTTAAAATCTAATCCTAAATGTTGAAAAAAGTTTAGATATAAACTAGATGGAGTATTAATTCTACAATTTGTTTTAAGTTTATTAATATCTAAATCAAATACTCTTCTTTCCATCTGAGTTACAGTTGTTTGTTCAGATTGATCTAATATATTATTTGCTTCAATCAATTCAGATTTATATTTAGAAATTCCTTTAGCTTTATACATCAATCTTTCTAATTCTAATGCTTCAAGTAAGGTTATAGAGTCAAGTTTTAAAAGTTTATAATTTTCTCCCAATACTTGTTTTAAAGATGTTTCAGGGCAATGACAAATTATTTTTTTTAATGTTTTATTGTCTAAGGATTTAGCATAAAAATTTACATCGCCACTATAGGGATAACTTCCATTTTTTGAAGCAAGATTAATTTGTGTCCATGTTAGCTCATCACCATTACCATAGTCGCCAGTATAAATTATTTCGCCAGATTTAGTTATATTACTTATTCTAATTGGGAAAGGCCTTATTACCATAATTGTTTGGAGTAGTCTTTCTGCTGATATTCCAGAGTCAGCTAGTAATTGAGCTGTTGAAACATTTCTACTTGTAACGTAAGGATAGTTGCCACTATGATTTAATGACAAATCACAACCTTGCGAACCTTCTAACATTACATATTCAGCTTTGTTATCAAGATGATTATATAATCTTTCAAGCCATTCATAATTTGAGCAAACTATAGCGTTTTTAAAAGTTTTAAAAAAATTTAAATTTTTATCTCTTAATACTTTTTCGCTTGAAACTGCTCCACATCCTTTAAATGTTGAACCACTTTTAATATTTTCTATTTCATATTGTTTATGTCTTATTTCAATTATTGGAACCATTTCATGAACATAAATTTTTCTGTTCTTTAGATATTTGCTAACTTCTTCATATTCTTTTTTAAATATTTCCATATCAATAGCTGAACCAGGACCAATAAATAATTCTGTATCTGGATTAATTGCTGATACAGGTATGTTTCTAAATATAGTAGTATTACCTAATTCGTCAACAAAAGTATGCCCTGCATTAGGCATACAATTAGTTATAGAAGCTCCAAGCTTAATAGATTTGTTGGTTGCTATTTCACCAATTACTTTGGCTTTTCCACAACTTCCAGTTTCTCCATCAATTACTGATATTACATTTTTTATCATAACCTTAACTCCCTAGCAAGTTTTATTTTAAATCATTAATAACCCCATTTATTAAATTTAAGTCAGATGGAATAATCCAACTCACATTTGTCATTTTAAATAGTACTAATGGTATAATTGCTCCACTTCTAGCACCATCCATCCATTTAGGATTTGATGGCATTAATTCATATAATTCTTCAAGAGAAATCTCATTGAATACTTTTTCTGTACCTTTAATATAATCTTCTAAACTCAACATATATTTATGAATATTATCATTAAATAAAGTGTTTTCGACCAAATTAAAGCCTGTTAGTAGTTCAAATCTTTCTTCGCCACCAGTGAATATAGCACAATCATAATCTTTATCTAATTCAATATCAATGAGTTTTTCTTTAACGAAATTTTCCATTTCTTCAATACTATTACCACTATATTTTTCATTAACTTTATCAAAATTGTTTAACAAGTCAGCAACTCCTAAGTTTAAATTTTTTGTGTTAGTTATTTTAGTTCCAACAAAAGTTACTAATTCTGTAGTTTTACCACCCATATTTATTATTAATACTTTTTTATTATTATAATTATTTTCCATAGCTTTAGCTAAATAATAATTTTCAATACCATGACTAATAATATTAAAATGTAAATCAAATTTATTATTGAATAGTCTAACTAATTCTTGCTTTTTTTCTTGAACTAAGTTTCTAAAAATACCTGTAACAAAAATATATGTATTATCGTATTTTAAATTGTATTTTGTTTTAATTTCTTCAAAATAATTACATAATTCTTTTAAATTACTTTCACTAATACCTTTTAAAGCATCAAAATCATTTTTAAAATAGATAGAGTGTTCTTCTATAAGTTTTAATTCAGATTCAAAACAATAAACTTTTATTGTTGATGAACCAAGATCAATGTAGTAATTTTTCATATAATCAACTCCTAAATATTATTTTATCAAAACTTACTTCTTTTATCAAATTTTGAGATAGTTTATTAAGTTACAAAAAAATTAAAAAGAAATCCTTACAAATTATTATAATAACTGTATTAGATTTTAATTTCATAATAAATTTTCACAAGATAATTTTGATATACTTGTCAAATTCAACCAAAAAAAAATACAGATACTTATTCTGTATTCGCAAGAACAAAATAATAAGGTTTATTTTATTTATTAAAATGTTTTTGTTTTTTAAAAAAATTCGATATTTCTTGTGCTGCATCGATATTATTTTGGATAATCTTTCTATGTTCATCTGTTAAGGTAGTATTTGAATTGGTTAATAGCTCTTCATCATCAAAACTCAATAATGAAAGTTCGAATGTATCTTTAGCATTCCAACAATTTTTGCCTCCAAATTCGCTAGAAGTGCTATTCAAATCGATTTCAAATTTTTCACTATTTTCTAAAATAAACAGTGCACCTAAATATTTATGCATTTCTAATGCAACTGCTAGGCAACCTCCCCATCTTCCACTTGGAAGTGGCATACCACTGAACTTACATATTTGTATTATAGCACTTAATTTTTTTATAGTTTCTTCATTTTGTAATTCATTATATTGAATTAAGTACTTCATTATTAAGTAAAAATTATTATATGATTCAACACTATTTTTTAATTGAGCTTTAATTATTGAATTAATACTATTATTTTCATTTTCTTTTGTCTCCATTTTTTCTCCTCCTTTAAAATATAATTGATATAATAACATAATTATTATAAATATCAAGTGATATACTATAAAAATATCTATATCATTTATTTCATAATATATTTTAAATATTGTAATTTTATAAAATTATAATTATATATTTCTATTTTTTATTATTTATTTTTTTGCTAATTGTTTTTCTCTAATTTTATATAGTTTTTCATGAGTCCATTTAGGATAATCTTTAATTTTTACAAATACTTTTTTGAAAATTTTCTTTTCTTTCCCTCGAAGACTACATAATATGATATTTGAATTACAGTTTAGATTATAAATATCTTCATCACTAGTTAGGTATAATTCAAAATCATTATTAAGATTATTTTTTTGCTGTTTATTATAAATACTTACACGATGTCTACTAATACTAATTAAAAATTTTGAATTTACTGATTTAACATTATAATTACTTTGTTCAAAATATTCAGTATAGTTAAAAAATTCATCATATAATTTTGATATTTTTGTTTCTAATCCTATTAAAATATTTTTTACTTTATAGTTTGTACTTTCTTTTACATATAAAATTCCACTATCTTTAGAAAAAATAATATTGAACCAATCATTAAGGTATAATAGGGATATTTTTAACTCAAATTTATTATAATCGAATCCTTGGATTATAATGTTACAATTGCACTTATATTTTGAATTAATAAAGTTAGAAAAATATGACTCATACGATTTAATCATTTTATCGTATTTTTTTAATTTTTCCTTCATTAATTTAGTAATTTCATATAGTGCAATATTATTACTGTCTTGGTTATCTCGAGAAACTAATAAACGATTTATTTCCTCAATTATTTTTTCTTCCATAGTCATTATCACTTTCAATTAATTTATGATTTTTAAATTGATAGAATTTATTACAAATTTTATTTATTTCCTCATTATGTGTAGCTACTACTAATGTTTTATCTTTAAAGTATTTAAGAATAAAATCGACAACTATTTCTTCTGTATGTTTATCTAAATTAGATGTTGGTTCATCTAAAATATAAATATCTTTATTCATTAAATAACTTCTTAGAATATTAATTCTTCTTTTTTGACCAGTGGATAATTTTAAACCTTTTTCTCCTACAATTGTATAAATACCTTGGTCAAATAATAAAATCTCATCTAGTTCTAATTCTTTTAAGTAATCAAATACTTGTTCATCAGATAAGTTTTTATCTAAACAGATATTTTCTTTAATTGTTGTATTAAATAATTCTGTTTCTTGACTTACAACGCCAATATCTAATTTAGTATCATTTATACTATTATTATCAATTTCTATCTTACCTTTATATGAGCTAATATTTCCTAAAATTAAATTTATAACTGATGTTTTACCTTGACCTGACTTACCAGTAATAGATATTTTATCTAATTTTTTTATCGTAAATTTTGGTACTTCGATTTTTAAATTTGTTTTTGGATATTGTATAACAATATTAGTTAATTCAATTTGGTTAAAATTCTTAAGTTCTTGTCTATTATCTAATTCTTTAAAAATACTTTTTAATTTTTTCTTAATAGCTTTAAGTTCATACCAACTTATAATAGTACCTGATAATTCTTCAAAAACAAAACCCATTTCAACATGAATAGAAATATAAAAGGTTATAATTCCTAAAGTATCAATACCATTAGATAAATCAATAGCTGCCTTTATTAGTCCTAAAAGGAAGGGTATAACGATTAAAGTATTACGAGCAATTTCTTCAATTGAATAATATTTAACATATTTTTTGTTAGCTTTATAACATTTGATTCCTTCTTTATCGATTTTATTATAAAAATATTTATCATTATTCAATAATTTAACTGTTTTAATATTACTAATAAAATCAGTATATAATGAAGAATATTCATATTCTTGATCATATAAAATTTCAACTTGATTATTAGCTTTTTTTAAGATTTTAATACTCAAAAATACACAAATAATAGTTGTTAGTAATGATATCAAAAATAATAATATTGATTGATTATAAATGGTATAAAATAAGAATACAAAGGTTATGCCAACACTGACGTATTCAGCTCTTAATATTTTTTTTACTAAAAGACAAATTTTTTCAATTATATCTTTAAAATATCCTGTTTGATATTTTGAAAGTGTTTCGGTAGGAATCTTATTTAATTTTTTATAAAATTCCATGTATTGTATATTGGAATATTCATATAAATAGTTATCACTATATTTATTAAAAATATAATGTCCTATAACACGTAGTATTTTAGAAACCATAAAAATGCCAATAACAGTTATGGCTTTTTTTAAAGTAAATGGTAAAGTTAAAAATAAAGTGAAAGAAAATGGTACAAAATAATAAATAAAATCATCAAAAGCTTCTAATAAAAGACAAATAATAATTTTTTTCTTATTTAACATTCCAAATATAAAATTTATGTTTTGCATATACTACCTCGATTTCCTTAATAATAATTAAGAAGTATTTAGTAATTATTTTATATTATTTCTTTAATTTTATCAACTAATATGTTTGAATATTTAAATGTTAATATTTTTATTATTGCTATAGATTGAATCGTCGAATGCAACTAATGGTCCAAATAAAGTTGGAAATAGCATTAACAAGATACATTTTGCTTTACTTTGTGAAAGTGCTACTCCTACTTTATATAAAAGTTTAAATATATAAATAATGTTTACAATAGGTACAAAGAGTAAAAGAGCATAAAAACCAGAGCCAAATATATCTTTAAATAAACAGCCAACATTATAGAAAGGAATTAGAGCAACCCAGCCTTTGTTTCGAATTTTCTTTTCAATTCCATACATAAAGATTATGATAATTAATTCAAATATCATTCCAGCAATTGCGCAAATTTTTATTACTAATTCATCTATTTCAATGTGATAACCTAAGTTTTCAATAGTATCTATAATTTTGTTTTTGTATTTGGCATTACTAGATGCATATAAAATTGAATGTTGATTCAGAATTGCACTTTTATAATAATCGCCGATAGTAGTATAGTTATAGTATTCATAGTGTAAATTAATATTGGTTTTATAAGTTTCTTTAACATTATGGTTATTTTTTAGAACATAGTTTACATACATATTGTAATAACCATATAATTTCTCATTGTTATTAAATTTAATATAGGTAAATATATATGGACAAGTTTCTTTGTTAGTTGTTAAGTATGTATCAATCGTCTCATCTTTTCTAAATTCAGTTCCATCAATTATCTCACAGCCTATATCACTCATATATTCTCTAAATTCGCTTTCATTAAGGACACTAGGTTTATCAGAGTTAAATAACATTACAACCCCAATAATTAAAAGCGAGATAGCTATTGTATTAGAAATAATTGATAGAAATAATATAAATTTAATTTTTTTCTTATTATTCATATTGTCCACCTCATATATTAAGATTTATTTTATTATATCATAGTGGTTATAATATTAATATCTTTTATTTTTTAATATTTTTGTATTTTAGATGGGTTTGTATGATATAATTTATTAAGAGGTGAGGTTATGAATTTAAAATTGTATAATTCATTAACTAGAAAAAAAGAAGATTTTGAATCTATAGTTCCAGGTTGTGTTGGAATGTATGTTTGTGGACCTACTGTTTATGGTATGCCACATCTAGGTCATGCGAGAAGTTATGTAACATTCGACTGTTTAAGGCGTTTCCTTGAATATAGTGGTTATAAGGTTAAATATGTTCAAAATATTACTGATGTTGGTCATATTGTTGGTGATGTTGATGAAGGTGAAGATAAGATTCAAAAGCAGGCTAGGTTAGAACAAATTGATCCAGTTGCCATAGCGTACAAATACGAAAATATTTATTTTGAGGCAATGGATAAATTAAATGTCAAAAGACCAACGATAAGTTGTCGTGCTACAGGTCATATTATTGAAATAATTGATATGATTCAAAAGTTATTAGATAAAGGCTATGCTTATAAAACAGAACAAGGTAATGTTTATTTTGATATTCATAAATTTAAAGATTATGGAATTATGTCAGGTAGAAGTTTAGATGAAACACTATCAGGTCAAAGAATAAATATTGCAAGTGATAAAAAATGTGATGCAGATTTTGCTCTATGGAAATGCGCTGACAATGGTCATATTATGCGTTGGCCATCTCCATTTGGTTTAGGTTACCCTGGTTGGCATATTGAATGTTCTGTTATGTCTAAAAAATATTTAGGAGATACTTTTGATATTCATGGTGGTGGAATCGATAATATGTTTCCACATCACGAGTGTGAGATTGCTCAATCGACTTTAGCTAATGATGCATCTTTTGCTAGATTTTTTGTTCATAATAATTTAGTTACAATCAATGGGCAAAAAATGGGAAAATCATTAGGTAATTCAATTGATTTACAAACTTTATTAGCTAAATATAATCCAGATGTTTTAAGACTATATTTATTGCAAAATCATTATCGTAGTGTTTTAGATTTTACTGATTTAGGATTAGAAGAAACACAAAAAACTTATAGTAAATTTATTAGTTTCATTAAACAAACTGAAGATATTTCACAAGACAATTTAAATATGAGTTATTCTGATATTGCCGAGTTGAAAGAAAAATTCTTAAGTTCTATGGACGATGATTTAAATACCGCTTTAGCATTATCACATTTATTACAAATGTTAAAAATAGGTAATTCAACTGATGATAATAATAAGAAAATTTATATAAAAAAGGTTTTAGTAGATTTACTAGAAAATATTTTTGGTCTTAGATTAGAAGTAAATATTTCTAATAGTAAGGAAGATGAAGTTATTAATATCCTAATTAAATTAAGAGATAAGTTTAAAAAAGAAGGAAACTATGAAATATCTGATTTAATAAGAGATGAACTAAAAAATATAAATATTAAATTAAATGATAGTAGGGAAGGTACTACTTATAAAATAGAACAATAAATTTGTTTTATTTTTTACTTCTAAAAAAATACTATACAAAATTTATCTAAAAATGGTATACTGTTATTGTTAATTAGTTGTAGGGGATGAGATTATGTTAATTTTAGCAAAAGCTATATTAGCGATGATGATAGGATTTATATTATCAGTTGTATTTGGTTTTTTCTTTATACCTATTTTAAAGAAGAATAATATTAAACAAAAAGTTAGTGCTTATCTAACAAAACATAAACAAAAGGATGGAACTCCTACAATGGGAGGTTTAATATTTATTATTCCAACCATTTTAACTGTTATTATTTTACTAATACTAAATAAAATAGAATTTACAGAGAATTTGTTTATTGTTATGTTTGTCTTTGTGGCTTATGCATTTTTAGGTTTTTTAGATGATTTCTTAATTATTAAAAGAGGTAATAACAAGGGACTTTCTGTTTTACAAAAATTGTTTGGTCAATTATTTATAGCAGTTATTTTCTTTTATATTTTTATTCATAATGGTAATGAACCTGTTTTAGATATTCATACCTTAGGTATTAGAATTAATATGGGTTGGTTTCACGGTATATTTCTTTTGTTTGTATTGGTTGCAAGTAGTAACGCTGTTAATTTGACTGATGGCTTAGATGGTCTAGCAGGTGGTTTATCTTTAGTAGCCTTTTTAGCTTTTGGTCTTATTAGTTGGAATTCTACTTGGATATCTGGTAGTGAAGAAATGGCAGTATTTTGTTTTATATTAGTTGGATCTTTATTAGGCTTTTTATTTTATAATACACATCCAGCTAAAGTTTTTATGGGGGATACAGGTTCATTATCTTTGGGAGCTACATTAGCAACAATTGCGATTTTAACTAGTCATGAAATTACATTAGTTATAGTAGCTGGCGTTTTTATTGTTGAAACACTTAGTACTATTATTCAAATAATTGCGATTAAAAAATTTCATCATAGAGTATTTTTGATGGCACCTATTCATCATCATTTTGAGAAACTTGGTTGGGCAGAGACAGATATTGTTAAAGTCTTTTGGGTTGTTGGCTTTATTTTAAGTATATTAGGTATTGCTTTTGGTGTTTGGTTATAAACTTGACTTTAATATTTTAGTATGTTAACATATATAATTAAATGAAGGAGAGATAATATGAAAAAATTTTTATCTTGTATTACTATCTTTGTGTTGGCTATTGTTTTAACAGGCTGTGGTAAAAAGTCCATTACTTGTGAAGGTGACATAACAGAAAGTGATATAACAGCTGGTGTAAAGGTTATTGGAGATTTTGATAATGATAAATTAGTAAAACAAACAATCGAAATGGATTTTGATTTAACTAATTATTTGCAATATGCTGATATTGATGTCTATTATGAAGGATTTAAAAATCAATATGATAAGTTTAATGAATATGAAGGAATTTCTACAAAATTATCAAAGAACGAAAAATCAGTAATTGTTACTGTTGAAATGGATTTTTCGAAAATTGATAAAGATACTTATAAAGAATTGAATTTTGGTACAGGTAGTGTTGAGGTATCATTAAGTAAATTTAAAGAAGAATTTGCTGATATGGGGCTTACATGTAAATAAGATAGAATTGATTCTATCTTTTTTTATCATTAGTTAAATTTGACACTACAAATAATCAATGTTATAATAACATAATATAGAACAGGGGGATATTATGTTAGATATATGCGATAAAAAATTGTTTCAAACTGTTTTAACATTAGATGATGGATTGCGTCCAACTAATTATGGACCTACTTATTATCAATTGTTGGGTGTAAATGTAGATTGCAACAAAGAGGAGTTAATTAGAAATTATGGTATTTTGCGAGACCTTATGGAATATCATAATAATTGTTTTATGGAAAAAGAAACTACGACTTTTCAGGAATGCTATAAAGATTTTAATGGTTTTTTTGGCTCTACATGGTATGAACATAAAATTGGTTCGGCAGGAATGGGTAATACACAAATATTATACGAAAATAATAAGAGATTTAAAGAAAATTTTAATGAATTAGCAACTAAAAAAGATAGCAATATAATAATTAATTATTTAAAAAATGAAAGCGGTGTGTTTGTTAAAAAAGAAATTAGTGGAAAGTTAAAAAGTGTAGTTGCATATGATAGCATTAGCTTTAATGTTGTTAATGATGCTAAGGAAGAAATTGAGCAATATAGAATTGATTTTTTAGGTAAGGATATGGCAATTATTGATATATGTGATGAAAATGGCAAAGTTATATATGTTAACCCATATTTAAAAGATGATAAAAAATTGGCTATGTATCATCGTGGTAATATAAATGCTTTCCGAGTTTTATGTTACAATTTCTTTATGGCTAAAGTACTTGATGTAACAGAGAATGCTGATGTTATTGAACGCAAAGAAGAAGAGAGTAAAGTATACAAAAAAATATAGTGATTAAAAAAATTCACTATATTTTTTATTTTATATTTCTTCAATTTTCATTAAATTAGTATGTTGTGTTTGATGTTTAGGGAAAGAACCAGTAATGACAATAATATCATTCTTTTTTAAATCATATAATTGTGTAGCTTTATTTTTTGCTTCTTTGATTATGCTGTCAGTACTATCCATTACACCAACATTAGCAGAATATACACCCCAGTTTAAAGCTAGTCTACGTCCAGTTTTTTCATCAGGGCATAAAGCTAATATTGTTGAATTAGGTTTTAAATTACTGATTACTCTAGCAGTGTTTCCTGACATAGTTGCTGCACAGATTAATTTAGCATTTAAAATATCAACACTATCAATAACACTTCTAGCAATAGCTGTTGTAATATTATTTTCAGTTGGTTTATAATCGAATGTAGCATATTTTTCAGCTGTTTCACAAATATCAGCCATAGCTTTTACTGTTTCAATTGGATGTTTTCCTATAGTAGTTTCACCACTTAACATAACGGCGTCTGTTCCATCAAATACGGCATTAGCGATATCACTAGTTTCAGCTCTTTTTGGACGCATATTTTCCATCATTGTTTCAAGCATTTCAGTTGCAACAATACAGATCTTACCCATACGACGACAAGTTTTAACCATATCTTTTTGAACGATTGGTAACATTTCGCTTGGAATTTCAGTTCCTAAGTCGCCACGAGCTACCATAATACCAGCTGATACTTCAAGAATTTTCTCTAGGTTTTTAATACCTAATTCACTTTCAATTTTACAAATTATTTGTAAGTCTTCTCTTCCATGTTCTTTTAAAATTTCTTTTACTTCTAGAACATCTTCAGGACCACTAACGAAAGAAATAGCTAAAAACTCTCCACCATGTTCACAAGAATAAATAATATCTTGACGATCTAAATCACTAATATATGGAATATTTAGTTTTTTACCTGGAATGCTTAAACTTTTACGATTACCAAGTGTACCACCATTAATGATACGACAAGTTACACCATCACCATCATTAGATTCAACTTCAATTTTCATTTTAGCGTTCTCTAATAAAATGAAGTCTCCTGGAACTAAATTATCCAATACTTGTGGATGATTAACAGTAATTCTTTCTTCATTACCAAGAACATTTTCTTTAACAATACGAATTGTTTTTCCTTCAACTAAATTAATTGAATCGTTTTCTAATACACCGCTTCTAAATTCTGGACCTTTAGTATCCCAAAGAATCGCAATATTTCTTCCTGTTCTTTTACGAACTTCTCTTGCTGAATCTTGAGCAATTTGTCTTTCTTCCATTGTTGCATGTGAAAAATTTATACGTGCAACATTCATTCCAGCTAAAACCATTTGTTCCATTACATCAACTTGGTTACTAGCAGGACCTATGCTACAAACTATTTTTGTTCTTTTCATTTTTATACTCCTCTCAAATTAACGAAATGATTATATCACAAAATTAGCATGATGTCGAATATTTTTATAAAAATTGTTAAATTTTTCTTTGATTTTTTACATATTTGTGATATATTACTCTAATACCCTTAGAAAGTGGAGATGATTTTATGACTGAAAATAAGAATTTAGCTAAAATAGAAACTTGGTTTGATTACTATAAAAGAGTGTATGACATTTTTAAAAGAAATATTTATAATTATAGTAATTTATCTATTCAATTATCTTTTTTTAATTCTGTTCCCCAAGAGGATGATTTTGGGGGTATAGGACAAGTTGTCAAACTAGAATTATTTAACAATCGTTCTCTTATTCATGGTATATCATTAAAAACAACTAATAATGAGGAAGAATTATTTCAATATGTTTGGATGTTAGTTGTTAATCATTTTATTAATGATAATTATTCCAAAAATAGCAAGATTAGAATTTATGGATTTCAAAATTCTACAAGAAATTTTAAATACTTATTGAGTGATATAAAAAAAGATAGCCAATCAATTGCTAGAGCTAATTTTGCCCTAACATATCATAAGCAAGAATATGATGAAGTGTTACATCAATTAGTACTTAATCATAATAATTTTCATGATAATGAGAAATTAGTTCAAAATGTTCGTAATTTTATCCTAGATAATGTTCATGGACCAGTTTCAGAGGAGATAAATGATTCTATTAACCAATCTAGAAAAGTATATGAACATCTAATTCATAAAAATAATCGATTTGCTGCATAGTAATAATCGCATTATTTTTTTATTTGTGTTACAATAATATAGGTGATAAAAATGGAAAAGATAATCTTAGTTGACGGTAATAATTTATTATTTAGAAGTTACTATGCAACTGCTTATAATGGGAATTTAATGAAGAACAGTAAAAATTTTCCAACTAATGCCTTATTTGGATTTGTAAATATGATAAATAAAATTGTTAGTGAAGAGAATCCTGTTTATATGATTGTAGCTTTTGATAAAGGAAAAACATTTAGACATGCAAAATACGAATCATATAAGGGTGGAAGAATGGAAACACCTGATGAACTTAAATTACAGTTTCCACTTGCTAAAGAAATTTTAACAGCGATGGGAATTAAGTATTATGAAATCGATAATTATGAGGCTGATGATATTATTGGTACATTTGCTGAATATTGTAACAAAGATTCTAATTATGAAGGTTTAATTGTTAGTAGTGACAAAGATTTATTACAATTAATTAGTAGTGATGTTAGTATCAAATTACTTAAACAAAAAGATTATATTTTCTATACTAAAGAAACTTTTATTAATGATTATGGAATAGAGCCTATTAATATTATTGACCTAAAAGCTTTAATGGGAGATAGTTCTGATAATATACCAGGTGTAAGTGGAGTAGGAGAAAAAACAGCTTTAAAATTATTACAACAATATAAATCTTTAGATAACATTTATAATAATATTGATGAAATTAAAGGGGCTTTAAAAGAAAAATTAATTAAAGATAAAGATAATGCTTATATGAGTTATGATTTAGCAACCATTGTAAGAGATGTTCCTGTTGATATAAATTTAGAGGATATTAGGTATTTAGGAGAACAAACTGAAGATTTAATTAAGTTATATGAAGATTTAGAATTTTATTCATTTTTAAAAAATAAGAAAAATATTGAAAAAAAAGAAATAGTAAGTGATGTTTCTATTTTAGAAAATATAGATAATATTGAAATACTAGAAGAATCGGCTATTTATTTAGAAATATTAGGTACTAATTACCATACAGCTAAAATATTAGGTTTAGCTATTTATAATTCTAAACAGAATTTTTATATACCTTTTGAATTATTTAAAACTAATCCTAATATATTAGGAAGTTTTAGTAAAATAACATATGATTTAAAAAAAGTATATGTAGCTTTAAAGTGGCAAGGTATAACTATAGAAGATGTTAATTTTGATACAATGTTAGCAGGATATTTATTAGATTATAATATAAAAGATGATATTGCATATTTAGCTAATTCATTTAATTATGATATACCATTTTATGAGAATGTTTTTGGTAAAACAAAATTAAGTGAACCTGATATTAAAATTATTGCTTCCAATGCGTCAAAAAAAGCTCAATTCATTTATGAGACAAAAGATGAATTTATAAAAAAATTAAAAGATGAAGAAATGGAAGATTTATTTTATAATATCGAATTACCTCTTTCTTATGTATTAGGTGATATGGAATATCAAGGTATTTTTGTTGACAAGCAAATACTAAATGAAATGGGCGAAGAAATTAAGATTAAAATTGATGAAATTGGTAGCGAAATTTATGATTTAGCAGGTACTGAGTTTAATATTTCTTCACCAAAACAATTAGGAGAAATTTTATTTGAAAAAATGGGTTTACCACATGGTAAGAAAAAAACAAATGGTTATTCAACTTCAATTGATGTTTTAAATAAATTAAAAGATGTTAACCCAATTATTAATTTAATAATTGATTATCGTATGTATACAAAGCTATATACAACTTATATTGAAGGATTATCTAATTCTATTTTAAGTGATAATAAAATTCATACAATTTATACACAAGCTTTAACAAGAACTGGTCGTTTATCTTCAATTGAACCAAATCTACAAAATATTCCAACACGTCAAGAATATGGTCGTTTAATAAAAAAAGCTTTTGTAGCTTCAAATTCTTCTAAACTAGTAAGTGCAGATTATTCACAAATTGAACTTAGAATTCTAGCGCATATGGCTGATATTGAATCACTTATAACTGCTTTTAAAAATGGTGATGATATTCACGCTAAAACAGCCAGTGATATTTTTCATGTATCTATTAGCGAAGTAACTAGTAATATGCGAAGAATGGCAAAAGCTGTAAATTTTGGAATTATCTATGGTATAAGTGGTTTTGGTTTATCAGAAAATTTAGATATTCCAGTTAATGAAGCTAAAAAGTTTATTGATCACTATTTAGAAAGCTATCCAGGTGTAAAAAAATACATGGATGAAAGTATTGATAAGGCTTATTTGAATGGTTATGTTAGAACTTTATTTAATCGAAAAAGAATTATTCCTGAACTTAGTAATAAAAATTATATGATAAGAAGTCAGGGAGAGAGAATGGCGCTTAATACACCAATTCAAGGAACAAGTGCGGATATTATAAAAAAAGCTATGATTGATATTTCAAAAAAATTTAAAGAAGAAAATCTAGAAAGTAAAATGATTTTACAAGTTCATGATGAATTGATTTTTGATTGTTTAGATAGTGAGTTAGATAGGGTTACAGAAATTGTTCGTAATGTTATGGAAAATGTTTTTGAACTTAAGGTTCCACTTAAGGTTGATATAAATTATGGTACCAATTGGTATCAAGCTAAATAGGTTTAAAAAATAAGGAAAGTTTAATATTCCTTATTTTATTTGAAGCATAAAATATTATAAGAATAAAGAGGTAATGTTTATGAAAAAAGTTTCAAGTGTTTTAGTGGTAAGTTTAGTTACTAATTTTATGCTGTCGTTATTTAAAATTATAACAGGATTTATTGGTTCATCAGGCGCTTTAATTGCCGATGGAATTCATTCTTTTAGTGATCTTGTAACAGATATAATTGGAATTGTTGGTTCGATATTTGCCCAAAAACCATCTGATGAAAAACATCCTTATGGTCATGGTAATATAGAATATTTAATTAGTATTTTTATTAGTATAGTTATATTATCACTAGGATTTATGATTATTTATAATTCAATTAATCGTAAGGTAGTAGTTCCAAGTGTTATCGTTATTTTTGTTAGTATGTTTACAATAATAGTTAAATTTTTATTGGCACATTTTTTAGTAAAAAAAGGTCAAGAATTAAATAGTAATATTTTAGTTTCTAGTGGAAAAGAAAGTAGTACTGATGTTATTAGTTCGATTGTTGTTTTAATAGCTTCAATTTTAATGCAAACGAATATTGGTATTTTTAAGTATTCGGATATTATTGCGGGTGTTTTGGTAGGTATATTTGTCGTTAAAGTTGGTTTTGATGTTTTAAAAGAAAATATTAGTACTATTTTAGGTGAACAAGAAACAGATTTTGATTATTTAAATGATGTAAAAAAAGTTATGTTAAAAAATTCTCATATAAAGAGTATTGATGATTTGATTATTTTAAAGTATGGACCTTATTATAAGTTAATAGCTAAAGTTAGTATAACACATAATTTATCTATAACTAAAGCTTATGAAATTATTAACAAAATAGAAAATGAAATAAAGGAAAATTTTGAGAGAATTGATTATGTTAATATAAGTTTGCAACCTGATAAAAAATAAAGTTAATGTACTATTTTTAATTTCTATAAATTATTGATTTATTGAATAGTTTATGGTATATTGTATATAGATGAAAGAAATTTCATACAATAAAAAAGGACATATTTGATTGTGGATAGTCAAATGCAGTCCCAATGAGAACTAGGCATCCGACAAATCACATAAGTGATGAGACAGATGCCTTTATTATTTATCTAATAATAAAAAAATTATTAGAAATAATAGTAGGATTATGAAATAAAGACCTTTTTCATTCTTCTTCATAATGAACCACCACCTTTCTGTTTACTTTTGTAAAAAGAAAGGGAAAGCATCTGACATAAATCAAATATATCCTAATACAATTATACAGAAAATATGTTCGCATGTAAATGTTTATTTTATATTTCATAGAATAAAATTAAGTATTATATAAAATAAATGAATTTTATAAGTAATTTGTTAAATTTTAGAAGTCATTTAAAAATTTTAATTGACTTTTTTTCTTGTATAACTAAGGTATTTGTTGTATAATTTTAATCAGGTGGTAATGGTGTTTAAAATTGGTAATGTAGAGATTAAAAACAAGGTAGTTTTAGCCCCAATGGCAGGTATTTGTAATAATGCTTTTAGAAGAATTATAAAAGAAATGGGTTGTGGCTTGATTTATGCTGAAATGGTTAGTGATAAAGCCATTATGTATGAAAATGATAAAACACTTGATATGCTTTATATGACAGATTTTGAAAGACCAATTGCTCAACAAATTTTTGGTAGTGATAAAGAATCATTTGTAATAGCTGCCAAAAAAATATATGAGACAATGCATCCTGATATAATCGATATTAATATGGGTTGTCCAGTTCCTAAAGTAGCTTTGAGAAGTCAAGCTGGTAGTGCTTTACTAAAAGATCCTTTAAAGGTTAAAGAAATTGTTGAGGCAGTTGTTGCCAGTGTTCCTATTCCTGTAACTGTAAAAATAAGAAGTGGCTGGGATAGTGACCATATAAATGCGGTTGAAATTGCTAAAATAGTAGAAGTTGCTGGAGCTAGTGCGATTGCTGTTCATCCTCGTACACGTAGTCAACAATATAGTGGTAAGGCTGATTGGAATATTATAAAACAGGTTAAAGAAAATGTAAAAATTCCTGTTATTGGTAATGGTGATATTAAGTCTTGCTATGATGCTAAAAAAATGCTTGATGAAACAGGTTGTGATGCTGTGATGATAGGTAGAGGAGTTTTAGGTAATCCTTGGCTAATAAAAGAATGTGTTTCTTATTTAGAAGATGGTTTATTGTTAGAACCTATTACTGATTTAGAAAAAATAGATATGATAATAAAACATTTTGATTATTTATTAAAAATAAAACCAGAACATATTGCGATTAAAGAAATTCGCAGTCATGTTGCTTGGTATTTAAAAGGTATTAAAAACTCTGTTAGTGTAAAAACACAAATTTTTAAATGTACAACTAAAGAACAAATTATAGATGTTTTAGATAATTTTAGAAAGGAACTATATGAATACGAATAAAGCATGTCTAGGTAGAAGAATACTAGCTTATTTAATTGATATTATTTTAGTTTTTATAATTGTTATATTGTTAGAAGCACTATTACCTAAAAATAATAATATAGAAATTTTAAATAGAGAATTAAATGATACAACTGATCAGTATTTTAGTAAGCAAATTAGCTTTTCTGTTTATTTCAATCAAACAGCTTTGATTTTTAAAGATTTAGATGAAGCTAGAATTATGTATAGTGTTATTAATGCTGTTTTGATTTTTATCTATTTTATTTTTATTCCATATTTTTTTGATGGTAAAACGATAGGAAAGAAATTATTAGGCATTAAGACCGTTCGTAATGATCAGGAATATTTATCACTAAAAAATTTAGTTATTAAAAATATGATTGATACAGGGCTTATGTATATGTTGTTTTCTTTAGCACTTATATATATATTACCAGGAACTTCATATTTTACATTTACATTGCTTTTGTCAGTTTTTCAAATTGGATTGATGATAACAAGCTTAGTTATGATAATTAAAAGAAAAGATAAAAGAGGTTTAAATGACATTTTAAGTGGAACGAAAGTTATAAATAATAAAATTATAGAAGATAATGTTGAGGTGGAAGAATGAGAGAATTTAGTGAACAAGAATTAGTTAGAAGAGGGAAAATAGAAGAAATTAAAAAATTTTGTAATCCATATCCTGAAAAATATGAAATTACACATAGTTTAAAAGACGCTGGTAATTTACCAGATGAATCAAAAGATGTTAGTGTAGCTGGAAGAATTGTTTTTATGCGAAAAATGGGTAAACTTAGCTTTTTAAAATTACGTGATATAGAAGGTGACCTTCAAATCTCTATAAAAATTGATTTAGTTGGTGAAGAAGCTTATGAATTTTTTAAATCTAATATTGATGTTGGAGATTTTATAGGAGCTAAAGGTGAAATATTTACAACTCATACTGGTGAAAAAACTTTAAGAGCTGACAAATTTGAATTTTTAGGTAAAGCTTTAAAACCACTACCTGAGAAATTTCATGGTTTAAATGATATTGAAACAATTTATCGTAATCGTTACGTTGATTTGATTACTAATGAAGAATCGCGTGTTAAATTTTTATTTAGAAGTAATTTAATTCGTGAAATTCGTGCATTTTTAAATAATAATGGCTATATAGAAATAGAAACTCCTATTTTAAATAATAAGGCAAGTGGTGCTTTAGCTAAACCATTTACGACACATCATAATGCTTTAGATATTGATTTATATTTAAGAATTGCGCCTGAAACTTACTTAAAAAGAGCAATTGTTGGGGGATTTACAAAAGTATTTGAGTTTGCGCGTTGTTTTAGAAATGAAGGAATTGACGCAACTCACTTACAAGATTTCACAATGCTAGAAGGTTATGGTGCTTACTTAAATTATAAAGATAATATGAAATTTTTACGTGAAATGATTCAAACAGTTGTTATGAATTTATTTGGTAAATTAGAAATCACAGTTGAGGGTAAAACAATCGATATTAGTGGTGAATGGGAAGAAATTTCAATGCGTGATTTAATTTTAAAGCATTCTAATATTGATATTTATGAGTTTGATACAAAAGAAAAATTATTAGATAAAATAAAAAATGAAAAAATTGAGATTGATAGTGAAACACCATTAGAAGATTTGGGCTATGGAAATTTAGTGGACCAATTATATAAAAAAGTTGCTCGTCCATTTGTAACAGGTCCAGTATTCTTAACTAAACATCCAATTAGTTTATCACCACTTGCACGTGCTAATGATGAAAATAAAAATTTAACAGACCGTTTTCAACTTATTATGAATGGTGCTGAAATAATTAATGCTTATTCAGAATTAGTTGATCCAATGGAGCAAGAAAGAAGATTAATTGAACAAGCTAATTTAAAAGCTAATGGTGATGATGAAGCTATGATGATGGATTATGATTATATTGAGGCAATGGAATATGGTATGCCACCAATTTCTGGTTGGGGAATTGGAATTGATCGTTTAGTTCAAATTTTAACTAACTCTGATAATATTAAAGATACAATTATGTTTCCTTTGATGAAACCTATTGATAAAGATAATTAGTTTTTAGAATATTTAGGCAAGCTTTTGTTTTTGTGTAAAAAGTAAAGTTGTGAATTCAAAATAATATATAAGAAAAGAGGAAAAAAATGAAAATTTTATCAGTAAATGCAGGTAGTTCATCTTTAAAATTTCAAGCATATGAAATGCCTGAAGAAACAGTTTTAATTTCTGGTGTTATAGAAAGAATTGGAATTGCCAATAGTTTTTATACCATTAAAATAAATGGTGAAAAAATAAAAAAAGAAATTGAAATTAAGGATCATCGTGAAGCTTTTGAAATTTTAGTTAGTGAATTATTAGGAAATAATATTGTTGCATCATTAGATGAAATAAAAGGAATTGGTAACAGAGTTGTACAAGGTGGCTCATATTTTGATAAAACAGTTATTGTTGATGATGATGTTATCGCTAAAATTTCTGAATTATCACCACTAGCACCACTACATAATCCAGCTGCTATTACAGGAATTAAAGCCGCAATGGAAGTAATACCAAACGCTATTCAAACAGCTATTTTTGATACGGCTTTTCATCAAACAATGAAAGAAGACAATTTTCTATATGCCCTACCTTATGAGTGGTATACAAAATATCAAGTTAGACGTTATGGAGCTCATGGAACTAGTCATAAATATTTAGCTATGAGAATGAGTGAAATTTTAAATAAGAATGAATTCAAATTAATAACATGTCATGTAGGAAATGGTTCTAGTGTAAGTGCGATTAATGATGGAATTTGTATTAATACTTCAATGGGGCTTACTCCTAATGCTGGTTTAATGATGGGGACACGTTGTGGTGATATTGATGCTTCAATTATTCCTTATATGATGGAAAAAACTGGTATGAGTGCTAAAGAAATTGATAATGCGATGAATAAACAAAGTGGACTACTTGGTATTAGTGGCCTTAGCAGTGATTACAGGGATATTGATGATGGTATAGTTAATGGTAATGAACGCGCAATTTTAGCAGAGAAAATGTTAGTAAATAGAATCGTTGACTATATTGCTAAATACTATGTAGAATTAGGTGGTTGTGATGCCATTATTTTTACAGCTGGTTTAGGAGAAAATGCTATAAGAGTTAGAAAAGATGTTTTAAATAAATTAAGTGTTCTAGGAATAAAACTAGATGAGGATAGGAATAAGGCTAGAGGTGTAGAAACATTAATAACTGCTGATGACTCTAGTATTCCTTGTTATGTAATTCCAACTGATGAAGAACTTATGATAGCACGTGATACATATAATCTAGTTAAATAGAAAGTGTGGGAGTATGTATAGTATATATAAAAAAATCTACCATAAAATAAAAAAATATGACACAATCGTTATTGCTAGGCATATTGGACCTGATCCAGATGCACTTGCAAGTCAGTTAGCTTTAAAGGAAATTATTTTAAATTCATTTCCAAGAAAAAAAGTATATGCGATTGGTTGTCCAACTGCTAAATTTAGATATTTAGGAACTTTAGATAAAATAGATGATGAAGAAATAAATAATGCTTTATTAATTGTTACTGATACACCTGATAGAAAAAGGGTTGATTCTGTTAATTTTTCTGTATTTAAAGAAAGCATTAAAATAGATCATCATCCCTTTATTGAAAAATTTTGTGATTTAGAATATATCGATGAAACATCGAGTAGTGCTTCACAAATGATTATGGAACTTGTTTATAATACTAAATTTAAAATGACTAAAAGTATTGCTGAGAAACTATATATTGGTCTTGTGGCGGATACAGGTAGATTTTTATTTCAATATACTACTCCTAGAACTTTTGATTTAGTTTCTAGGTTAATTAAAGAAACAAATATAGATTTTACAAATTTATATACTAATTTATATATTAGACCATTAAAAGAAATTAAATTTTTAAGCTATATATATTCAAATATAAATGTTACAGAAAATGGTTTTGGATATTTAAAAATTACTGATGATGTTTTATCAGAATATAATGTTGACCCAGCGACTGCTGGTAATATGGTAAATGAATTAAACTATATTGATGAAATTGTTGCATGGGGATTGTTTTCTGTTGATAAAGTAAACAATAATATTCGTGGAACATTAAGATCACGAGGTCCAATTGTAAATGTGGTAGCTTCTAACTATGGTGGTGGTGGTCACGCTATGGCAAGTGGTGTAAAATTAGAAAATTTTGAAGTGGTTGATAAATTAATTAATGATCTTGATATAGAGTGTAAAAATTATAAAGAAAAAAACAAATAAAATATTATTGTAAAAAATATTGTTAAATGTTAAAATGATTATATAAGATATATAATCATTTTTTTAGGGGTGATATAAAAATGTGTAAAAAGAATAAAAAGGGGTTATTTAAATTAAATAATAAAGGATTTGCTATAACAAGTATAATATATTCAATGTTATTGCTTTTCATTATTTTAATGACGCTTATAATATTAACGTTAGGCAGAAAAAAAGCTATGTTGGATAAAGCTAAAAATGAAACAACAGACTTATTAGGCCAAGTTTCAAATAATTATGAATATTTTTATACTGGTGATGTTCAAACTTTTGTGGCGCCTCGTGATGGATATTATAATATTGAACTTTGGGGAGCACAAGGTGGAAATACAACTCTACCTGCTTTAAAAGGAACTGGTGGGAAAGGGGCATATACCAGTGGTAATATATACTTAAATCAGGGTGATACCTTGTATATATATGTTGGCGGTAAGGGAACAGATGGTAATTCTGTACAAGAGCCAATATTAAATGTTGGTGGCTATAATGGTGGAGGAAATAATAATTCACTTGATAGCGCATCAGCTGCTGGTGGTGGAGCCACAGATGTTAGACTATTAGGTGGAAGTTATAATAGTTTTGATAGCTTAAAATCTAGGATAATGGTAGCAGGCGGTGGCGGAGGCTCTGGAACTTTAAATATTGGTTCAGCTGGAGGAATTGATTTAGTACTTACCGATACATTATATGGTTATAATGGTTCACAAACGTCTGGAGGTAGTGCTGGCACTGGGTATACACATAATAGTTTATCAACAGCTGGTGGTTTTGGTTATGGAGGTAATAGCGGTTACTATGCAACAGGAGCAGGTGGTTCTGGATATTATGGTGGTGGAGGCGGAAACCATGTAACACCTTCAACTAGTGGTGGAGGTGGTGGTGGTTCATCATTTATATCTGGCTATGATGGATGTGACGCTATTGCTAGCAATTCCACAGAAAACAATATCATCCATACTGGACAATCTGTACATTATAGTGGTAAACAATTTTCTAATCCTAAAATGATAGCTGGAGATTCGATAATGCCTACTTATGATGGCAATAATATAATGTTGGGAAATGCTGGAGATGGACACGCTAAAATTACTTATGTTGGTAAAACACCGTATACAGCAACTAATTTAATTAAAAATGGTAGTTTTGAAAATGGAGATACAAATAATTTTAATAATTCATTTGGAAGTTTGATGACAAAGGCTATTAGTAATAATAGATATAGTGGAAATTATAGTATGAGTTTAGCTTCTTCTGATAACAGTCGTTCAGAAGTTTATTCAACCTATATAGAAAATTCAAATAGTTTAGTATTTAATGTATTACCAAATAGATATTATTATTGTTCGGCGATGTATTTATCTCCTAATAGTGGAGTTGAAATGCTTTTTTACCCTAATAATTATGGGGTTAATAGTTCAAGAATTAATAGTGCTGGTCCAGCTAGTGCAGGATGGACAAAATTATCAACTTATCTTAAGTATACTGGTGAACCAGTTAGCTTTTGGTTTAGATTAGATAACAATAATAACTATAAAGTTGCCACATCATATTTTGATGATGTATTATGTCTTGATTTAACTGAAACATTTGGAGCTGGTAATGAACCAACAAAAGAGTGGTGTGATGAAAATATCTCATATTTTGATGGTACTGCTATAATTTATAAATAAAGAGAAGTAGAAAAAATAAATCATACTACTTCTTTTTTTGTTTTTCGACAAAGTTCGACAAAATTAGAAAATTTTTGCTATAGAATTTAATATATATTATATAGTATAATAGAAAAGTCAAAAATAGATAGGGGAATAAAAATGGAAAAAATAAGAGTTTTGATGATTGATGATAACGTTAATTTAGTTAACATGGTTAAGGAGTACTTTAGTAGCCATTCGATAATAGATATAGTACTAGAAGCGTATGACGGTGAAGAGGGAATTAATACAATTCAGAATAATTTGGATAAATTTGATGTAATTGTTTTGGATTTAATTATGCCTAAAAAAGATGGCATGTATGTATTAGATGAAATGAAAGAAAGAGGAATTGACAAAAACGTTATTGTAGCTACAAGTTATAATGCTCCAGATATTATTAGAGATATTTCAGAAATGGGTGTAAATTATTTTATCTTAAAACCTTTTGAATTATCGGATTTAGAAAAAAGGATTTTAGATACAACAAAATCAAAAAAACAAGATTCAAAGAGTATTGATTTTTATCATAATAATTTACAAATTTCAATTACAAAAATATTACATGAATTAGGAATACCTTCTCATATTAAAGGATATCAATATATAAGAGAAGCTGTAGGAATTATTTTTGAACATCCAGAAACAATTGGTGGAATTACTAAAGAATTATATCCTGAGTTAGCTTTTAAATTTGATACAACGGTATCTAGAGTTGAAAGAGCAATTCGCCATGCGATAGAGGTTAGCTGGAGTCGTGGTAATTTAACTTTAATGGAGGAAATTTTTGGATATAGTGTTGATATTGATAAAGCTAAACCAACTAATTCAGAGTTTATTGTAACTATTGCTGATAAATTAAGATTAGAATTTCATAAAACACAATGTTAAATAAGGAGATAATATGACAAAAAAAACTAGTCGAACAACAAAATGTTTAATAGTTTTAAGTTTTATGCTTTTAGTTTCAATAGTTGGTTTTAATATATATCAAAATTTAGTAAATACACCTAAAAAGATATTTTTTGATGCGATTAATAGTTTAGCTAATGATTATAAAGATTTTAATAAAATTGAAAATATAAATTATGATTTTCTGAATAATAATTTTACCTATGATGGAACAGTTGATATTAATTTTGTTTCTCCTTTATTAGATTCTTTAAAATTAGAAAAAAGATATCAAGAATTGCTAGAAAATATTGATTTTTTAAATAAGTTGGAAATCAGTTATAAATTACAGAATGATGAGCAAGAATTATTATTAGAATTAAATGGTAAAGTTAATGATAAAACTTTAGATTTGTTATATTATATGGACGGAATTGATTATTATATTAAATTAACTAATTATAGTGATAATTATATAAAAATTAGTAAAATAATTGATGATATCAAAAATAATTTCATTTATATTGAAGATAATGATTATTTAATTGATGTTATTAAAAATAGTTTGATAAAAAATTTATCTGATGAGTATTTTAAAACAACCAAAGCTGAAATTATTATAAATAATGAAAAAGTAACTGTTAATAAAAATATTTTGACATTAAATCGTAAAAACATAACGACTATTTTAAATAAATTAATATTAGATTTAAAAAACGATGAAGAGGCATTTAATTTATTAGTAGAATTAATACCTGATTTTGAAGAATTTAATATTGAAATACAGAATAATAAAGATAATGATATTGTAGTTTATTTTAATACTTATACTGATAATAACAAATTAGTTAAATATGATTTAGAAATTGATAATATAGCTGAATCTACTGGATTATCTATAAATAATATTATGATTTCGTTCTTTAAAAATAGTAATGTTATTGATATATTGTTAGATAATAAAAAATTTGCTAGTATAAAGTTTTATGATGAAGAGGACGGCTATCGTATGGAGTTGTATCTTAATGATAGCAAAATATTAACTTTTAAAGTTAGCAATAAGAAAAATGATAAGCAATTTTCAATAAATTCTGGCTTTTTAACAGGGAATAGTTTTAATTTAGTATTATCAGAGATTTTAGATGAAAATATTTTAGAAGATTATGATAAATTAGAAGATAGAATTTTATTTGATTTTAATTTTTTAGGTTTTAATATGTTAAAATTGGAATTAAAGAGTATTTCTAATGTTTATGATAATGCTGATATTGATATTTCTATTTTAGAATCTCAGGATTTAGATAGTTTGGATGAAGTGGATTTTGAAAAAATAAAAGATATCTTTTTAAATTTTATAAATCTTAAAGAAAGTTAACATTCGACTTTCTTTTTTTTATTTAAATATTTATTGTAAAGTGTTATAATAAAAATAATTGGTAATATTTTCCAATTATGGAGTGTGTGGAGTATGCCTAAAAAATATATTGAAAAAGACGTTTTAACAGCGACATTTGAACGATTAGAATATATTTTTACTCATTTTGATAATTATTATTTTTCGATAAGTGGTGGTAAAGATAGTAGTGTTATGTTGCAACTTGCAGCTAAAAAAGCTCGTGAATTAAATAAAAAATTCAGTGTTTTATATGTTGATTTTGAAGCCCAATATAAAGCTACTATTGATCATATATATGAACTTATTGATGAAGTTAGTGATTGTCTAGAAGATTGGTATTGGATTGCACTACCATTATCTTTAAGGAATGCTGTTTCCGTTATTCAATCTAAATGGATTTGTTGGGATAAATTAGATAAGAAAAAATGGGTTAGGGAAATGCCTAAAAATAAATATGTTATAAATGAACAAAATTATCCTAAAGAATGGACATGGTTTTATAAAGGGATGGAATTTGAGCAGTTTATTATTTATTTTGCTGAATGGTTTAATAACAAAAATGGTGGATTTTCTGCCTGTGGAGTGGCTATACGTACTGATGAAAGTTTGAATAGATTTAGAACAATTACTAATCGTTCTAAAGAAACTTTTGATGGAAAAAAATGGACAACTAGGGTTAAGTATAGTACCCATAATACTAATACTTATACTTTTTTTCCAATTTATGATTTTAGTACTTCTGATATATGGGGAGTTGTTTCAAAATATAATTTGAAGTATAATGAAATTTATGAACAAATGTATAAAAATGGTGTCCCTATTTATGAACAACGTCTTTGTCAACCATATGGTGATGATCAGCGAAAAGGTTTAAATCAATTTAAGAGTTTGGAGTATGAAACTTGGGAGAAAGTTTTAAATAGAGTTCATGGTGTTAATTTTGGTAGTATTTATTGTCGAACTAGTTTATTAGGCATGATTAAAACTGAAAAACCAAGCAGTATGACTTGGCAACAATACGCGGTTTTTTTACTTGAAAGTTTAGGTCTTTATGCTCCAGAATTGAGGGATCATTATTATCATAAAATTTCTAATTTTTTAAAGTGGTATTCTACTCGACATGGAATTAAAGTTTCTGATATTAAAGATGAAGAAGATAAAAAATTAGAGAACGCTAAAAAAGTAGCAAGTTGGCGTCGAATTGCTAGAGCTATTGAACATAATGATTTTTGGATGAAGCGTCTTAGTTTTAGTCAAACTAAATCGGATGTAAAAAAATTATATCAGTTGCGCGAAAAATATCGAAATTTGTTGTCCGAAAATAATAATGATAAAGATTTAGATAATATTTCAAAAGAGTTTAGTAAGGGTGATTTTAATGTATAATGTTAAAGTATATATGGGTAATTATGATAAAGTTGAATTTTATTCAATAATGGGTAAATATTTTGCGGAAAGAATTTATAAAAGAGTTTTGCCTTATTTAATTAATGATAAAGAAAAAATATGGTATTTATTTTTCTCTGGAGATGAACTAGCTGGTTTTTGTGGTGTTAGTATATGTGATGAATATACTAATTTTACAGATATATATTCTGTTGATAAATACCAAAAAATGGGAATATTAGATTTTATGTGTAATCGATTATTTAAATTATATTGTATGGAAAATATTAAGGTTTTAACTGATAATTCGGAGGAAATAGAAATTTGGTTAAAACTAGGATTTAAAAATATTGGAGAAAAAGGAAGATATCAAAATTTGTTATGGGTGAAAAATAATGAGTAAAATTGATTTTCCTGTTTTGGATGTTAAAATGGTACCTATTGATAGAGTGGTAGCTAATGATTATAATCCTAATAAAGTTGCAAAACCAGAGCTACTTTTATTAAAGCATTCAATTGAAAAAGATGGATATACACAACCTATTGTTGTATATTATGATAAAAAACAGAATTTATATATTATTGTTGATGGTTTTCATCGTTATAGATGCGCAAAAGAATTTTTTAATTTAAAATTAATACCTGTTGTAGAAATAAAAAAGGATATTAGTAACCGCATGGCTTCAACAATAAGACATAATCGAGCACGTGGTACTCATCAAATTAAAGATATGAGTAAAATCGTTAAAGATTTATCAGAAACTGGTTGGAGTGATGAAAGAATTTGTCGCGAACTTGGTATGGAATTAGATGAGGTTATTAGACTTAAACAGATTACTGGGTTAAAAGAGGCCTTTCAAAATCATGATTTTAGTAAATCATGGGAAGAATTTGAAGCTAAATATTATAAAGATGAAAATAATTAAAGCGATTAAATTTGAATGTAAATTCAAATTTTTTATATTTTTTATAGATTGTTAAATGTTTAGATATTTTAAAGAATACCCCGTAATAAAATAATATTCATGATTGAGACTAGTGGCATAGCCACTAAAGTATTTTTTATAATAGGGAATAGTATAGCATGTAGAATATCAATTTACAAAAATTTAGCAGTTACTGAAAGATAGTGATTTTAAAACTATGAATTAAATTCTTGCAAACAAAAATCGCATTATTGCGATTCACATTTGTTAATTTTTAATTTTTACTAATTGTCTAGAACTATGATAGTAATCTACAAATTCTTCCATAGCACTAGTATTTTGTGGACATCTAATTCTATTATTTCTTTCTTCTTCACTCATCTCAACTAATGTTTTATTATATCCATATGGTATAAATATATACCATAAATCAGACCATTTTTTATCAGTGTCATTTCCTCTTATTGTTGTAGATAATTCTCCTTCTTGATTTCCATTAAAATATAATATATTTTGTCCATCATAATATGACAAGCATTCTTTAAAAGCACATTTTCTATTTTTAATGCCTTGCATCTGTTTCAATATTCCTTCTATTCCTAAAGTATCTAAAGCAAAATTTACAAAAGCTCTAGGGAAACCATTTAATTCTTCTATAAAGAAACCTGCATCTAAGGCAATACATGGTTTTTTTACAATTTCATATGCCTGTCTAACTTTATGCTCTGCTATTACTCTAACGTCATCACTTCTAGGTTCAACTAAATCATAATCAAATATTTCTAATTTAATATCAGTTAATTGTCTTTGAGCTGATGCAACTTTTCCTTTATTACTTGTAACAAATACTATTTCATTTCTAAGTTTTATTAACTCCGACTCTTTCATTTAAAAACCTCCCTGATTAACTATATTTTATCATAGAATAATTTGTTTGCAAACTCTAGTTGTTAAAAAATATGTGATAAAGACCTCCTAAATATAATGATAAAAAAAGAAACTAATAAAATATTCTTAGCATATATTCGTAAAGTAGTAATTTGGTAGTAAATTAAATAAAACATTTTATATAGTAAGCTGATAAAAAATTTTATAATACTTTAGAGCATATAAAAACATCCTATTTTTATAGGATGCTTTAAATTTTTATTAATTTTAATCTATTTTAAAATTTAATAATTCTACGCAAATTTTTTTATATAAATCTTGTTCATGTTTAATTGTATCAATCAAAAACATTTTATCATTTTCATATTCCTTTAACCCTCTCATATAATAAGGTTTATCATCATCTAATACAATAAATGGCATAATATTATTTCTTAAACATTCCTTAAACATAATTATTCTTCCAACTCTTCCATTTCCATCTCCAAAGGGATGAATTTTCTCAAATTTATAATGAAAATCAATAATATCCTCTAAAGTAATACAAGTCTTTTTATTATAATTATCAAGAAGAATATCAATTTCTTTTTCTACTTCCTCTGGCGCAGTAGTATTAATAACATTAACAAGCCCTATCATATTAGGAATTATTTTAAATCCACCAACATTATATCTAGGATTTTCTTCATCACTAGTATTTCTTTTTAGTATTTTATTCATTTCTATAATCATTTCTTTAGATAAATACTCATCAACATTGTCTAACATATAATCAAATAATTTAAAATGATTTTTAGATTCTGTTAAATCATCTAATTTAATCAAGTCGTCATTTTTAGGAATAAAAGATAAAGTATCAAATATTGCTTCAGTTTGCTCACTGGTTAACTTACTACCTTCAATTTTATTTGAGTTATAAGAAAAATTGACTTGAGAATAATGATAAATATTTCCTTTAAATTTTGATTCTTTTTGAGCAATTAATTCCTTTTTAATTTTATTTATATTCATAAGTTATCTCCTTTTAAAATCTGCATTTGTAAATTTTCTGTTGTAATAGTCTACGGATTTAACAACTAAATCTTTACTTAATTCCTTGATTATTTTTTCCGATTTTATTGCTATTAAAAATGCTTCTTTTCCTAGAGTCTCTATTAAATAACTCACCATTAAATAAGCATAATCATAGCTATTATAATTATGAAAACCAAATTCATTTTCTAACTCGTACATTTGAGGAATATCAATTTTATTAATATATTCATCAAGTAAGTATTTAATACCTTTACTATAAGTTTCATCTAAATATACTGCAACACCTTCAGTTAGCCATTCTGGTTGACTTCCATATATAATATTTTGAATCGCATGAATTTCTTCATGAAAAATAACATTTTTATATTCTTCTTTGCTCCATTCATTGTCATTAGGATTATCTTTTGGTTCGAAAAAGTTCAAAGAATTATCTTCATCTTTATAACAAGCACACATATATTTAGGCATACTATCAAAACCACGATTTTTCATTCCTTCTACTAAACCTTCGATAGTATCATAAATATATATATTAAAATTAAATTGTCCATTATCTTCTACATTAAAAAAATCTAATATCTCTTGTTTTCTAGAAACTAATATACTTTCTATTTCGTTTTGATAATTTTTATTACTGTCTGCACAAATCCATTTATTCACAGCTATCACCTATAAGTATTATACCATATAAAAAGACATATCTTATAAAAATGCCTTATTTTTATACTTATTTATCTCTTCATTTAATCTATTATAATTTATCACACTTGTGGTTTTTTATGATAAATTTATTTTTATTAAATTATGTTTTTCACAAAAAATACACCATAATAACACGTTTTATTCAATAATTTATATTAAGATTAAATTGTCGAGGAGGTGTATTTTGGGCATAAATGTTTTTAGAAGAGTCGAAAAAAAATATTTATTAAGTGAAGAACAATATAAATTATTAATAGAGAAATCTAAGGATTATATAGAGGTTGATACTTATGATTATAGTACTATTTGCAATATATATTTTGATACAGATGACTATTTGTTAGTAAATAGATCAATAGAAAAACCTATATATAAAGAAAAAATTCGACTTAGAAGTTATGGAGTACCTAAAAAGAATAGTAAGGTATTTTTAGAAATAAAAAAGAAATATAAGGGAATAGTTGGAAAAAGAAGAATTTGTATTCCACTTAAAGATTTTTATATATATTTAGAAACAGGGAAGTATCCAGATTGTAATAAACAGATTATGAATGAGATTGATTATTGTTTTAAATTATATAATTTAAAACCAAAAGTATTTTTAGCTTATGATAGGCATTCTTATAAGGGGTTAGAAAATAAAGATTTTCGATTAACTTTTGATAAAAATATTCGTAGTCGAACAGATAATTTATATATAGAAAATGGTGATAGTGGTAGTTTGTTACTTAAAAATGGTGAATATATAATGGAAGTAAAAACATTAGGCTCTTTTCCACTATGGTTTGTTAATCTTTTATCTAGTTTAAAAATTTATCCTACATCATTTTCGAAGTATGGTATGGTTTATCAAAAACAAATATTTAAGAAGGAAGCGTGATTATTATGTTTAATAGTATTTTTGATGTAACAGAATCTTTATCGATTGGTTCAGTTTTACTTTGTTTTGGAATTTCAATAATATTAGGTTTAATTGTAGCACTTACACACATGAAAACAGGTAAATATTCTAAAAATTTTGTTGTTACTTTGACTATTTTGCCATTGCTTGTTCAAGTAGTTATGATGATGGTTAATGGCAACTTAGGGACATCTGTAGCAGTACTTGGTGCTTTTAGTTTAATTAGATTTAGAAGTTTACCAGGTAATTCAAGAGAAATTGCGAGTATTTTTTTATCAATGGCAATAGGTTTATCAATAGGCATGGGTCAAATATTGTTTGCGATTTTAATAACATTGATTATTTGTTTAGTTATAATTATTTTAATGTATACTAAATTTGGTGAAACCAAGGATATGGTAAAAATTTTAAAAATAACTATTCCTGAAGATTTAGATTATACTGATGTATTCGATGATATCTTTATAAAGTTTACTAAAGATATTAATTTAGAACAAGTTAAAACAACTAATATGGGGAGTATGTTTGAATTAAAATATAGTGTTAAATTGTTAAAAAATATTAATGAAAAAGAATTTATTGATACACTAAGATGTCGAAATGGAAATTTGACTATATCATTGACTAATTCTGTTTCTGAAATGGAGTTATAGTAGTTATGAAAGGTAAAAAATTAATAATTATTATTGGTTTATTATTTGTTGTGCTTGCTATTTATTATTTATTAAATAAACAGAAAAATGAAAATGATGATGTTAATAAAGTTTTAGATATTGATACTGTTGCTGATTCTGATAACATTGCTGATATTGATTATTCTGTTCTAAAAAATTTTGACATTGAATTAACAGAAACTTTAACGATTAAAAATGGTGGTGTGTATACCTTAAAAGGTACTATTCCTAATGGACAAATTTATATTGATACTAAAGATAGTGTTAAGTTAATTTTAAATAATGTAGATATTACTAATAAAACTGGACCAGCAATTATGATAGAAAATGCTAAACAAGTTTACATTGAACTTGCTAGTGACAGTGTTAATCATTTGACAGATGGGGATAATTATACTGTCGATTTAGATGGAGAACCGAATGCCACTATTTTTAGTAAAGATGACTTAATTTTAGATGGTAGTGGAAAGTTAGTTGTATCGGCTAACTATCAGGATGGCATTGCTTCAAAAGATAACTTAAAAATTATTGATGGTATTTATGAAATAGAAGCAGTTGATGATGCGATTCGTGGTAAAGATTCATTAGTAATTATAAATGGTAATTTTGATATAAATTCTTTAGGTGATGGTTTAAAAGCAACTAATAGTAGTGATAATAAACTAGGTTATATATTAATTGAAAATGGCGAATTTAATATTGTTGCTACTAATGATGGAATTCAAGCCGAAACAGATTTAGTTATTAATAATGGTAATTTTAATATTAAAACTGGTGGAGGAAGTGTTAATTCTAGTTCAGAAAATGTAAATTGGGGTAAATGGGGAAATCCATATAAAAAGAATGATTCAGTTAAAAATGATGATAGTGGTAGTGCTAAAGGTCTAAAAGCTATTAATAATATTGTTATTAATAATGGCCAATTTATAATAGATTCGTCAGATGATTCAATTCATTCTAATGAGTATGTTGGAATTTCTAATGGTAATTTTATTATTAATAGTGGTGATGATGGTGTTCATGCTGATAATGAACTTATTATTGATGGTGGAGATATTAATATTCAAAAAAGTTATGAAGGACTTGAAGCAGAGAGTATTACTATAAATGATGGAATTATTAATCTTGCTTCTAGTGATGATGGTATAAATGCAGCTGGTGGTAATGATGCATCCTCTATGAATAATCGACCTGGTATGAATAATTTTGAAGGCAACGGAAATTCTAAAATTCAAATTAATGGCGGAAATATTTTTGTTGATGCTAGTGGTGACGGAATTGACGCTAACGGAAGTATTTATATGACAGGTGGTACAGTAATTGTTAATGGTCCTACTGATAGTGGTAATGGAGCAATAGATTATGATAGAGAATTTAAAATTACAGGTGGAACTTTTATTGCTAGTGGTAGTAGTGGTATGGCACAAGGTTTATCAAATAGTTCAACGCAAAACTCTGTTATGATTAATTTTTCTAAAAATATTAATACAGATGAATTGATTAGTATTTTTGATAGCAATGGTACAGAAGTAATTACGTATAAAGCTAATAAAAGATATCAAAATTTAGTTATTTCAACACCAAATCTAAAATTAAATGAAACTTATACTATATATACAGGTGGAAATTCAACAAGTGAAGAATTTAATGGTTTGTATAGTAATGGTGGTTATAAAAATGGAAGTAAATATACTACTTTTATAACAAATAGTACGATTACTAATGTAGGTAGTTCAGGTGGTTTTAATCAAGGAATGAATATGGGACCAAATGGACCAGGTAGAAGACCATAGGGTAAAAAATTTTAAAATAGAAATATTTTAAAGTTTTTTTTAGACAAATTTTATGTATTGAAAAAACATATTTAATTCATTTTAGTTAATTTACAATCATTCCAATAAATGATAAAATAATAATGGAGATGATAGGATGAAACCTTTAGTTTTATGTATATTAGATGGTGTTGGAATTAGAAATACAGAATATGGTAATGCTTTTATGCAAGCCAATAAACCTAATTTTGATAGATTATGGAATAGTTATCCTCATAGTTTATTAGAAGCTAGTGGCGAATTAGTTGGATTACCTGAAGGCCAAATGGGTAATAGTGAAGTTGGTCACATGAATATAGGTGCTGGTCGAATTGTTTATCAACCTCTTCAATATATAAATGAACAAATAAAAAATAAAGAATTCTTTAATAATAAAGAGATATTAGAAGTTATTAATCATACTAAAAATAATAATTCTAAGTTACATATTTTTGGGCTTTTAAGTGATGGTGGAATTCATTCACATATTAATCATTTATTTGCTTTATTGGAAATGTGTAAAAAAAATAATATTACTAATCTTTATTTACATCTTTTTTTAGATGGTAGGGATACTTTACCAAAAAGCGCTTTAGGTTTTATTGATATGTTAAATAATAAAATGGATGAACTTGGAATCGGTTCTATTGCAACTATTTCAGGAAGATATTACGCAATGGATCGTGATAATCGTTGGGATAGAGTAAAGAAAGCTTATGATGTTATTGTTAATGGTCTTGGTCCAGTTTATAAGTCTGCTCAAGATTCAATAAATGATAATTATGCTAAAGATATAACTGATGAATTTATTATACCTAGTATAATTGATAAAAAAGGAATAGTCGAAGATAATGATGGGTTAATTACGTTTAATTTTAGACCTGATCGTTTAAGAGAAATTTTTTATACTTTGACAAATCCTGAATTTAATGAATTTGAAACAAAAAAATTGACTAATATAAAATTAGTAACAATGTTTTCAGTTAGTAGTGATGTTATTTGTAAAAATGCTTTTGAACATCAAAAATTAGATAATACATTAGGTGAATATCTTGCTAGTAAAAATTTAAAGCAATTAAGAATAGCCGAAACCGAAAAATATGCTCATGTAACTTATTTTTTTGATGGTGGTGTTGAAAAAGAATTAAAAGGATGTGACAGAGTTTTAATTCCTTCACCTAAGGTTGCTACTTATGATTTAAAGCCAGAAATGAGTGCTTGTGAAATAACAAATACTTTATTAGACAAAATAGAAAAAGATTTATATGATGTTATTATTGTTAATTTTGCTAATGGTGATATGGTAGGACATACTGGTGTTTTTAATGCTGCTATTAAGGCTGTTGAAGTTTTAGATGAATGCTTGGGCAAAATAGATACTTTAGTAAAAGAAAAAAATGGTCTTTTAATAGTAACTGCAGATCATGGTAATTGTGATTATATGTTAGATGAAAATGGCAATATTATAACATCACATTCAACTAGTTTAGTTCCTTTTATTGTTACTGATAATAAATTGACTTTAAAAAATGGTAAATTAGGTGATATTGCTCCCACAATATTAAAACTTTTAAATATTGATATACCAAAAGATATGACTGGTGATATTTTAGTGGATTAAGGATGGTGATATAGTGATAATTAAATTAATAGTACTAATAATATTTAATTTGATTTATTCGTTAAATAATTATAATGGTATTGCAAATTTAATTATTATTAATGCCATTCTTTTTTTGTTTGATATTTTAATATGTAGAATAAAAATAAATTCTTCTTTAAAGAAAATATGTCTATCTAGTATTATTACTCTATTCTTAATTATTATAAATAAAAATATTTTTATTTATGGATATAAAGACATAAATCTTTTAATAACTACATTAGATATTGATAAAATAGAAATTAATTCTCTATATTTAGATAATAACAAATATAAATTTTACGATGAGGATTTTGATAGTAATATTTATGATATATATAATAAAATTACTCCTAATTATAAGTTAAATTTAGTAAATAATTATATTTTGAAAATAAATAAAGCTAAAAAAATTACAATCAATTTTGAAAAATATAATTATAGTTATAAATTATTAATAAATGATGATATTATAGAAATTAATCAAAGTGTTGTTGATAATAATTCGGCATATTATAAAATATATGATAATTATTATACTTATGAATTTGATAATATTAATTATGATAATGATTATAAATTAATTAATTTTATTATTAGTTTTTTAGGCCTTAATATTATTATTTTATCGTTTATTGATACTTTATTAGCTAAGAGATTAGATGTTTTATTCTTAATTTTAACTTTATTTGTGTTTGAATATAATAGTGATATTTTATTAAATATTTTAACAAAAACTTGTATATTTATATTCGCTATTTTTATAAGTATTATTATTAATAAATTGAAGTTAGGTTTACAAAAAGATAAAAAGAGTATTCTTTTGATTTTGTTATCTAGTTTAGTTTTTACTTTTTGTCTAATTGGTTCAATTTATTTAAATACCTATATTTCTATTAGTAATATTTTCGTATTTATTTTTACTACTTTATGGTTAAGTTTTATCGTAATTTTATTTAAATATTTTATAAATTATATTTCTAAAAAGTTAGTTTCTCAGAATAATAAAAAAATTTTAGATAGAATTATATTATTTTTAATCCCATTAATAATTTTTCTTGTTTATTTATATATATTTTCACCTTATATTTGTACAACTGATGGGTCTATGCAATTAAAAGAGATAGAGTCTAATAGCTTAACTAATTGGCATCCTTTTTTTCATACTTTACTAATGAGTTTTATTTATAATATGTTTGGTAATTTTCAAATTTTTATAATACTAAGATTGATATTAGTTAGTTGTCTAATTTCTTTTATAGGTACTTATTTTATAAGAAAAGGTATTAATAGAATTTTTATATACATTTTAGTTTTATTCTTAGTTCTGAATCCTGTAATGGGAGTTTATATGGTATCTATTTTAAAGGATGTTGATTATATTATTTTTTTGATTTTATTAACTTTTTTATTAATAAAATATATTAACAATGATTTTAAATTAATAGATTATTTATTTTTATTTATATCGTTGCTTTTTATTGCTTTATTTCGTCATAATGGTCTATATGTATCTTTAGTTTGTGCTTTAGTTTTAATTATTTTTGCCATTAAAAACAAAAATATAAAGTTTATTGTTATTTGTGTTTTAACACCAATTATTATTTATGTTATTAATAACAATGTATACAATTATTTCAATGTTCAAATAGGTCTTAAAAATAGTGATGTAGTAACACTAGCTCATGGATTGCAAGCAGTTTATGCTACAAATGGTGATGATGATATTAATGATTTTTTTAGTGAATATAATATTGATTCAGCTGAATTAAGGGATTCTTATAATAAATACAATATTGATATTTTATTACATTATAATAAGACACCATTGCGTGATGTCGAAATTAATAAGATTAATTTAAATAAATTTTATCTAAAAAATTTATTTAAATATCCAAATATTTTATTAAAAGATCGTTTGCTTGGTACTGATATAATTTGGGATATAACAAAAAGTGATAAGATTCAAACTTATGATTACCAAATTGATAAAGATGAATTTGGATTTATATATTATAATGAAAAAGATATAGAATTGCATGATTCATCTTTAAAAAGAACCATTGTTAAAATTTTGTTATTTATTTCTAACAATAAAATTTTAAATGCTTTGTTTTTAAGAGCTGGGTTATATTTGTGTATGCTATTTATGTTATTTGTTAATTTCTATAATAAAAAAGATTGGCTTATATTATGCCCATTTATTATTAATCTTTTGACATTATTTATAGCTTTACATCACCAATCTTATCGATACGTTATGTTTATGCCACTTATCTTTATTATTTATTTTTTACATTTTATTTTAGAACGTAATAAAAGTTGAAACTATTTTTCCTAGATGATATAATTAATGTAAATTTGATTTATATGTAGTTAAGAGGTGGGGTAAATGTCTAGAATAGCTATTATTATTCCTTGTTATAATGAAGAAAAAACAATTGGTAGTGTCATTGATAGTATAAGAAAAGAGGTACCTAATTGCCAAGTATTTGTTGGAGATAATAATTCAACAGATAATACTGTTAAAATAAGCTTAGAGCATCAAGCCATAGTTAAAAGAATTCATAAACAAGGTAAAGGTAATGTTATTAGAAAACTTTTCGCAACTATTGATGCTGATATTTATGTTATGATTGATGGTGATGCTACATATGATGTTAGTAGTTTAAAAGAAATGATTAATTATGTTGAAAATGACGATTATGATATTGTGGTTGGAAATAGATTAGCGACTACTTATTTTAAAGAAAATAAGCGTAGATTTCATAATGCTGGAAATAAGGTGGTTAATAATTTTATTAATTTCTTATTTAAAGGTAATGTTCAAGATACAATGTCAGGATTTAGAGTAATGAGTAAAAGATTTGTTAAATCTTTACCAATTCTAGATAGTGGTTTTGGGATAGAAACAGAAATGACTATTTATATATTACATAAAGGTTTTGCGCTTAAAGAAGTTCCAGTCAAATATACAGATAGAATTGCTGGTAGTTATTCAAAACTAAATACTTTTAAAGATGGATTTAGAGTTATAAAATTAATTATTAATCTATTTAAAGAATATCGACCACTACTATTTTTTTCTATTTTTTCTATTCTTTGTTTTGTATTAGCAATGGTTTTATTTATTCCTGTATTTATTGCTTATTTAAAAACTGGGTTAGTACTCAAATTTCCTACATTAATAGTATCGGGTGTTTTTTTAACTCTTTCATTAATTTTTTTCATAACAGGTTTAATTTTAGATTCTATTAAAACAAAATATAATCAATTAACAGAAATTATAAATAATAGATATAATTAGTCTTGTATATTTTAGGTCAAAATGATATAATTTAACTATATTTAAATATTTTGAACTTGAGGAGTAAATCATTTTAAATTTTAAAGAGAGTTAGTGGCTGGTGAAAACTAATAATTTAGATGATTGAAGGTAGCAAGGGAATAGAACTCTTAAGTAAATAGAGAGTTACGTATATATGCGTTAAATAAATGAGATATAGTTTTTACTATATGAAATAAGGTGGTACCACGAACAATTCGTCCTTTTAAGGAAATTGTTCGTTTTTTTTGGAGGAAAAATTATGATTGATTTAGAAAAATGTAAAAAATTATTTAAACAGTATGTTGATAATTATGATATGAGTAATGATAAAATAAATTTAAAGTATTATCATACTTTACGAGTCACGAATTTTTGTAGGGAAATCTCCAAATCATTAAATTTAAGTAATGATGAAATAGAGATTAGTGAGTTAATTGGTTTATTACATGATATTGGTAGATTTGAGCAAGTTAGAGTTTATGATACTTTTATTGATAAAGATTCAATTGATCATGCTGATTATGGAGTTGATATTTTAAAGGATAACAATTTTATTGAGCAATTTGTTAGTGATAAGGCAATACAAAATATTGTGTTAACCGCTATTTATAATCATAATAAGTTTTCGATAGAAGATGGCTTAGATGAAAGAATTAACTTATTCTGTAAAATAATTAGAGATGCTGATAAACTTGATATATTTGACAATTTTATTAAAATAAAGAATCTAGTTAAACCTACTGATACATTTATAAGTTCAAAAATATTAGAAACCTTGTTATCACAATCTATTATAAAAGATGTTGATATGAAAACGCAAATGGATCATTATTTAAGACAGGTTGGCATGTTATATGATTTGAATTTTGGATATAGTCTAAATTATATTAAACAAAATGATATTGTAAATAAACTGATTGATAGAATGATTAGTGCAAATACGCATGAAAGTTATAACTTGAACAATATAAGGAAAAAAACTGTGGAATTTATTGATAGAAATATAAGAAAAGAGGAATAATATGTTAGATAAAAAATATGATCATAAAAATGTTGAAGAAAAAAAGTATGAAAATTGGAAAAATAAAGGTTATTTTGCTAGTGGAGATTTAACTAAAAAACCTTACGCAATTGTTATACCTCCACCAAATGTTACAGGAAAACTTCATTTAGGTCATGCCTGGGATACAACGCTTCAAGATATTATGATTCGTTATAAAAGAATGAATGGTTTTGATTGTTTATGGCTTCCAGGGATGGATCATGCTGGAATTGCTACACAAGCTAAAGTAGATAAACGTTTAAAAGAAATGGGTATTAAACCAAGAGAAATGGATCGTGCAGAATGGTTAAATCATGCATGGAGTTGGAAAGATGAATATGCTAGTACAATTCACGCTCAATGGGCTAAGTTAGGTTTAAGTCTTGATTATAATAAAGAACGATTTACGCTTGATGAAGGTCTTTCTAATGCTGTAAAAAAAGTTTTTGTTGATTTGTATAATAAAGGTTTAATTTATCGTGGAGAGAGAATTATAAATTGGGATCCTGAACAGATGACAGCTTTATCTACTGAGGAAGTTATTTATAAGGAAGATGAAGGTGCTTTTTATCACCTAAAGTACTTTATTGAGGGTACTAATGATTATTTAGATGTTGCTACGACACGTCCTGAAACATTATTTGGTGATACAGCTGTAGCTGTTAATCCTAATGATGATAGATACAAACATTTAATAGGAAAAAATGTTATTTTACCTATCGTAAATAAATTGATTCCTATTGTAGGTGATGAGCATGCTGATCCAGAATTTGGAACAGGTGTTGTTAAGATTACGCCTGCTCATGATCCTAATGACTTTGAAGTTGGAAATCGTCATAATCTAGAAAGAATAATTGTTATTAATCCTGATGCAACAATGAATGAAAATGCTTTGCAGTATAAAGGTATAAATCGTTTTGATTGTAGAGAAAAGTTAGTTAATGATTTACGCGAAGCTGATTTGCTTATTAATATTGAACCAATTGTTCATTCAGTTGGTCATAGTGAAAGAAGTGACGCAATTGTTGAACCATATCTATCAAAACAATGGTTTGTTAAAATGCGCCCCCTTGCTGATAGAGTTTTAGAAAATCAAAAAAATAAAGATACAAAAGTTAATTTTATACCTGAACGTTATGAAAAAACAATGAATCATTGGATGGAGATAACTTATGACTGGTGTATTTCAAGGCAGTTATGGTGGGGACATAGAATTCCAGCATGGTATAAAGGTGAAGAAATTTATGTTGGTGTTGAGCCTCCAAAAGAAGATGGCTGGGTTCAAGATAATGATGTTTTAGATACTTGGTTTTCAAGTGCTTTATGGCCTTTTTCTACAATGGGATGGCCTAATGAAACTGACGATTTAAAAAGATATTATCCTAATAATTTATTAGTTACTGGTTATGATATTATTCCTTTTTGGGTTAATAGAATGACTTTTCAAGGGTTAGAATTTACTGATAAAAGACCTTTTAAAGATTGTTTAATTCATGGACTTATTCGTGATAAACAAGGAAGAAAAATGAGTAAATCTTTAGGTAATGGTGTTGATCCTATGGATGTTATCGAAAATTATGGAGCAGATTCGCTACGTTATTTTTTAGCAACATCAACTGCAAGTGGAATGGATTTAAGGTATGATGAAGATAAGGTAAAATCAACTTGGAATTTTATAAACAAATTATGGAATGCTTCTAGATTTGTTCTTATGAATATTGGTGATTTTACTAATGATGATTATACATTAGAAAATTTATCTATTGCAGATAAATGGATTCTTTCAAAATTAAATACAACTATTTCTAAGGTAATAAACCATATGGAAAAGTATGATTTTAATGTTGTAGGTACAGAAATTTATAATTTTGTTTGGGATAATTTTTGTGATTGGTATATTGAACTTTCTAAGTTTAATATGAATAAAACGACTTCTTCAGTTTTGATAAAAGTATTAACAGATATTCTTAAAATGTTACATCCATTTATGCCTTATGTAACTGAAGAAATTTATTTGAAATTACCAATACATGATGAATCAATTATGATTTCAAATTATCCATCTATAAATAGTGAATTTGAATTTCAAACTGATTTAGATTATATTATTGAAGTAATTAAAAGTGTTAGAAAACTAAAACAAGAAAATCAGTTAGGTAAAGATTATTATTTAGTTTATGATAATGATATAATTACTACTAATCTTTCAATTATAAAAGATATGTTGAAATTAGAAAATATAATGCTTAAGAATGATTTTAAACCAGAAACTTTAGCAAGTATTGATTTTAATGTAGGAAAAGATATATTTACAATTTATTATGAAAAAACTAATTCTAAAGAAGAATTAGAAAAATTTGAAAATGAAAAGATTAGATTAGAAAATTCAATTGAGCGAAGAAAAAAACTTTTAGGAAATGCTAATTATGTTAATAAGGCACCAAGTAATATTGTTGAAACAGAAAAATTAAATTTAGAAAAAGAAGAATTAGAACTAAAATTATTAATAGAGAAAATTAAAAATTTTTAACTTCATAATATGAATTTGCAATAAATAAAACATTATAAAATTTGGTAAAAAATCTCTATGGATAAAATCTACACAAAATAAAAAAAGTGTAGATTTTTTTGCTATAAATATCGTTAAAAAAGTTTTTATCAAAAATTATCAAAAATTATCAAAAATTATCAAAAATTATTAAAAATATAATTAACTTTATGTTAAAAAATAAAAAATATATTGAAACAAAAAAAATATAATGCTATAATATTTTATATAGTATATAGAAAGGTATAGAGTATGAAAAAGAAGGGATTTACATTAATCGAATTACTAGCGGTAGTAGTAATATTAGCCGTAATAGCTTTAATTGCGATACCAGGTATATTAAACATAATTTATAAAGCTAAATTATCAGCGGCTGAGGATTCAACATTAGGAATAGTAGAGTCAGCTGATAATTATATAGGAAACTTTATGGTAAAAAATGATGGTTCATTTCCTAGTGGAG
>CAYOYB010000004.1:0-155396 GCA_964408085.1 uncultured Muribaculaceae bacterium | reverse complement strand
TACTTATAAACCATATTTATATCAAAATACTGAAAATGAATTAAAAAAATGTAATAAAATAATTGATGAATTAAATATTAAAGAAAAAAGAATTAAGAGTGCCTTTGTAGATGGTATTGTTGAAGAAATAGAATTAAAAGATGAATTAGATTTTATTAAAAATCAAAAGAAAATAACAGAAGAGAAAATCAAAGATTTAACTATAAAAGAAAGTACAGAAGATCATAAAAATGAAATGAGATTAATTTATAATTTAAAACAATTAGAACAAATAAAAAATAAATCATATTATGTTAGAAAGAATCATTTATGGGATAAATTATCTAAAGAACAAAAACAAGAATTAGTATTTAAGTATATTGATAATATTAGTATTGAAGTCGACAAAAAGAAAAATGTATCTATTAAGAAGATTAATATTAACAAAAAAGAAATTAATAATATTGGTTATTTATTTAGAGAGAATTGCTTTGATTTAGTGATTAACTCTAATGATAAAAGTTTAATACTATCTAATTATAATACAAAGGAAGATAAAGATAATTATATAAAATCGTTAAGTGAATTTTATAAAATAAAACAAAACAATTTAAATATTGATTCTGTTAATTTAGAAGAACTAGGTCAAAAGAATAGTTTATTACAAATAATTCCTAACAAAAAAGAATCAAGATTTGATAAAGAAAATTTAACATTACTATCAATAAATGCCTGAAATATGATAAAATAATGATAAAGGAGTTGATATTATGGAACTTCTAAATGAAACAATTATAAATTCACATAGATTTGAAATTATAAGTACCGTTTTAAAAGTACATTATCAAAATCGAAATGATTTAAGACCTATAATTTTTTATAACGAGTTTAAAGAAACAATTGAAGCATTTGTGGAGCAAATCATGAGAGAATATTTAAAAAATACTAATTATAATAATACTTTATCTAAATGTATTATTGCAAAAATTCCTATCAAAAGTATTAAAGGACAATATATAGATGAAGATAATACAATTATAATAGATGAAGATGTTATAAAAAATATATATAATGGAAAAATTTTAGAATTAAGAACTTTATTTCATGAATTAAATCATTTTAAAGTATTCTTTGATTTAAGATTAGAAAAAATAAATTTTGATTTAATTAGAATTGCTAAAGAAAAATTAATATCTTTAAGTGAAGATGATAGAATTAAAGATATTAAACAAAATGAATTTGCATTAGGTAATCCACAATATTATGAAGATAATTATAAATTATATTCTGAAGAAAAATTTGTAGATAATGAAGCAATTAAAAATTTTATATATTTTTGTCAATTAGCTGGTATACAATTAGAACAAAGTAATATAGAATATTTAGAAAAGAGAGTTTCGACTAATTTAAGGGAATATGGAAACTATTTAAGAGATTTTAAACAAAATTTTAATTTTAATTCTTATTATTTAGATTTTGAAGAAGCTTTTGATATAATGTTTAAAAAAAATCCAAAATGGATTCAGTGCCCACAATTAAAAATAGAATACTATTTAGATGAAAATGGGCAGGTAAAAAGAAGAAGTAAAGAAGAATTGCTTCAGTTACAAAGAAGTATACAGGATGAAGAGATTAAGCAAGTAATACAAGAAATATTAGAAGCAGAAGGTAAAAAAAGACTAGATAAAAAGGCATTTTATCATGAAAATAATAAAATTAATAAAGAAAATTTTTATAATAAAATTGAAAATAGCAATCGCAAAAAGTAATAACTGGAGCAAGAAGTTGCTCTTTTTTTGTTGTCTAAATTTAGAAAGGAGATGAGTCTTATTAATTATTTCTTTGAAATAGTTGCGCCACAATTATTAGAGTATTTTAAAGAAAATGCAAAGGATGTTCCTTATTCTTTGTTATCAAAAGTATTAATTAATAATAAGAACTATGAAAAAGAAGTAAAAGAAATTATTGAAAAATCTAATGAAATTAGTAAAAAATATGAAGAAAAAAAATAAACTGTCGGAGACTAATTAGTGGGTTTTAGGGATATTCCCTAACAAGTAGATGGGTGTGTATACACCATGCTTGATATATTGAATTTCTATATTACGTTACCCGTTCCCTATTATTTTGAAAGGAGAAGTTATATGAGCGAAGAATGGCTAGAAAGAAAACAAATTCAAGAGATGTTTTCATTAACAACAAAATAATTTGGTAGAGTCATGAGAAATATAAAACGAAGACACAAACATGATTATTGTTTATGGATAAAAAGAGATAAAGATAAGAAAACAAAAATGTATGTAAATCAAGAATGTGTTGATTGGTTAAAAGAAGTTTATTTTAACAAAGAGGAACATTATTTAACTTCTGAAATAAGATTTTATAAAAAGAAAATTTTTGATTTAGAAAATGAATTAGGAATAGATCATAAAAGAAAAAAATATCAATCTTTTTCATTAAGATTTTTACCTTACTTGTTTGGTAAAAATATAAGTGCTATTCATGTAGCACTTCATAGGATGAAAAAAGTATTTCCCTATCCTATAACATTTGAAGATGATGGTTTTATATGTGTTAAAGAAGAAGGAGTTAAATGGTTGTATGAAAATTATTTTAAAAGAGATTATCTTAAAGAGTTAGAAGAATACAAATGGCATTTAGAAATGAAAAAAAATAATTTAAAGTTTAAGAGAAAATGAAAAAACTCAAGATTTGTAGTAATTTGTAGAATAATTTGATATAATATTTCTAGATTCAAAGGGCTAGTACAGACTTTATCAGGTTTTGTATTGCCCTTTTTTTAGGAATTGGAGGTAGTAAGATGCAGTATAATATTTTTAAAATCAAAAATAAAAAAGATCTTTTGGAAAGTATGGAAGAAAAAGAATATAAAAAGTGTGGTAATGATATTACTAGTGGTGATTATAGATTAAATTTATATTGTAAATATGAAGAAAATCAAAAAATAAGTTGGAAATCAGTATTTGATGCATTTGGAGAAAATAATATTCCAAGTAAATCAGGTGTTGCAAGCATTGTATTATGTAGTAAAAATAATGATGATACTTTTGCAATAACTTATGGCACAAGTAGTTTCCTTGCACAAAAATATTGTGAAAGAGAATTTGGATTTGATTTCGCTAAAAGAATTGAATTAGATGAGATTAAGAGAAAAAGTTCTATTACAGCTTCTTCAAACAAAAATTCATCAATTACTTCATATAAAAACACAAAGACGATTTTGTATGATACAGGTGAAAATATAACGAGTCTATCTTTCACTCCACTAAACAATTTTTATGGAAAAAGAATTGATATTGGAAAATCAATTAGATTTAACATTGATATTCCATTTGATCGAATATATGAGTTATTAGATAAAATTAAAAGTGATTTACAAAAAAGTCCTATAAATAAAATTCCTCTTCTTGTTGAAGTAAGAAATGAAGAAGAAATTACTGGATATTATGAAACTATGTATAAAGAATTTAGAAAAGAATTAGATAAATTTAAAAATGGAAATCAACAAAATTATAATTCTATTGATTTAAATGAGTTTACAATAGTAGGATGCAATTTTTATTTTGAAAATGAAGAAAGTAAAGTATTAAAAGTTGGAAGAGATGAATATAAAATAGAAACATTGACACTTGATGATTTATTTGAGTTTAGTATCGAAAAAAATTTAGATATACAACAATTAGTAGAAAGTGCAAGAATAGTTTATAAAGATGAATCTAACGAAACTATATATAGTGAATATTTTAAAAAAACATATTAATTATGAATTACCTGATGAAAACATATGCTTCTATGATGGTAGATGGTATGAATATAACAATGACTATATAAAGTTGATACAAGACGAAGTTAAAACAATTAAAGTTATATATAAAGAAGAAGACAATATAAGTAAGTCAGAGTTAAATCATAAAGAAGGACTATATAGAGAAGAAAAAATCAATAAGCTTCTAGCAAATAAGTATTCAGGCATATTATTGGATAGAGATTGTTTATTACTAAAATATGATAATGAATTTAATCATAATGATTATAAAGTTGAAATTGCTGATCTGATTACTGATAATACATATTTTTCTTTAAAAATTGGTGATGCGCAATCTTTGTCATATTGTGTTGATCAATCCTTATTGTCAGCTAATTTAATCAATTCTAAAATTGTAAATCTGGAAAAAATAGATAATGATAATATCTATAAATTTGGTCTATGGTTTTATTTGGAAAAGAAAAGAATTTTTAATAGCTTTCCAATCAACTTATTAAAGTTGAATTCAATTATGCTAATCAGTAAGCTTAGTATTTGGTCTAAACAAATTAAATCAATGGGAAAAGAACCAATCATTTATGTAAGTAAATATGAATCAAAATAAAAAATTTGATTTTAATAAAAAAATAGGATATAATTAATTCATCACGTATTACTGACTTGGGTGCAAAACTCGTTTGTTTATTGCCCCATTTATGCATATAAAGAGAATATCATTTAGATATTCTTTTTCTTTTTTAGTTGGTATACATTAAAAATATAATAAGAATAATATTATTATCAGTAAATGATAGAAAATATGTTAAAATTATATTAAGAGCTATAAAAAGTTTAGAGGTGATTAAAATGAAGGAAAACAAAACTGATATAACAGTATCAACTTATAATAATATTGTACCTGAATATATTGAATATTTTAAATCAAAAGATCTAAAAGGAAATGTACAATTCCAAAAAGAGATCGATTTTATCGTTTCCAATTTACCTAATAATGCCAGAATATTGGATGTGGGTACTGCAATAGGGGATTATCCTAAATACTTAACAGAAAAAGTAAATAAAAATTTTGATGTTGTTGGTATAGATGCTGCTCCAAATATGATAAAAATAGCAATAAATAATGCACCAAAAGCTAAGTTTAAAGTGATGGATGCACGAAGTTTAGATTTTGAAAATTCATATTTTAATTGCATTTTATGTTTTGCTACACTTATCCACTTAAATGATGAAGATTGTTTACATACTTTAAATCAATTTGATTACATTTTAAAAAAAGATGGCTTACTTGTTATTAATGTTATAGAGCAATTAGCCAAAGAAAAAGAAAACTTTGATGATGAGCCATTTAATCAAAAATATAAAACTTACTTCAATAAATATAAGAAAGATTTCTTTGAAAAATATTTTATAAATAAAGGTTATGAAATTTTAAAATATTATGATAATTCTATGTTTAATCCCAATAAAATAAATGGCGATATTTCAAAATCTAATCAATTTTCAGTCATTATCAAAAAAATTAAAGATTAGTAAACTTTTAGTTTGTTGTAAATAAAAGATTAAAATGACATCAAAAATATGATAAAATTATAGTGATATAAGAGATTGGGGGCTAATATGGAGAAAATAATAGTTCTAGGAACTGGTACTGCAAGTGTAGTAAATAATTTTAATACATGTTTTGTATTAGAAGATAATAATAACAATTATTTACTTGTGGATACAGGTGGGGGTAATAGAATATTAAAACAATTCAAAATGGCTAATATTGACTTAAATAAAATTCATAATATATTTATCTCTCATAAACACATTGATCATCTGTTTGGAATGCTTTGGATATATAGATTTGTGGATATATCAATGACAAAAGGAACTTACAATGGCGAATTAAATATATATTGTCATGATGAAGTTGCCAAAATTCTTAGAGATCAAATTCGTACTTTACTTCGAAAGGAACAACAACTATTTATTGATAAAAGAATTTTTATTAATGTTGTTGGAAATCATGAAAAGAGAAAAGTATTAGATTATGAATTAGAATTTTTAGATATAATATCAAAAACTGATAAACAATATGGGTTTAAAACAACATTAAATAATAACAAAACTCTTGCTTTTCTTGGCGATGAGCCATTAGATGAGAAATTATATGCTGACGTAAAAAATATAGATTATTTACTTCATGAAGCTTTTTGCTTAGAAACTGAATCAGAAAAATTTAAACCTAGAGAAAAAAATCATGATACTGTAAAATCTGCCAGTATCAAAGCACAAAATATTGGTGCTAAAAATTTAATATTATGGCATACGCAAGAAAATTTAGGAGAACAGAGGAAGAGTGAATATTTAAAAGAAGCAAGAGAGAACTATCAGGGGAATGTTTTTGTACCAAATGACTTAGAGATAATAGAACTTAAATAAAATAATTAATAGAAAGGAAATAAGTTAGATGGCTGTATAAAAGCTATTTAAAAAAATTAGAAGAATATAAATGGGAATTAGAAATTATAATAAATAATTTAAAGGTCAAGACACGCTAAAGTTTATTTGGCATAATATTTATAGTTAAAACTTAATGAAGTGGGGTGTTATTGTGAATATTGAAAATATACAGAAAATATTGTTAGAATGTTACTCAAAAGATTTATGTTATCCTAAAGTTCAAGATGATTGGAATGACAATAATAAATGTTTTGGTATGTGTGCAATAACATCTTTAATCATTAATGATTATTTTGGTGGAGATATTTGTAAAATTAATGTTGATAATATTAGTCATTATTTCAATGTAATAGAAAATAATATTATAGACTTAACTTCAAGTCAATTTAATCATGATATAGAATATAAAAATTATGAAATTATAGAGAGAGATAGGATATTAACTGATGATACAAAACATAGATATACAACATTAAAAACAAAATTAATAAATAAGCTATTAAAACAGATAGATGAAAAAGTATACGCTTGTAAATCTTGTGATAAATTAGTTGATAAGTTTCCAAATGATGCTACTGTATTCTTAGGTAAAGACAATGACATAGTTTTAGTTGGAGAAGCTCCTGCAAATAATGGCTGGCGAAAAAGTCATAAATTATGGTGTGATATAAATGGCAAAGTATTACCAAGTGGAGTTGTATTGCAGAAACTATTTGATATTATTAATAGAGATATTTTTGAAACTACCTTTTTAGAATCAGTTAAGTGTTATCCATTGATGAGAAAAAATTTAAAAACTTGTTCTAGTAATTGTAAGAATATAATGTTACAACAATTAAAAATATTAAATCCTAAATTAATTATCACTTTAGGAGAATTTCCAACTAGAAATTTACTTAATTTTAAGTTTACTAAGTTTTCAGATGTAGTTGGCAACATATATGAAGTAGATGGTTATAAAATATTACCAATATATCATCCTAGTCCAATCTCTCCAAATAGTTATAAAGGTAATGCACCTATTTTTGAAAAATTGAAATATGACAGTATCTAAATGTTTATGTATTTAGTATGTGGATTTATTTATGTGTATAAAGGGATATCAATTTGGATATTCTTTTTATTTTTTAGTTAGTAGATATTAAAAAATATAGTAAAGCTAACAATACCATTAATAAATGATAAAAATTATGGTAAAATTATATTAGTAAGTTTATACTGTAATTACTCAAACACATCTTAATAAATTAGAAAGGAACAATTAATAAATGAAGCTGAAAAGGTTTTAAATGAAAATAATTGATAATGATTGGAGAAGATATGAATAATAAATTAGAGTTTAAAAAAGTAATTGATAATAAAGGTTTAGTATCTGAATCTACTTATAAATGTATTGAAAATTTGTTTTCAGAACAAGAAAAGAATGATATATTAGTCGCTGAAATAAATCCAGAATTTATGGATGGCATAAAATTATGTGAACATTATAATGTTGATATTAAAACTGGGGTAAATTGTTTAATATGCGAATGTAAAAGGGGAGAAAATAAAAGTTATGTAGCTTTATTAGTACCAACTGGATTTAAATATAATATGTCATCAACAGTAAGAAAATATACAAATTCGAGGATGGTTTCAGTGGCACCATTGGATTACGTATTAGATCAAACAAAAATGGAATATGGTAGTATAAATTCTATTGGTTTGCCAAATGACTGGAAAATATTTATTGATCCCAAAGTTTTAGAGGTTGAAAAAATTATTTGTGGTAGTGGATTACAAAAATCTAAAATTTCATTACCAAGTAAATATTTATTAAAATTAAATAATGTAGAAGTCTTAGAAAATTTAGCAAAGGAACAAAAAAATATATAATAATGGGAGATGGTATGGTGAATGAAGTAATAACTTTTATATCTATTTTTGATAGTATTAATTTAGAAAAAATAGAATTTTATACAAAACAAATATCTGAAAAATTATGTAAGGTTCCATTTAGATCTAGTATAATTGATAGAGAAATTGTAGATACACTTCCATACCATTTTACATTATCAGCTTGTAATATTTCTTATAAAGAGAAGGCTATAGAAGAACTACCAAAAATCGAATTTCCAAAACTCAACATATTAATTGATGATATAGGAATAATGAATGGTAAAGAGAATAGTTATGTTTTATATTTTAATATTAAAGCTAATGAAAAATTAAAAATATTTCAGAAAAAAATATATCAATTGTTACAAGGTAAGAAATATAATCCTGAAAATTTTAATTTCCATATTACAATTCATATCGATAAAGATTATAATAAAATAATTCAAATGAAAGAAAAATTATTAGAAAATTTTATTCCATTTGAATTAGAAGTTGATACATTTGGCTTATATGAAATTTATCCAGCAAATTTAATTAAACAATTTAAGTCAATTGTAAATGATAAAGATTATGAGGAAATAAGTCCTACTGCTATTGTAACTTCGTATCCAAGAATTTTTACAGATATACCTTATGAAAAAGAAATTTATAATTGGTTAGTAAATTATTGTGATGAAAAAGTAACTTTAAATCAGTTGTTAGCTCCAGAGATTGAGGCAAGATATAAATTAATTAACAAACTTCTAGATAAATATAGAATAAAACAAATATTAGAATTGGCGGCAGGATATTCATCACGTGGATTAATTTATTCTAAAAAAGGATATAATTATGTTGAATTAGATTTAGAAAATGTTGCTAAAAATAAAACAGAAATATTGAATTCAATTGAAAAAGATATTTCCCAAAATTTAAATATTATTGGTGGTAATGCCTTAAAAAATGATGTTTTTAAAAAGATAGAAAGTTATTTTAAAACTGATGAACCAATTGCAGTAATTAATGAAGGTTTATTAAGATATTTAACTTTTGATGAGAAAAGACAAGTTGCACAAAACATTTATGACTTATTATCTAAATATGATGGCATTTGGATTACCTGTGATGTAACACCTAAAAAGTTTATGAATTCACAAGATAAGGCGCTACCAGATTTTAATAAGAATTTAGCAAGTATTACTTCAAGAAATAATTTGAATGATCGTTTTGAAGATGAAAATCATATAAGAAAATTCTTTGGTGCTGTTGGTTTTGAATTAGTTGAAATCCATAAATTTAGTGAAATGAAAGATGAACTTTACTCAGTAAATGAATTAGGTATAATTGATGATAAAATTGAAAAAACTTTGGAAGATGCTATTGTAGTAGTTATGAAAATAAATGATGTTTAATATTATGGGCTTTTTTCTTTGTTAAGCTTTTGTTGACAAAGAACATATCTGTTATTAAAATATATATCTATAGGTGATTAATATGAAATTGTATAGAATTGTACCAGATACATTTAATTTATCTCCATTATTAGTAAAAGAAAAAAATATATTGGGGCCTTTGAATTTTTATACTTTAGAGGAATTATATTATAAATTAGGTTTTATGAGTTTTTTTAAAAATGAAAATTTAGATGGATATATTCCTCAAGAGTATTTTAATAATGAAACTATGTCTTTTTTTTGTTCGCCCAAGAATGCAATAAAGTCATATATACAAGAATTGGTTAAAATGAATTTAAAATGCTGTAATGTTGTTTTAATGGAATATAACTTCCCAAGAAGTATAATTAGTAATTATATAAAAAATGGATATTATAATTCAAATGGTTTATCTAATAAACAAATACTTGAAATTATGATTCCTAATAATGAGCTGAAAAAACTTTGTAAGAAAAGTATTATTGGTATTAATATTAATAAAGAAAAATTAAAAGAAGTTTTTTATGATTCATTATTTGATTCTGTTAATTATTTGAAATTGACTGCAATAGATTTACAAAATAATAAATTAGGTTATATTGATGTATTTTATCTTATTGATTTATTAGAAAATTATTATAAGTTATTTAATTGTGATAATTTAATTCAGCAAATTAAAAATAGTACTGTTTACCAATCCTTTTTTAACAATGTAGATAATATAATGTTCTGCCCATTTATAACAGGAAATATGAATATTATTAATGGTACAGGTATTTTGCCATTGATAAATATAAATAATGATATTTCAATTAATAATTTTCTTTCAACAAAAGATTTAAATGTTCTAGAAACATTAAACGCGAATAATAAAGATGCAAGAATAAAATTAAAAATACATTAGAAATATTAAATATGTTGGAAACATTAAAATAGGTAATATCTCTAAAATTCATTTTTAAGTTTTATATTAGGTTGATTTTGATATTTCTATTTTATTTATAGATATTGAAAATATAATAACCTTAAAATGACTATTAATTAATGAATAAAATATGTTAAAATTATATTGGGTGATAAGTATGAATAAACCTATAAGAAAAGCTGTAAGAACTTTTATAATTAAAAATGATAAAGTACTAGCTATTAAATATTTAACTGAAAAAAATAATGGATTTTATGATATTCCAGGTGGAATGCTTGAAAATTGCGAAAAAAATTATGACACTTCTATTAGAGAATGTTTAGAGGAAACTGGAATTAAAATCATTAATCAAAGATATATGGGTAATTTAATTATTGAGTATCCAGAAGTGATTTTTGATTTAGATGTTTTCTTATGTAATAATTTTAATGGCTCTCCTTCTTGTTTTATTAAAAATGAATCAATGTGGATAGAAATTAATAATTTGTTAGCTCAAGCTAAAAAGTTACCTAGCATTGATATCTTAAAATCTGAATATAAAAAATATTTTCAATATGGTAATTTTAAAATTAAATTAATTGTTGATAATAATCATAAAATTATTAAAAGCGAAATAATTGATAGTGATATTGGCTATGTAAAAATGTGGGATAATTGGTCAAAAAAAAGAATAGGCTTACCAGCTTATGATAATTGGTTAGATGATTATAAAGATATATTAAGTAAAAATAAGAATTATGAAATACTAGATTTAGGGTGTGGAATTGGAGCTGATACTTTATATTTACTTGAAAGAGATTTTAAAGTATTATCTTGTGATTTTTCAATTGAGGCATTAGAAAACATTCAAAAAAATATTTCAAATAGTAAAACACAATATTTAGATATGATAGAGCCCTTTCCTTTTGCTGATGAAAGTTATTCTTTAATAATTGCAGACTTGTCGCTTCATTATTTTGACAATGAAACAACGATACATATTATGAATGAAATTAAAAGAATCTTAAAAAATGATGGTATCTTATTAGCTAGAGTCGCTTCTGTAAATGATTTTAATTTTGGTGCTGGTGTGGGTGAACAACTAGAAAAAAATTTTTATTTTGAGGGAGACTATACAAAACGATTCTTTGATCAAGCTGATGTTAATAAGTATTTTGGGATTATTGGCGAAGTTGAAGCCTTGGAGACATCTATGATTAGAGATGAGGAAGAATATTCAAAATCTAAAATTTTATATCAAGTAAAAGTTAAGAAAGAAAAGTGATTATATGAATAAAAAGTATATAATAATTACTTGTATTTGTGTTTTAATTTCCATAATATCAGGAATTATTACTGGCGATTTATTAATTGGTGGAATAATACTTGCTACAGGACTTTTATGTTCTTATTTTGCAAGTGAGGGAAAAAGAATTAATTATATTTTAGGCTTAATAAATTATTTATTGATGGGATATGTATCTTTTAAAAATAATTTATTTGGAATCTTTTTCTTTTATATATGTATATTTTCTCCATTACAGCTTAAAGGTTTTGTTACTTGGGATAAAAATTTAGATGAAGATAAAAATGTAAAAGTACGTGAATTTACTTTAAAAAACTCTATTATAATAACTTTTTCATGTATATTAGGTAGTTTTATGTTAGGATATTTATTAAGTCTTATTCCTAATCAACAATTAGCATTTATGGATGCCAGTTCCAATTGCATTAATTTATGTGGTGTTATACTAATGATTCTTAGATTTAAAGAAGCTTGGTGGATTTGGTTAGTGAATAATATAATAGATTTAATAATTTGGATTGTAATTGTTTGCAAAGATGGTGAAGGTTCAATAATGATGTTATTAGTATCGATTGGTTACTTACTAATAAATATTTATGGAATATTTAAATGGCATTTAGATGTAAAGAAAATTAAGGAGGAAGAGTAATGAAAAATATAATAATAACAGGTGGAAATGATGGCTTGGGCAAGGCTATTGCTGGATTATTAAGTAAAGACCATAATGTTATAATTATTTCTAAAAATTTGGATAGTGCTGTAAAAATATCAAGTGAAATACCTAGTGCTGAATGTTATGCATGTGATATTACTAAATTTAATGAAGTTGAAAAAACTATAAATACAATTATTGAAAATCATGGGAATATTGATGTTCTAATTAATAATGCAGGGGTTTGGTTAGCAGGAGATTTAACAGAAAATACTTACGAACAAATTAGCAATTGTATTGATGTTAATACAAAAGGACCAATTTATATGACAAAAGCAATATTACCTAATATGTATGAACAAGGTAAAGGATTAATTATAAATATTTGTTCACAATCAAGTTTTGATAATGATGATTTCTCGGTAGTTTATAATGCTTCTAAATGGGCAATGAGAGGTTTTAATCGCTCAATTCAAAAAGCCATTAGTAAAAAAGGAATTAAGGTGACAGGATTCTATCCTGGATTTATGCAAACCAATCTTTTTAAAAAAGCTGGAAATGATTATGATACATCAACTGGATTAGAGGTAGAAAAAGTAGCTAAAGCAGTAGAATTTATAATTAATTGTGAAGAAGATGTAATTATACCTGAATTTGGTATTAAAGATATTGAAAATTATTAAACACTTTATAAGTGTTTTTTTGCTTAAAAAAATAAACAAATTTAGAATATTAAATTTGTTTATTAGTTACGATATTTTTTAATTGCTACAGCGCATTTTTGTTCTGCTTTAGACATATCATTCATATTATATGGAGTTGATAAAATTACTTTATCTAAACAATATACTTTTTCAATTAAATCTGTAATAACTTGATAGTTATCTTCTTTTGCAATTGGACTATTTAAAAAAGATTTAGCTTGAAATGGGTTTTTAAACAATAAGTATTTAGTATTGTCATTATCTTTTTTACAAATATTAATTATATTTCTTGAAGTTGTATAGTAACTTTTATCTAGTATTTCAAAACCATAAGTTTTTAATAAATATAATAGAAATGGCTTTCTTTGATTTTTATTAGTCCCTAAGAAATTATAACCATTATTTAAACAGAATTGAATCCAATGGGCAATTAAAAATGAAGCAAGTCCAGAATTTCTGTATTCTGGCTTAACATAAATGCCAATAAAATTGCTTGTTCTTGCATTGTCGTCTAAATAGAAATAAATATATCCCTGACAAATTAGAGAGTTATTGTTAATTATATAAGATTTAATGAAATATTGATTTTTATTATTTGCTTTCATAAATGTTTTTTGAAAGTATAATCTTTGCTTAAAACCATTATAATTATAACCCTCTTCATATAGAATTTCTGTATTAAAAGGTATATTATCTAGATGTTTCATAACTTCACCTTTTCTATAAATTTTTTCATACATGTTTACGATTATATCATTTTATTATAAATGATGCAATAATAGTAATAAAAAAATATATTTATTTTATGTTTTTGTACTAAAATTAAATAATTATTCAATTTAAATTGACATTGTTCTTAATTCAGTATAAAATAACAATGGTGATTGGAAATGGAATATTTATCAGTTAAACAAGCTTCAGAATTGTGGGATATTAGTGAAAGAAGAATTATCAAATTATTAAATGAGAATAGGATACCTGGTGCATTAAAGAATGGAAGATATTGGTCTATTCCTAAAGAATCTCATAAACCAATAGATAAAAGAAATTCTTATGCTAAATTAGAAAATGATCAAAAAGTTGTTGTTATTGCTGGTATTAATTCAGATATTGGAAAAGAATTATCCAAATTGCTTTTAACAGGTGGCTATCAAATTATTGGGTTATATCAAAAAGGTAGTAAAATTGCTGATGTTTTGATTAATGATAATATTATTTTAAAAGAAGTAGATTATTTTGATAGAGAAAATTTATTGCGTACAACTCAAGAAATAAATAGCGATATATATGGCTTTGTGTTTATGGAAATATATTTTAATTTAGAAGATATGTTTGATTTTGATTATGATAAATTTGAGGATAGTTATCGTGTAAATGTATTCGCAGCTAATTTATTAGTTAGAGAACTTGTTAAAAAGATGAATTATGAATCAAGTATTGTAATGGTTAATAGTATTGAGGCATATCGTGGTTCATTTGGTGCGTCAGCATATGCATCTGCTCAAGCAGCTAAAGTAAATTTAGTTCAAACGTTTGCGAATATTTTTACAGAAATGTATGGTGTAAGAATAAATTCGGTTATGGCTGGATGGATTGGTGGAGTTATGGAAAGCGATGATACTTTTAATAAGGCATCCGAGCAAATACCTATGAAACGATTAGGTTCACCATTTGAAATTGCTGATGATATATATTTAATGTTAACAAGACATAAATATACTAATGGTAGTTCTTTAGTGTCTGATGGTGGATATCTATCAATGGATTCACAATCTAGAACTGAAGAATTAGATTCTGGAAAATTTTATAAAATATTAGATAAATATTTTTCAGAAACGAAAAAAGGATCAAAAATGTGGATTATTTCAACAATGATGGAAAATGAATGGAATGAAGATCCAGCTGAGCGAAAATTTATTCAAAGTAATTTTGATGCTGCTGATCGTGGTGTTAAGATAGAAAGAATTTTTATATTTAATAGGGAAAATGCTAGTTTATTTAAAGAAAACCCTTATATAAAAAGATATTTATCCAGTAATAAAATAATTAGTAAATATGTTGATTTAGAAAAATTAAAAGAAAGTAATCCTAAACTTTTGGATATAATAAAAAATGGTTGGATAGGGATAGATGATTATGCATTACTTGTTGATTTACCAAGTGATGGAACTTCTAGAGGTTATGTAACTTTAAATAAATTAGAAATAAAAAAAGCTAAAGAATGCTTCAACAAATTACAAACAATGGCAGTATTATTAAAAGATATTATTAATTAGAGGTGTATCTATGAAAGTATTAATTGGAACAAAAAATTTTGCTAAAATAGAAGGAGCAAAACAAGCTTTAGAAAGATACTATGATAATATCGAAATAGAAGGTGTAGATGTCTCTTCTGATGTTAGTGATCAACCATTAAATGATGAAATTTATAATGGGGCAAAAAATAGGGTTGATAATTTAATAAAATATGCTTTAGAAAATAATATTGATGTAGATTATTTTTTAGGAATTGAATCAGGTATTACAAATTTATTAGGTAAATGGGTTATTATAAATGTCGCTATCATTAAGGATAAAAATGGTTTTGAAAGCTTTGGTACAAGTGCTGGTTATCCAGTTCCTGAAAAGTATGTTAATGATATTATAACAACTGATTTAGGTAAAGTAATGGACGAAATATTTAAACAGCACGATTTAAGAAGTGGCAAAGGTGGAGTTAGTTTTTTAACTAAAAATGAAATAACAAGAATTGATTTAACTCGTGATGCTTTTATAATGGCACTTACACAATTTATTAACAGTGATGTGTGGAGTGATATGGATTAAAAAAACAATTTATACAAAAAAAGTTCTTATAGAACTTTTTTATTGCTTAATATTTTAATTTTTTCAACTTCCAACATAATTCTAAGCGATTCTACCCAATGATTCATTTCACTATATAAACCTTGATATAATTCAAATATTTCTTTTGGATTATATTGATTATTTTCATAGCCAATATTATATGAATTAATTAGTGACAGAGGTAAACTATTTTTAGAAAAGTATTGATATAGGGAAGAAAAATTATTATATGCTGGTATTGTTATTAACATACTTGATAATGCTGTTGGTTCTTTTTCAGTGAATAGTTCTTTAAAGTTAGTTATTACTCTACTTCTAGTGGTTCGCAAATCTGCTTGTTGATAATTTCCATTTGCATTTTTATTTTTGTTATTACTCTCTATTACACCATCAATAAAACCTATAATAGCTAAGAAAAATTGTAATTTTTGTTCCTTTATATTATTTTCTAGGTTGCATGAATATTCTTCTGTATGTCCATATTTAATAGCTTCGATTTGAAATCTTGTTGAAATTAAATTTAATTTTTTTAAGTTCGTTGCACATAATTTTAAATATTCATCGAATTTAATTGTTGGATTGTTATTTTCATATTCTGTAATCATTTTGTGTATTTCTTGTTGAAATTCATTTAATGTAGGATTAATAGTTTCAAGACCTATATTTATTGACATAATTATCCCCCTTTTTTTGTTAGGTATTATAGTCTTTAAATGTTTATTTGTCAATAATTTATTGTAATTACTTTTTATTATAGTGTTAATAAAAGAATATATTGAAGTTGTGCCATTTTGTATGTTATAATTTGATTGTATATATTTTATTTATTGAACGAAAGTAAAGATTTTGTTTAAAACAAGAATTGTTATAATTAATATTTTTACTTTTCTATTTGCTGATAAATTAGCAAAATTATTGATAAGATACTATACAATATGATATTTTATATGTAGTTAGTGGGCTAATATGATGGTTGATTTAAAAGAAGAATACAAAACTTTGAATGAATTAGATGATGATATTCCAGTTAAAAGTGAAGAAGGGGTTTGTTCTAAACTTATTCCTGTTAAAGCATCAACAATTGCAAAAATTAATTCTAATTTGCAAAAAGCTTGTGAAAAGCATGATGATGGAGCTTGTAAATCATTGGTCTACGCTAGAGATCACATTGCGAGATGGTGAGAAAGACTATTTAAATTTAAATTATAAAAACCTCGTTTCTTGGATATAGAAACGAGGTTTTATATGTCAAAATTAGTTTTTAATAATTATTTACCTATTTTTTTAAATTTAAGGAATTTCCTGTTTTTTTCTTTTTCTAGTGTATCTTGATTAAGTTGCTCATATTCATCTAATTCAGCACTTAATTCTTTATATAAAGTTAATGTTTCGTTTAATTCATAATATCCAACACTTTTATATCCAATGTTATAAGCACTAACTAATTCTTGTTGCAAATTAAGTTGATATTTATTTTCAATAGCATTATTATATAATTCAGAAAATGATTTATGCGCTGGTATTGTTTCTAAAGTTGATTGTAATATTGTTGGCTCAAAATCTATTTTCTTTTTTGTAAAGTCTAGTAATATGCTATTTCTGATTTCTAATAAATACATTTGCTTATTTTTATATTCATGTATTTCATTTATTTGATCTATTTCATTTATTTGATTATCGAAGTTTGAATAAAATATTTCTATCTTTCTAGTATAATCATCAATAAATCCATCAATAAAACCTATCATTGAAGCAAAAAAATGTAATTTTTGTTTAATTTTTTCTTGCCATAAAAAAGCAGGATATTGAGTGCTATGGTATCTTTTTAATTCTATTTTTGATCTTGTTTCAATTAAATTAATTTTTCTTAAGCTTCTAATAGCGTCTTGTAAATATTTATCAAATTTTATTTCATTTTGACTGGCATAATATATTTTTATAATAGCTTGTGAAATAGCTTTGTATAAATTTGGCATAGATGTTTTTGTTTCTAAATCTCCACCATCAATGATCATTCCCATAAAATACCTTCCTTCTTGTTAGTATATTATAATGTTCAAATATCTTATTGTCAATGCTTTATTGTTGTAATTCTATGTATTTTAATGTTAAAAAAATGTGCTCAAATTTTTAGTATTATTTACTTTGTATGTTAAAATTTTGTTTTAAATATTTATTAAAAGAATAATAAAGATTCTTGATTATATTTTTTTAATTATTGTTCTGTTTCGCCAGTACCATGATAGGAAACTCTTTCATTGTTTTCAATTGTTTTGGAATTTTTCTTCAAAACTAAGATTTTTTGATTAAATTTTTGTGCTAAATTTAAAGAATCTTTATCAACCTCATCTAAGCATATAATGCAGTTTGGAATAATAATCTGATTATCTTGGGTTTTAGTTCTAATGAATACACTAGAAAAAGTATCATTGTTGAGTGTGGTATAATTTAAATCATCAATATCTAGCAAAATAGGTTTATACCATGTTATATCTTTTTTATATTTACAAGAAAGATTTGGTAACACAGGTTCCGCTGGAAATATGTGTACGATAGATGAGGGAGTGATATTTGTATAAAAACCAAATAAATGACCTTCATCATAAGGATGAGAAAAATTATTTTCTGTTAAAATATTTCCCCAAGCAAAATTTTGATTTTTTAATAAATCTTCTGGTGTGTGGCAATTTGTTGTATCGCAACATATAGCAAAAATATTAAATTTAGTATTTTCTAAATAGGTAATTTTTTCTTGTAAAGTATTAAGTGGATAAATATTATTTGTAATCGAAGTAGTTGCATGATTGTAGCATAAGCTATATAGATGTACCAATTTTTCGTATAAATTTGAAATCTGAACTTGATTGATTGGTTCGTTATTTGATATTGCAATTATTAATTTCCAAAGTTCACTATTTTGAATGTTGTTTTTAATAAAATAAGAAGAATGTTCAATTATGTGACAAATTTTATCGAATTTTGATTTTGATATTTCGATTGTATTTTCAACAGAAATAGGACATTTAGACTCCTTATTTAATTTATGGTGAAGATTATTAATAAATTCTTGTGGATATTCAAAATCTTCTAAATATTCTAGTATATCGATTTGTTTAGTAAACTCGCATTTTTTAAATCCATTTATAAAAAAATCATTTATAATATACTTTTTTGGTACATCGTTTCTAATTAAATTTAATATTAAATAATTTGTAGCATTTTCTAAAAGTGGTAAGAGATTTATTTTAAAAATTTCATTTATATTATTTTCATCTAAGTTTGTTACTATATATAAAACATTAGGATTATTTTTGTTTTTATTTATTATGTCTATTATTTCTGTTTTATAAGTTTCGAAAAAAATATTTATAATGCAAGGTTCTATTTTTTGAGCTAACTTAAAATATGTTGAAAATAAATTATTTTGTAAACAATATTTTATTAATCGTATAATTGGTAGTCTTGTTTTTACAAAAATGTTTTCATTATATGAATCAAGCATATATATATAACCTTTTGTTATGTAATCAATAATTTGATGAATAAAGTCATTAAAATTAGTAATTATATTTTTTAATATCTCTTGGTTTTTAGTATAATTATTGAAATTGTTTAGTAATTCTAAAAAATTTGCAAATCCTTCTTTTTTTTGAGCGCTTATTTTTTTATTTTTTGATATTTCATATAATTTAAATAAGTCATTAAAATTATTATTATCTATAGTATCAAAACTTTTTAATGCGATAAAAAACATATTGATATCGAAGTGGTCTAGTTCGTTAATAGAATCAATCATGGCAGAACATTTTTTATTAAATTCATCATCATTATTTATTTTATCATTTAAAATTAGATTTTTATGAAATTCATTTTTATCCATATAGTTATGTGTAATAGGTTGTTTTGTTGTCATGATGTCTATCTTCCCCCTCTTTTTTGAGGCTTTATTATATGGTTTTTATTTGTGAAAGTCAAGTAGCATATATTATATTGGTAAAAAGATTCTTCATAATTTTCTCAATTTACTATCTATATTATATATGTTATAATATGGTAAGTTGATTATTATGATTTTTAGTTTAATAGCAAACTAAAAAATTGTTACAAATTATAAATTAATAATAATAGTTGTAACACTATTTAAAATTATGAGGAGAATTTTATAAATTTTTATGTTATATGAGGGTGGAAAAATGAAAGAAGAAATAACAGAATTTAATCGTTTAGAATTGTTTAATCATTATAATCAGGAAACAAATCCATTTTTATATTTAACAACAAAAGTAGATATAACTAATATATATAATAATTGTAAGAATTACTATGCATCAATAGGTTATTTGATTTGTTTAGTAGTTAATGAAATTGATAATTTTAAATATAGAGTTGAGGATAATAAAATATATAAATATAATAGAATTAATTTAAATTTTACAGAAATGTTTTCTGACCATAATATTGGATATTATTCTGTTGATTTAAAAGATAATTATAATGATTTTATAGAAGAATATAAAATTATTCGTGAAAAGTTTCAAAAAAATCATAAATCATATATTAGTAATAATTTAGGTGAGATATGGGTTTCATGTGCCCCTTGGTTTAAAATATCATCGTTAATAACTCCTTTTGATAAAAAGGTAACTGTTCCACAATTTATTTGGGATAAGTTTGAGTTTATTAATGATAGATGTTATATTAATTTAACAATAATGGTTCATCATGGTTTTGTCGATGGCTACCATATAGGATTATTTTTAGATAAATTGAATGATAAAATAAATAATATAGAGAAATATTTATAAAAGGTTTAAATTTTGTAGTATTCATATTAGTATGTACAGTTTTTAAAACTAGTAGAACTTTTTATGTTTTACTAGTTTTTATTTCGTTATTTATTCTTTATAGATATTAAATTAAATAAGTTAGTTATATGAATGCTTCAAAATGATATTAAAATTTATAAATTTATTTTGGTATCATGGTATAATAGTAATATATGAGGTGATAAAGTGTTAGGAGAAGAATTTTCGTATCAGACTTTAGCAAGCTATGCTTTATATATTATAGTTGCTTGTATTATTATTTTAATAATGATGGGTATTTATAGATTATTAGTGAAAAACAAAGAGAAAAAACGAATTAATAGTGTTGAAAAAAATATACAATTAATATATAAAGAATTAGAAAAAATAAATGATAAATTAGATAGAATTTACAATAATGATAGTGATGATTTTGTTGATAAATAGGATGGGTGTTTTATGGAAAGAAAAAAAGTATTAATTACTGGTGCTAGTCGTGGTTTAGGTAGAGCTTGTGCTTTAAAATTTGCAAGTCAGGGTTATGATGTAATAATTAATTATAATAATTCTAAAGAACAAGCTGAAGAATTAAAAGAAAAAATTGAAAGTGAATATGATATTTCTGTTTTAACCATAAAAGCAGATATTTCTAAAGAAGAAGAAGTTAAAAAAATGGTTGATTTATCGATAAAAGAGTTTGGTAAAATTGATTGCTTAGTAAATAATGCTGCCATATGTTGTGATAATTATTTTTATGATAAAAGTAGTAGTGAGTTTTCAACTGTTTTAGAAACTAATTTAATTGGACCTTTTTTATTATCAAAATATTTAGGTGAAATTATGTTTAAGAAAAAATGTGGTTGTATTATTAATGTTTCTTCAACTAATGCTATAGATACAAATGAAACTTATTCGATGGATTATGATGCATCAAAAGCTGGTCTTATTTCTTTAACTAAAAATTTTTCAAAAGCTTTAGCACCTTATGTTAGGGTCAATTGTATTGCTCCTGGTTGGATGAATACACCTCCTGTTTTAGAAATGGAACCTTCTTATTTAGATGGTGAAAAAAAGAAAGTTTTATTAGGACGTTTTGCTGAACCTTCTGAAATTGCGAATGTTATTTATTTTTTAGCGACTGATGAAGCAAGTTATGTTAATGGTTCAATTATTAGAGTAGATGGAGGTCACTAATATGTATGAAAGTTTTGGAATAGATGAAAAAATAATTTCTTTAGTACCAAATGTTGATGAACAAATAAAAGAAGAATTAGCTAAGATTGATGATATTTGTACTTTTAATAGTTTTAAAGTTTTAAAGGCTTTTCAAAAATATCAAATTTCTGATGCTCATTTTAATTCAACCACTGGTTATGGTTATGGTGATATTGGTAGGGATACAATTGAGTCTATTTATGCGAATATATTTAAAGCAGAAGATGCTTTAGTTAGAAGTCAATTTATTTCTGGGAGTCATGCCTTAACTGTTGCTTTATTTGCTATTTTACGTCCAGGTGATACGCTACTTAGTATTACAGGTAAGCCTTATGATACTTTAGAAGAGGTAATAGGTATAAGAGAAAATCCTAGTTCTTTAAAATCATTTGATGTTAATTATGAACAGATTGATTTAGTTAATGATGATTTTGATATTGGAAAAATATGTGAAAGATTGACTCAATCTAAAATTAAATTAATTGAGATTCAAAGATCAAAAGGCTATTCTACTAGAAAAAGTCTTACAATAGATAAGGTTGAGCATGTTATTAAAAAAATTCGTGAAGTTGATAAAGATGTTATTGTTATGATTGATAATTGCTATTGTGAATTTGTTGATAAAAAAGAACCAACTGAAGTTGGTGCTGATATAGTTGTTGGTTCTTTAATCAAAAATTTAGGTGGAGGTATTGCTCCAAATGGCGCTTATATTGTAGGTAAAAAAGATTTAGTTAATTTAGCAGCTGAAAGACTTACAGTACCAGGTGAGGGTAAAGAAGTAGGCCCAAGTTTAGGTATGAATAAAAGTTTACTACAAGGTTTATTTTTAGCTCCTAGTGTAGTTTCTAGTAGTTTAAAAACAGCTATTTTTACAGCTTGCTTATTAGAAAAACTTGGTTATAAAGTAGAACCAAAGTATAATGATAATAGAGCAGATATTGTTCAAAATATTGAGTTTGGAAATGAACAGGATTTGATTAAATATTGTCAGGGAATACAGTCTGGTTCACCAATTGATAGTTTTGTAGTACCATTACCTTGGGATATGCCTGGTTATACTGATAAGGTTATAATGGCAGCTGGTGCTTTTACACAGGGATCATCAATTGAACTTTCTTGTGATGGTCCAATAAGACCACCTTATATAGCTTATCAACAAGGCTCTTTAACTTATGAATATGGTAAGTTAGCAATTATGAAGGCTGCTTCTAGATTGGTTAAGTAGGGATTTATGGAGATTAATGGTAAAGAATTAAATATTGAAACTATAGTTGATGACATAGATATTGAAAATAATTTTAGAATTAATCGAGGTAATGATATTTATTTATCAAATAATCAGATTAGTATTTTAGAAAGAAATAAAATTGATTATAAAAAATATAGTAGCTTATCATCTTTAATATTTGATATAGAAGAATATCTAAACAATGAATCAGAAATAGATGAGGAATTAGATGCTTTATTAATAGATTTATCAGAGCTTAATTATTATAAAAATACGAATAAATAATATTATGAGTATATACTTATAATATTATTTTTTTATTTCAATATTTATTGTTAAGCAATATACAAGGCAATTAATATACAATTTATACTATTTGTTTTTAACAAAAATATCAAAAAATGTTTAAATTGTATCTTTTAACGCATAAATTTGCTGGTTATATTAATTTAGTCAATTTAAAAGGATTCAAAGATGAATTAATATTATTTAGCACATACGATAAAGTGTTTCTTACATATTTGTGATATTTTGATATATGAAGTGAAATTATTTTTAATTTAAGGAGGTAAAATATGAAAAAGAATATTGTAATTTTGGGAATTTTATTATCGACATTATATTTAGTAACTGTTGCAAGGGTTTCAGCATATGGTAGGGAGGATATAAATGTTACTCTTTGGTTTGATAATGTAACTACACTTTCTTATCCTATAACAGGTGATGCGGTTTCAACAATTGCTCTTTATACTGAAAGTCAAAGTTATCCTACAAAATTTTCGTTTTCGACTTCAATGGGCTCTACACCATATTATAATACAATAGTTGGTGGAACATCTAATATAACTCAACTTAGCCCTATACAAAATGATATTGTTCAATTACACTTAGTTAGTGCTGATTGGCATTTCAATAATAATTATAAAGGGATTTTCTTTTATTAATATTTTTATATAATTTCACTTCGTAATAATGTCTTATATTTTTATTATATAATTTATTGATTTATTTAAAAAAACAATAGTTTAAGAATAAGTTTATAATTATATATAATATAAATTTTTATACATTTTTATTATATTGCAAATGAAATAAAACTATTCATATTATGATATCTTGATGAGTTATGAAAAAGCATATCGTGGTTATTAATTTTATTGTTAATGCCATTTTTTAATTAATTATACTAATATTTTTGCGTATAATTAATTCTTTAGGCTTTATTTTAACTAAAATTTATATAAAATATACGGATATTATTTCATTACATTTAAAGAGTACAAATATGCGTAATATTTTATAAAACACTACCAATATAAAGGAGTATGTTATATGATTGAACGAATTAAAGATAATTTTTTAGTAATTTTAGTCTTTATATTTTTATTTTTTTGTGGTTTTTCGGCTTTATACAAATACAAGCATGATGATGATATATGGTATGCTAAAGATGTAGAAAATTATAAGCAATGTCAAATTGATTCATCGTATTCCACAGCATGTGTAAAGTATACAGAACCAGTTAAAAGGCGTGATACTTTAAATACACTTGGATATATATCGACCATTGATAGGGGAATGTCTTTATTAAGAATGCTTGCACCATTATTAATTATAATTATTGTTTCAACTGAATTTAATAGAAAACTAAGAAAGGGATATTTTAAAAATTCAGTTATTAGAATTGGATATAAAAATAGTTTTCGTAATTTATATTTAAATGTATTAAAAAATGCATTTATATTACCAATTTTCTTAGCTTTTTTACTAATTGGGTGTTATTGTATATCAGGAAATTTTGATTACAATTATGGTGTTAGTTTTTATATGTATGACTCTTTTGGAATTGAAAATTGCAAAAATATTATTATTTTTTTAATTGTTTATTTTAGTAATTTTATATTACATGGTATTTTTTGGATTAATATAGCAATATATAATTGTAGACATAATAGATACTCAGTTGTTTCAATTATATTTTCATATATAGAATATATATTGTTATTCATAATTTTAGATGAATTGGCTGCAGTAATTTTTTCACAATCTTCTATGGCACTTTATTTTAATTTCACGCATATTTGGTCTTTTTTAGGCTCAAGTTTAATTGGGATATTAATCTCATCATTGATACCTGCTTTTTTATCGACTATGATGGTGTTGAATTCATATAAAAACAAAGAGAAAGTTTTAAGTGATTTATAATGAAATATATTATAATAAATGATTTAACATATTTATGTCGAAAATATTATGCAATTGTTTTAGCTTATTTTTTTGCGTGTTTATTATATTTTTATTTAGTTAGAGATATTTATATGGAAACACAGAATTTTTTCATATTAAATAGTGTATTGTCTTTATCTATTAATTATAATATATTAATTTCTAATCCTATTATTAGTAGTCTAATTATTGCAACATACTTTTTATTTATTGGTTTATCCATTGTTATTTATAAGAAGGATATGGATAATTATGATAATTTTTTCTTTAGAATAAGTTTGAAGAAGTGGATAATAAGTAAGATGATTGTTATGTTTATTATAATTTTTTTAATTAACTTGGTAATATTTTTAAATGTAATTTTAAGCAAAACAGTTGGATTTGAGTATCTTATTATTATGTTTAAAAAAGTAATTATTACATCATCATTAGTATCATTAATATATTTAATTTTATTATTTTATAATAAATTTAAAATAATGTCAGTTCTAATATTATTTGCAATCATAAGTACTGTATTAATAGGATTTGATATTCAAAAAATTAGCATGTTGTTTGCAATTATATATTGGCTTATTACATTTATTATTATAATTATAGTATCCAAGTTTATTAAATTTAGCGATTTGAAAGGATGATTCATTTGAAAATTGAATTGAGAAATGTAAGTAAAAGCTTCAAAAATAATGTTGTCATAAAGGATGTAAATGTTGATTTTGAAGAGGGAAAAATTTATGGATTAGTTGGTAGGAATGGTTCTGGTAAGACAGTTCTTTTAAAGTTAATATGTGGTTATATGACAGCAACTAGTGGTGAAATTATATTTGATGGAAAAGTTTTGAATAAGGATATAAATGTTCCGCCATCTACTAGATGTTTAATTGAGAATCCACAATTTTTGCCATATAAAACGGGTTATCAAAATTTAAAATTACTTGCAGATATTTTGAAATTAATTGGTAAAGAAGAAATTGAAGAAACATTAAAAAAAGTAAATTTATATGAAGATAGAGATAAGCAATATTATAAATATTCACTTGGCATGAAACAAAAATTGGGAATAGCTCAGACTTTAATGGAAAATCCTAAAGTAATTATACTTGATGAACCTTTTAATGGTGTTGAGGATGATACAGCACAGCAAATTAGAGATTTATTAATTGAAGAAAAGCAAAAAGGGAAAATAATTATTTTAGCATCTCATATTAAAGATGATATTGATATTTTAGTTGATGTTTTGTATCAAGTTAAGAATCATGAAGTTGTGAAAATGAATTAGTAATTGTCTTTTATCAAGTGAAAATGTTAAGTAAAGAAATCGATTGAGATACAATTCCATCTAAGTAATAGAAAATCTAAATTATTTTTTGTAAACTTTAGTAAAATTTTGATTTTTATATTTGTTAATAAAAAACTGATATTATATAATAATAATATAATGGAGGTTATATTATGGATATAAATAGTCAAAGTAAAGTTTTATCTGATGATATGCTACGACGTATAGATGCTTATTTTAGAGCAGCAAATTACCTTTCTGTAGGTCAACTTTATCTTTTAGATAATCCATTACTACGTGAACCACTTACATTAGAACATATTAAACCAAATGTGGTTGGACACTGGGGAACAGTACCTGGCCAAAATTTTATATATGTACATTTAAATCGTATTATTAAAAAATATGATTTAAACATGATTTATTTATCTGGTCCAGGTCATGGTGGAAATGCTCTTGTTGCAAATACATATTTAGAGGGTTCTTATAGTGAGACATACCCAAATATTACAGAAGATGAAGAAGGTTTAAAAAAATTATTTAAACAATTTAGTTTTCCAGGGGGAATTTCTAGTCATGTTGCCCCAGAAACTCCAGGATCTATTAATGAAGGTGGAGAATTAGGATATAGTTTATCACATGCTTTTGGAGCTGTTTTAGATAATCCTGGTTTAATTGCTACTTGTGTAGTTGGAGATGGTGAAGCCGAAACAGGACCACTTGCAACATCTTGGCATTCGAATAAATTTTTAAATCCAAAAACAGATGGTGTTGTTTTACCAATTTTACATTTAAATGGTTATAAAATAGCTAATCCAACTGTATTTTCAAGAATTTCTAAAAAAGAACTTGAAAATTTCTTTGTTGGTTGTGGTTGGAAACCTTACTATGTTGAAGGTGATGACCCAATGTATATGCATGAATGTATGGCAGAGGTTTTGGATAAAGTTATTTCCGATATAAATAAAATAAAAAAAGCAGCTCTAAATGGTGAATTACAAGAAAGACCAATGTGGCCAATGATTGTTCTTAGAACGCCAAAGGGATGGACTGGTCCTAAGTATGTTGAAGGTAAACAAATAGAAGGAAGCTTTAGAGCTCATCAAGTTCCTGTTATTGTGAATGGTAAAGTGCCTGAAAATGTTAAAGTTTTAGAAGCTTGGATGAAAAGTTACAGGCCTCAAGAATTGTTTGATGAAGATGGTCATTTAATTGCAGAACTTCGTGATTTAGCACCAGTTGGAAACAAAAGAATGGGTTCTAATCCTATTACTAATGGTGGTAAATTATTAAAAGAATTACGTTTACCTGATTATCGTGATTATGGCGTTAAAGTTGAAGTACCAGGAAAAACTATTGCGCAAGATATGAGTGAGCTTGGTAAATATGTTCGTGATGTTGTAAAATTAAATGACGATAATAGAAATTTTCGAATTTTTGGACCTGATGAGGCTCTATCTAATAGATTAAATTCTGTCTTTGAAGCAACTAGTCGCCAGTGGAATGGTGAAACAAAAGAAAATGATGAATTTTTAGCTAGTGATGGTAGAGTTATGGATTCAATGTTATCTGAACATTTATGTGAAGGTTGGTTAGAGGGCTACTTACTAACTGGACGACATGGCTTTATGCATAGTTATGAAGCATTTGTTAGAATTGTTGATTCAATGGCAAGTCAACACGCTAAATGGTTAAAAGTTACAAAAGAATTACCTTGGAGAGCTCCAATTGCTTCTTTAAATTATGTTTTATCTAGCCATATTTGGCAACAAGACCATAATGGTTATACACATCAAGATCCAGGTTTCTTGAATCATTTGGTTACAAAAAAGGCTGACATTGTAAGAATGTATTTACCTCCAGATGCTAACTGTTTATTATCAGTTTTTGATCATTGTATTAGAAGTAAAAATCTTATTAATGTCATGATTGCATCAAAACATCCTCGTCCACAATGGCTTACAATGGATGAAGCTGTTAAACATTGTACAAAAGGAATTGGTAGATGGGATTTTGCAAGTAATGATCAAGGAGAAGAACCGGATATTGTTATGGCATGCTGTGGGGATACACCAACATTAGAAACAATTGCGGCTGTTTCAATTTTAAGAAATAATTTTAATGAACTTAAAATAAGAGTTGTTAATGTAGTTGATTTAATGCGTTTACAATCTGATATAGTTCATCCTCATGGACTTAGTGATGCTGATTATAATTCTTTATTTACAACTGATAAACCAATTATATTTGCCTTCCATGGTTATTCACCATTGATTCATCAATTAACTTATAAGCGTGAAAACCAAAATATGCATGTTCATGGTTATCAAGAAGAAGGTACAATTACGACTCCTTTCGATATGAGAGTTCAAAATAAAATTGACCGTTTCAATTTAGTTATTGATGCTTTAAAATATTTACCACAACTTGGTAATAGACGTTCAGAATTAACTGAATGGTGTAGAAATAAACTTATTGAGCATAAAGAATATATACATGAGTATGGAGAAGATTTAGAAGAAATTCGTAATTGGACGTTTGAAGAGTCTTTTAAATAACGTTAAAATGTCAAGTTAAAACATTGACATTTTTTTGCTTAGTTGAATTTATATATAAAAAAACACTTATGGATTAAGTGTTAAATATAATATTATTTTAATGCGTATTTATTTTCTTTTTGCCCCTATATCATTATTTATAGCATAGTTTGATACTGCTCTAAAATTATCATCATAAGGGTATACTTGTTGACCAAATTTAAGCCACATAGTTGACCAAGATGCACCAGTTTGAAGTAGATTTTGAACTAATTTATTATTTAGTGTATTATTACCATCTTGCTTATCTAAATCAACACAACCTTCTTCATCATATAATTTACTTTGTAAATCACATTCTAACTTGTCGCATTGATATGCAAACATGGATTCTTTCGTATTGTGTGTATCAAATTCTAGAAATAATTCCTCAATTTGATTACCATCTAATAAACCATTTAATATTTTATGTACTGCTTCATGCTCTAATTTTTCTTTTTCTTCTTTAGTTATTTGAAATTGAGTTAAGTCACCAATAACAGTTTCTCCTAATTCATGAATTGCTAACATAAATATAACTTTCATAATATCAACATCATACTTAAATTCTGATTTCATCGCAATTGCGAGCATTTGAACTCCAAAAATATGCTCCGCAACACTTTCGATTCTTTCTCTTTGAACATTCCAATTTTTCCAACCTGTCCTAATAACATCTTTTAATCTATTACAAATAACATAGTAATTTATAACATTTTGCTCTTTTGACATAAAAATCCCACCTTTTTGCTGGATATTATAACATTAAAATTTTGATTTGTAAATAATTAATTAGTTTTGTTTTTTCTTTATTTTAATGTTATACTTAAAGTGGTGATAAAATGGTTAGTTATAAAGATGTAGATAAAACATTAAAAAATAATGGAAAAATCGTTGATTTACCTTGTAGTAAGAGTAAAATGCGTAATTTATTAATTGATTTAATTGAAAATAAAATAGATAATTTTATGTATGAGACATCTAATGATTATAGTTACTTACTTAAGATGTTTGATTGTTTTCCTGATTATTTTCAGGTAAATTTTGAAGATAAAAAAGAGTTTTATTTAAAAGTTAAAAGGATAATAAATAAAATTAAAAATTTATTGTTTCAAAAACCTGATTATATTACCGAAGATTCTGAGCATTTTCAATTTTTAAAAACTCTAAGTGATAATTTAGAAACCATTTCATTATCGTTACTTTATGATTATATTGATAAATATGATGGTAGTAAATATGATTTTATTAATTTTTTAGTTTTTGAGGTTAAACGTATTAATTTATTTGAAGATGCTTTAAAAAGATTTCCACACATAGTTAATTTTGAAACAAAAGAAAAAAAGCCTTTAATTGATAGTGTAATAGAAAAATATTTAGAAGAATTATCTATCTATACTAAAGGTATGGAATTAAATACTATAGATGATGTTATTTATTATGATGAAATTTTAAAATTATTATTATCTTCAAAAGAGTTAGATTTTAATGTAATTGCTAAACAAAAATGGCTTAATGAGATTAATAATTTATTAAATAATGTGGATAATTCAAAATTTAACAATTTGACTAAACAGAAATATATTTTCTTTTTAAATGATTTGTGTAATTCAATACAAGGAATAAATAATTATGATTTAGATTATTTAAAATATAAATATGATGTTAAAAGTAGTTTTAACCAAAGTATTAATATTGAATGTCAAAGACTTATTCAAAATGATAAGGCAGATAATAAAAGAAAAGTAATTGATGATGAAATTATATTGACATTTGATGGGGAAGGCGCAAAAGAAATTGATGATGCTCTTTCAATAAAAGTTTTGGATAATGGTAATTATTTATTAGGTGTGCATATTGCTGATCCATCATATTTTGTAAATAGTAATAGTATTATTTATGATGAAGCAAAACGAAGGACAACTTCAATTTATTTATCAGATATGACTGTTCCCATGTTTCCTAGCCCAATATCTAGTAATTCTGCTAGTTTACTTGAAGGGAAAAGACGCCCTGCTACTTCATACTATTATGAATTAAGTAAAGATGGAGATGTTATTGATTATAAATTTTATAAGTCTTATATTCAAATTTATAAAAATATGACTTATACAGAGTTTAATGTAATTTTAGAACATGGTTGCCAAGATTTAAATATTTATAATAGCATTGTTAAATTATCTAATATTCATCCCATTTTAGCGCGTTATTATCATGTTGACCCTTTTTATGAAAAAGTAAATCGTAGCTCTAATAATATTACTGATACTAATATTATTGGTCGCTCATTATCAGAAAAAGTGGTTGAGAGTGCGATGATTTTTAATAATCATATGGTTGCTTCTTATTTTTTTAATAGAGGTTTGCCATTTATTTATCGTGTGCACGCAATAAATAATGAAGAAATGGCTAAAATTGAACAGTTTTCTAAAAGTATTAGTTTAGATGAAAAAAGTTCTAAATATTCAAAATATATTGGTGTTATTAAAAATATTTATCCAAAAGCTATTTATTCTTTGGAAAACAAAGGACATTTTGGCTTAGATCTTAATGCTTATTCACATATTACTAGTCCACTTAGAAGATTTCCTGATGTTTTAGCAAGGGAATGTTTAGATAGATTATATTTTAATCCTTATTCGCATAATGATATTTATGAAATACAGGAAGGGTTAAGCAAAACGATAACATATATCAACCAAAAACGTTTATCACTTGAAATTTTTTCGACAAATTATGAAAAAAACAAGCATAATTTTTAGTGAAGAATATATTATTAGTAGTAATAGATGGACAAAATTTGACAATATAAATAGTTTTATGTTAGAATTGTATTTGTTTTAAAGAAAGGTGAATAAATGATAATCAATAGATTAGGTAAAAAAACAATAGTAATTTTAAGCTTATTATTAATTTATATTGGTATTTCTCTTGTTTATGCTAAATTAATTATGTTTCAACAAGATATTAAGAATGATGATAAAGCAACTGGAAATTTGAGTGAAACGCAAATTAATAATATATTTTTTCTAACATCAAAACAAGTAATTGAAGATGTGACTTATGATAATACAACTGGTAAAATTGTTTGGGATGGATTAACTATGGGTGAGTTAACAGATAAATTAAATAGAATGTTGAATTCTACTCTAGCAGGTAAAGGTGAAATTTTTGCTACTCATTCTTTAGAACTGGGTATGGATCCTTATTTGGCAGTCGCAATTGTATTACAAGAAACAGGGTGTCAATGGAATTGTAGTTATTTAGTAAATGCTTGTAATAATGTTGGTGGACAAAAAGGCAGCCCTAGTTGTAATGGTGGTTCATACATGGCTTATAGTACCTTAGATGAAGGTATTATTGGTTATTTAGATAATTTATATTATAATTATTATGCTTATGGTTTGACGACAGCAGAAATGATGAATCCAAAGTATGCTGAAAGTACAGCATGGGCATATAATGTAAATGCTTATATTGAAAAAATTAAAGCTGCGTAATGCAGTTTTTTTGTAAATATATGTCAATTAATTAAAGATAAAGTTATATTTTTTCTTTATTTGTCTAGTCTTATACTATTCAAATAGATAAATAATGGGTATAATAAAATTATAAATGATAAATGGAGGAATATAGATGGAAAAGGGAAAAGTAAATTATAAATTAATCGATGTAGTATTGACGTTAATAATAATTTTTTTAATTATTAATACATTTGGTTTTTGGGCTGGTATTCTTAAAAAAGTATTTTCAATAATTTTACCTTTTATTATTGCTTTTGCAATTGCCTATGCCTTATATCCATTTGTAGAGAAACTTACAAAACGAAAAGTTCCTAAATCTTTAGCAGTTTTTATTGTTATTGCTGCTGTAGTAGGTTTTTTGACATTCATTATAGCTTTAATGGTTCCAATTGTTATTGAACAGCTTACTTCATTATTTAATTGGTTAATGGAATTTGTTTTAAAAATATCTAATGATTATAATGTCGATTTAAATTCAATTCAAGAACATATTGGGGACTTTAAAACAGTAATTAGTAACTATGGTAAATCAATTGGAGATTTTTCATTTAGTGTTATAATGCATTCAATTAATATTTTAACTTTATTTGTTATTTGTTTTATAACTTGTATTTATTTTTTAGCTGATATGGAAAAAATAAGAAAAAAAATTAAGAGTTTTTTAAGACGCCATAATAAAAGAACTTATCGTTATGTTGAAAGACTTGATCATGAGGTTAGCCAATATTTTGTTGGACTTGAAAAAAACATTATAATTCAATTTATTGAATATACAATGATATTTTTCTTAATTGGCCATCCATACTATTTATTACTTGGTATATTGTGTTCCGTTACAACGATTGTTCCTTATTTTGGAGGGATATTTGCAAATATTATTGCAGCCATTACAGCATTTTTCGTTTCTCAAAAATTATTTATTTTAACACTTATTGTAGCATTTATTTGCCCAAATATTGATGGATATATTATTTCTCCACGTGTTTATGGAAAAACTAATAATGTTCCTGGGTTACTTACTATTTTTGCTGTATTTGCAGGTGGTAAATTGGCAGGCGCTCTAGGTATTATTATAGCGCTTCCTGTTACTATAATTTTACTAGCAACTTATCGTTTTTATGAAGATGATATAGCTCAAAAATTAGATGATATGAAAAACAAAAAGAATGACTTGGAAAATGGATAATTAAATATTAAAATTTATATTTTCCTAACTTTATTTGTCCAATTTTTTACAAAAGTTTTTTCAATAGCAATGTTATTATTTATACCAGTTCCCATAAAGATTGTAGGCTTATTTTTGGCATGATAATCAGAGCCACCTGACATAAATTTTTTGTATTTTCGACATAGATTAATCATAAAATCTGTGTCTTTTTTACTAAATAGTGGATATATACACTCCAATCCATCAATATTTGTTGTCTTTAATATTTTTTCTATAGAATCTTTTTTATTATTGAATGGATATAATAGCCCATGCGCCAAGAATGCTAATCCACCTGCCGCGTGTATTTTATCTATTAGTGTTTGGCAATCATCATAATATTTTGAGGTGTTATAATAAAATGGGCTATTTTTATTTCCTTCATGATCTCTATAAAAGGTTATTTTATTTATTTGGCCTATTTCTTTTAATATTCTTTCATTTTCTTTATATTTCAAAATGTCATCACAAAATACCCAACAAGCAAATGTTCTAGTAGGATCAGCTATATCTACTTTAATAGTTTCATCAACTCTAATTCCAAGCTTTTTAGCAACATTTATATAATGTTTTAAAATATCATTTTGAACTTGTAATTTATTTTCTTGTCTAATGTCAATTTTTTTATAATCAATTCCATAAGCTAAAATTTCTATATTAACATCATCAAAGATGGCCTTAATTTCTGAACCAATTATAATTTTACCACTAAATATATTTCTAATCTCCGGATTTTCATCTAATTCAAAATAGGCTCCAACAGAATTATGATCAGTGATTGAAATCATTTCGAGTTTCTTTTGTTCTGCAACTTCTAATAATTCTTTTACTGAATCAGTTCCATCTGAATGATTTGTATGTAAATGTAAATCTATCATTTTTATTGCTCCTTTCAAAAGATTTGAATCTTATAGGAAAATTATAGATTTTTTGTAAATATTTATTTGTATATTATAACATAATAGTTATTATATTTTCAATAATAATAATGTTTTTTTAAAAAAGTTAAATGATTATCAAATTTTCCTTGTTTTAAATTTCTAGATATATTATAATAACCTTTAAGGTGATTTTAGATGTCTAATATAATATCAATTAAAAATCTAAATTTTAATTATGGAGATTATAAAGTTTTTAATGATTTTAATTTAGATATAGTACGTGGTGATTTTGTTTCTTTAGTTGGAGTAAATGGCAGTGGTAAAAGTACTTTAGTTAGAATTTTAGCAGGTTTAAATGACTTTGATGGAAATATAGAAATTGATGGTTTAATACTAAATAAAAAAAATATTCAAGAAATTAGAAAAAAAATTGGTTTTATATCTAACAATTTAGATAATCAATTTGTAACAGAAAAAGTAGTTGATAATATTTGTTTCCCACTTGAAAACTTAGGTTTTGAAAGAAAAATAATTTTAAATAATGTTAATGAAATAGTGAGTTTATTAAATATTTCACATTTGTTAGAAGAAAATATTTTTAAACTTAATAATTTTGAAAAAATATTAGTTAATTTAGCTTCTGTTTTGGTTTATAAACCTATTGTTTTGATTTTAGATGAGTCATTTTCTAGTTTAGATAGATATGAACGAGAAAAAATATTAAATTTATTACATAAGCTTCAAATTGATTATGGTTTAACAATTGTTAATATAACTCATAATATGGAAGATGTTCTATTTAGTAATACTATAATTGTTTTAGATAAAGGTACTGTTTTGGCTAATGATAATTTAGAAGTAGTTTTTAAGGATGATAAACTTTTTACTAAGTTAGGACTTAATTTACCTTTTATGGTAGATTTATCAATAAAATTAAAATACTATAATTTAATTGATCGGGTTATTTATAATATGGAAGAAATGGCGGATTTATTATGGAAGTAAGATTTAATAATGTTAATTTTTATTATGATAAAAAGTCTAAGAAAAAAAATTTAGATTCGATAAATTTAAAAATAAAAGCTAATACAGTTGTTGGGATAACTGGTAAAAGTGGAAGTGGTAAAACAACATTAGTAGAATTAATAAATGCGCTTATTTTGCCTACAAGTGGTAAAGTAACAATTGATAACATTGTAATAAATAAGAAAAAAGAGTTTGATAAGGTTGAGTTAAGAAAAATTGTTGGTTATGTTGTTCAAAATGCTGAAACTCAACTTTTTAATAAAACAGTTGAAGAAGAATTGTCTTATTCTTGTCATTTTTTAAATAAGCCTATTGAAAGACAAAGATTGATTGACGTTTTAGAAATGGTTAGTTTAGATGAGAGTTATTTAGTTAAAAATCCATTATTATTAAGCCATGGTGAAAAGCGAAAAGTATCTATAGCTTCAACATTAGTTTTAGATTCTGATGTTATCATTTTCGATGAACCTACTAATGGTTTAGATGGTAAGAGTATTAAATGTATAGAGCGTTTAATTAAATCTTTGAAAAGTGCTGGTAAAATAGTTATTGTAGTTAGTAGAGATGTTGAATTTCTCCATAAGATAAGCGATGATATCATAATTATGCATGATGGTAAAATAGTATTAGAAGGTAATAAATATGATGTTTTTAAAAATATTCAGATTTTAAAACAATATGAAATACCAATACCTAAAATAATTGAGTTTTCGACTTTAGTTTTAAATAAGAAAAATATAAAAATAGGATATAGAGATGAAATAAATGATTTGTTAAAGGATATTTATCGTTATGTTAGGTAATATATCATTTAATCGTTTTTATAATATCGATTCTGAAATTAGAAGAATGAATCCTATATCTAAAATATTATGTGTTATAATTTTCTTAATTTTAACTTTTATGTCTAGTAGTATTGAATTTAATTTAATATTAGTTTTAATTGTTTTATATATTCTTTGTTTTAGTAATATTCCTATAAAAGTTTATTTAAAAATTATTTTTAGTTTAATTCCTTTTATTATATTTATATTTTTACTTAACTTCTTATGTAGTGCATCTTATAATATATCAATTGTTTTTTCAATTCGTCTAATATTAATTGTTTTGTATTCATCAGTTTTAACACTTACTTCAACACCTAGTGAGTTAGTTTATGGTTTAGAACATATTTTGTCACCACTTAAAATTTTTAAAATTCCTGTTAATTCATTAGCACTTATATTATCTTTGGCAATTCGATTTATTCCGAGTGTTTTTGAAAATGGACAAAGAATTATTAAAGTTTATGAAAGTAAAGGTATAAGTTTTAGAAAATTATCTTTTAAGCTAAAACTATCATACTTAAAAAGTTTGATTACACCTATGTTTGTTTTATCATTAAAAAATTCTGATGAATTAGCTGAAACATTATCTTTAAGACTATATAATACTGATATAAAAAGAAGCAATTGCTATATTTATGGGTTTAATAAAATGGATGCATATATGCTTAGTTCTCATATTATATTAATGTTAGTTTTAGTAATGAAAGGAATATATTAATGCGATATTTAATACGATTTTCTTATGATGGTTCTAATTTTTATGGGTATCAAAAACAGAATGATAAACGAACTATCCAAGGAGAACTTGAACGAGTTTTGACAGAACTTTCTAACGATAAAGTAGTGGTATGTGCTAGTGGTAGAACTGATGCATTAGTCCATGCGAATAATCAATATGCACATTTTGATTTAAATTTAAATATAAGTTGTGAAGGTTTAAAAAAAGCTCTAAATAGTTTATTACCTAATGATATATATGTAAAAGATGTATCGATTGTTTCAGGCGATTTTCATGCTAGGTTCAGTGTTGTAGCTAAAGAATATATTTATAAAATTAATTTAGGTGAATATAATCCAATAGATCGAAATTATATTTATCAATATAATCGATATTTAGATATTACTAAAATGCAGGAAGCAATTAAATTTTTTGAAGGTAAACATAATTTTAAATCATTTACAAAAAGTAATTCTGAGATAGTAGACTATGAAAGGGAAATATATGAAACAAAAATAGTTGTTAATAATAATATAATGTCAATTGTTTTTAAAGGAAATGGTTTTTTAAGATATATGGTTAGAAATTTAGTTGGCATTTTAATTAGTGTTGGTGAAGGCAAAATTATGCCAAATGAGATAACTAAAATATTAAATTTTGAAGATAGGACTAAGGCAGGAAAAACAGCTCCTGCTAGTGGTTTATATTTAAATAATGTTTATTATGAATAAAAAAATACTGTTTTTAGAAGAAAAAACATATAATTTTATTGACTTTTAGATTTATTTTTAGTAATATTTTATATGGTACATTTTTTATATCCCATATAAGTGGATGTTGGGACCATTCACTTGAACTTAAAATAAGGAAGGGAAAAGATTTATGAAAAATACTTATATGCAAAAAGCGCAAGAAGTATCACGTAATTGGTATGTTATTGATGCTGAGGACGTTAATTTAGGACGTCTTGCAACAAAGGTAGCACATGTATTACGTGGAAAGCATAAAACAACTTATACTCCACATGTTGATTGTGGTGATTATGTAATCGTTGTTAATGCTTCAAAAATTAATCTAACAGGAAATAAATTAAATGATAAGATTTATTATAACCATAGTGGTTATACTGGAGGATTAAGAGAAAGAACTGCTAAAGAAATGAAAGAAAATTATCCAGTTGAAATGGTTGAAAGAGCTGTTAAGGGTATGCTTCCAAAAGGAAGATTAGGACGTGCTATGTACAAAAAATTATTTGTATATGCTGAAAGCGAACATCCACATACTGCTCAAAAACCAGTGGAAATGAAAGCTAATTAGGAGGGTTTTAATGGGAAAAAGAGTATTTACTGGAACAGGACGTAGAAAATCATCTATCGCTCAAGTAACAATGGTTCCTGGAAAAGGAAAAATTGTTGTTAACGGTGTAGATGTAAAAGAATATTTTCCTTATGACACTAATATCATGAATTTAAAACAACCTTTAGTAGCTACTAATACTGAAGCAACTTTCGATATTACAGTTACTGTAAAAGGTGGAGGATTCAGTGGTCAATGTGAAGCAACTCGTTTAGGAATTGCAAGAGCATTACTTGTTTACGATGAAGTTAATGAAGGAAAAGAAGATAGTTTTAGAATTACACTAAAAAGAGCTGGTCTTATTACTAGAGACTCTAGAAGTAAAGAACGTAAGAAACCAGGACTTAAAGCCGCTCGTAGAGCACCACAATTTTCAAAGAGATAATATTTTACAGTTCATATGGCCTTGGAAATTTATATTTTCAAGGTTTTTATTAGTTTTTTTGATTACTAAGGTTGTGCTATAATAAAAATGAATTTGAATTATTTAATATTGGAGGTCAATTTATGAAAAGTTGGATTAAAATAATTTTGTTTATTATAATTACAATAGTTTTTCTTATCATAGTGGATATAGTTTGCATATTTATGTTACATAAACCATTGTTTGCAATTCAAGGTATTGAGCCTTATTCTTATAATGGAGTATTGTATGATGTATACTATTGTCCAGAATATTCTACTCCACAAATACATTTTAAAGGTAGTAAATTTAAATGTTCTGTTAATTCATCTAGTATGAAAGTAGTAAAAATTGATGATACTACTAAATATATTGATGATTTTGTTTGTGCTGAGATGTTAGAAGAATTTTATAGTGATGAGAAATATCATTATTATTTTAGTTGTGTTAAGAACGAATATATTATTGCTCAGTATGAAGATGGTTCTACTGAACCTGTTTCTGATGCATTAAAAAAAGGAAATATTAAAATATCTGATTTAGATTTATATAATATCAGTTATTATAAATATAATATTAATGATTAAAAAGGATTAAACTATATATTTAATTTCATATTTATATTATATTTTTTGTAAATAAATGTCCAATCTTTTATTATTTCATTTTTCCATAATTATTTTATAATATTTATTGGTATAATATATATAGATATTTTTATACGAGGTGATATTGTGTTAGCTGATTATGAAGAAAAAAGATTAGAATATAATTTAGCTTTTAATGATTTAAATAAATTTAAAAAAGATTATGATAGTAAAAGAATAGAAATGACTAAGCGTAAATTTAATTCAGAAGTTAAAGAAAAAGAACAAAAAGTTAATGAATTAAAGGAAACTATGGACAAATTTTTTGAAGAAAATAAACAAAACATTGTTTTTCCAATGTTAAAAAATTATTTAAATCTTGAAGATGATTATAATTTTTATAATAGTGAAGTTAATAAAAGTGAAGATGGTAAATATTTTATAGATAAAAAATCTAAAGAAGAAATAGTTGGCGAGTTTCAAGTTTTGCATGAAAAAATTCAAAAACGCTATGATGATAAAATAATAACATTAGTTATTTATAATGATTTAAATAGATGTTTAGATATTTATCAAGAAGAAATTATTAATAAATGGGGTAGTTTAAGTAAAAAGAAATTTGTTGAAGTTGAAGAAGCAAAAAATATATCAAAAAATAATTTAGTTAAAAATAAAAAAGCTGATGAAAATTGGTTTTTTGTAAGAATTATGTTACCAATTATTATTATCGATATTATATGCGCTCTTTTTATGCTTTTTAATGGTAGAGAATGTGAAATTGGTTCATCAGAAGCTCTTTCAGCCTTTTTATGTTCATTTACAGTTGTATCAAATTTAGTTGTAATTTTTATTACTCCTATTGTTGTTCTTTATTTGTTGGTAAAAGGTATTAAAGTTCTTCAAACTAGAAAGAGCAAATAGGTGATTTATGCGAATTAGTAATAAGTGGCAAGATTATAAAATTGTCGATGCAGGAAATGGTGAAAAGTTAGAAATTTGGAAAGATGTCGTTTTGAGAAGACCAGATCCTCAAGCTTTGTGGCCAATCGATAAAAATAACAAGAATTGGAATAATCCTGATGGTTTTTATCATCGAAGTAGTAAAGGTGGAGGTACTTGGGAATTTTTTAAAAAATTGCCTGATTATTGGACTGTTAATTATGGTGCTTTAAGTTTTAAAGTTAGTCCAACTAATTTTAAACATACAGGTTTATTTCCAGAACAAGCTGTTAATTGGGATTATATGATTGATAAAATAAAAAATAGTAATCGTCCAATTAAAGTTTTAAATTTATTTGCGTATACTGGTGGTGCAACAATGGCTTGTTCTTATGCTGGAGCTGTTGAGGTTGTTCATGTTGATGCAGCTCGTGGTATGATTGAATGGGCAAAAGAAAATATGCGCCTTTCACATTTAGAAAATAATAAAATAAGATTTATAGTTGATGATTGTTTAAAATTTGTTGAGAGAGAAGCAAGACGTGGTAATAAATATGATGTAATAATTATGGATCCACCAAGTTATGGAAGAGGACCAAATGGCGAAGTATGGAAGTTTGAAGATAACATTTATAATTTGATTACTTCTTGTATGAAAATATTAAGTGATAAACCTTTATTTATGCTTATAAATTCATATACAACTGGTATTTCTAGTACAGTTTTAGAAAATATTTTAAAGGTAACTGTTTTAAAAAAATATCCAAATGGAATTATATCAGCTGGTGAAGTTGGATTACCAATTGAAAATAATAATTTAGTATTGCCTTGTGGAATATATGGAAGATTTGAATTAAATGATTAAGATTTTGTATGAAGATAATCATGTTTTAGTTGTGGTTAAACCTGCTAATATACCTGTTCAATTAGATGAAAGTAATGATACTGATTTACTTAGTATGTTAAAAAGTTATTTAAAAGAAAAATATAATAAACCTGGTAATGTTTATTTAGGCCTTGTCCATAGATTAGATAGGCCTGTAAGTGGCGTTATGGTTTTTGCTAAAACTTCTAAGGCAGCATCACGTTTAAGTGAACAGGTTAGAACACACAAAATAGTTAAGAAATATTACGCTATTGTAGATGGATATTTTTCTAATAAACAAGGAGTTTTTAAAGATAAATTATTAAAAAATACTAAGACTAATATGACCATTGTATCTTCTAAAGGAAAAGACGCTATTTTAAATTATAAGGTTATAGATTTTAAAGATGGTTATTCATTAGTTGATATAGATTTAGTAACTGGTAGATCACATCAAATTAGAGTTCAATTTTCATCAAGAAATCATGCTTTATATGGTGATCAACGTTATAATAAAAATTCTAAAGTAGGAGAACAAATTGCATTATTTTCTTATTATTTAGCTTTTTATCATCCTGTTACTAAAGAAAAAATGGAATTTATAGAAGAAAAACCTAAAGATTATCCATGGAATTTATTTGATAATTTATAATTTATAAGATTTTACTTTAATAAATTTAATATTAATTAACTATATAGAAAAGCATATATTTAAATAAGGTGATACAATGTTACGCTATAAAATATATGTTTTTTTCTTTTTAATATTAAGTATTTTCGGTTTTAATTTTGTTCAAGCTGATGATAATGATTTACCATTATTAGGGCATATTATATATGTTGATGCTGGTCATGGCGGTGCCGACCCAGGAGCTATGTATATGAATATAAAAGAAGCTCCAATTAATTTAGAAATTAGTAAAAAATTGGAACAAGCTTTGACAGAAAAAGGTGCCATTGTATATATGACAAGGTATGGAGATTATGATTTATCAATTCCTAACGCTAATAACCATAAACGTAGTGATTTAAATCAACGTATAAAATTAATTAATGAATCTAATTGTACACTATTTTTATCTATTCATTTGAATGCAGATATCTCAGAGTCTTGGTATGGGGCTCAAGTATTTTATGATGATGTAAATAGTGAAAATGTTGTTTTGGCGGAATTTCTTCAAAAAGAATTTACAACTTCACTTAATTCTAAAAGAAAAATTAAAGAGATAAGTGATTTATATTTATATAGGAAAGCTGAACGACCTGGTGTTTTAGTTGAAGTTGGTTTTTTAAGTAATGCCAATGAAAGATATTTGTTAAGACAAGATAGTTATCAACAAAAAATAGTTGATACAATTGTTACAGGTGTTATTAATTATATTAGTAGTAAATAAATGTAAATGTCTTATTTTATCAAATAAATTACACGAAAAAAACATATTATTTTCATATTTTGTATGCTATAATTTTTATAGGTGATTGTATGAAGTCTAAAATATTTAAGAACTTAGATGAACAAATTGATATTTTAAAATCTAGAGGTCTAATTATTAATGATGAAGAGACTGCAAAGCAAATTTTGTTTCGTGAAAATTATTTTTTTATAAATGGTTATCGACATATGTTTACAACTGTTGATAAAGATAAGTTTATTTCTGGGACAACATTTGAAGAGTTATATGCAACATTTGTGTTTGACAGGAGAATTCGTAATACAATTTTTAAATATATTTTGATTATTGAAAATAATATTAAATCAATTATGAGTTACCAATTATCAAGAAAATATGGATTTAAGGATAAAGATTATTTGAATCCAGAAAATTTTACGCAGGATCCAGCTCGTTCAAGACAAGTTTTTGATATATTAAATAAAATGAAAAGACAGATAAGAGTTAATGGTCGTCAGCATTCAGCTACTCTTCACTATTTAAGTAATTATGGTTATATTCCAATGTGGATTTTAGTAAAAGTTTTATCTTTTGGTATTATTTCTGAATTATTTTGTATATTAAAATATGAAGACCAAAATGAAATTGCTAAGTTATATAGAACTGATGTTGAGACATTATCTATTTATTTATCTTTGTTAGCAAATTTTAGAAATTTATGTGCTCATGAAGATATTTTATATGATCATAGAACAAGTCGTGTAATTCCTAATAATGAATACCATAATATTTTAAATATTTCTACAGATGAAGAAGGGGAATATATTTATGGTAAAAATGATTTATATGCGATTATTTTGATTATGAAAAAAATGCTTAGTGATGGAGAATTTCGCGATATTATTTTTGAGATAGGTTATGAAATTGATATTTTAGATAGTAAAGTTGATACAGTTTCACTTAATAGTATTTTAAATAAAATTGGATTTCCTGATAATTGGCGAGAAATTGTAGATTTATAGAGGTGATAATTTGAAAAAAGGAATAAGTTATATAATAACCATTGTGATATCTTTAACAGTAGGTGTTTGTGGGACAATCGTTGTCTATCATAATTTTCCTATACAAGAAAAACAAATTGAGTCTGTTGTTAAAGATGTTACAATTACAGAAACTAATTCGATGAAATCTTCGATTGATGAAGTGTATGATGCTGTTGTAATTATAGAAACATATCAAAACAGCCAAGCTGTTGGAACAGGGACAGGTTTTGTATATAAAATTGCTGATGATTTAGGTTATATAATTACTAATTATCATGTAATAAAGGACGCAAATAAAATTCAAGTAACTAATATAGCTGGACAAACAGTTGAAGCGACTTTATTAGGTGGCGATGAATATGCTGATATAGCTGTTTTATCGATTGAGAAGTCAGCTGCTTTAAAATCTGTTAAAATAGGCGATAGTACTGAGATGGAATTAGGTGACTCTGTTTTTACAGTTGGTTCGCCACTTGGTAAAAAATATATTGGAACGGTTACTAGAGGTATTTTATCTGGTAAGGATCGTTTAGTTACTGTTTCTTCTTCAACAAGTGGAAAATATATGATGCAAGTTTTACAAACTGATGCCGCTATTAATCCTGGTAATAGTGGTGGGCCTTTAGTTAATATGAAAGGTGAAGTTATTGGCATAAATTCAATGAAATTAGTTGAAGACGAGATTGAAGGTATGGGTTTTGCAATTCCAATTGAAATAGCTATGTCAGCTGTTGATAAATTAGAAAAAGGTGAAAAAGTATTGAGACCTGTTCTAGGTGTTCAATTAATTGATGCAACTAATACTTATACACTTTATTATCATAAAATTACTATTGATGAAGAAGTAAATAGAGGCGCCGTTGTTGCTAGTGTTGAAGATGGTTATCCAGCAAAAGAAGCAGGTTTACAAAAAGGTGATGTAATTTTAGAAGTAAATGGTGAAGAGGTAGAAGATTCTGCTCATTTGCGTTTCTTATTATATAAGTATGATATAGGCGAAAAAATTGAAATGAAAGTATATCGTTCTGGAAAAATAAAAAATGTTGTAGTTAAATTAGATAAAAGTGCCGAATAAAAAAATCAAAATTAAAGTTTTGATTTTTTGTTTGTATTATTTTATATTTTAATAGTTATGGTATATTTATTTTGATCCATCATGAATTCCTGCAAATATTGCGACTATTGTTAGTAAAATAAAAATTATTATCATAATATTTATCTACCTTCTTTCATGTTTATTATATCATTATGTAAATATAAAAGCTATAATATGTAGGGAAAATATTTTTTATATAAAAGTATAATTATAAATGGGCACCTTTCTCAATTATAATCATAAAATTATTTTAGGAGGTAAAATATGAATGATTTAAAAGTTGTTATAGATGCTGGTCATGGGGGCTCAGATCCTGGAGCTAGTGGCAATGGTATAATTGAAAAAGATTTAACTTTAGAGATTTCTCAATATATGTATGATTTATTTAAAAATTTAGGTGTGGATGTTAAGATGACTAGAGTTAGTGATGAGACTTTATCACCAACTGAAAGGGTAAATAGAATATTAGAAGCTTATGGAAATAATAGTGATGTAATTGTTGTGTCTAATCACATAAATGCAGGAGGTGAAATGTTCAGTTACCATTGTTAAATTTAATTGGGTATTGAGACATGTATATTTAATAAAACAATAGTAAAAAAATACGCAATAAATGGAGGATGGAATGACGATAAACGAAAAGAATTTTATTAAAGAAGAAAAAAGGTTAAGAATAGAAAATGATGCTAGATTATTAGCAGATTTGATTTATTTAAATTATAAATATTTAGATAATAAAAATGTAAGTGTCATATCAATTTATAAGACATTGCATGATGTGATAATTTATTCTCAGGAAGAAGAAAAGAAAATTTTTAGACAAGCTATTATGGATTTAAGGGTTTATTATAGATTAGAATTAGATAATTAAATATAATAACTTAATTATTATAAAAAATATGGTATAATTAAAAATGGTTAGGAGGTATAAATTATGAGTGAAAAAGAATTAGATTCAAGTGTTAATGAATATCAAGAAGAATATAAGTCTAATAATTATGTAAAACAATTACAATGGGATATGGCTATTGGTTTACAGGAAGTAGATAATTTAAAACCTTCTAAATATTTAGAAAAGCTTGTAAGTAATAATGTTAATGGTAATTTAACTATTGAACAAGTAGAAAATGAATTAAAAGAATATTATATAGAAAAAGAAGGTAAAAAAGAAATAAATCATAGCGAATTAGAATGTGATTTTGTGTCTACTAGGATAGTTGAATTATTACAAGAAAATAAATTTGAATTATCTGTTGATTATTTAAAATATGTCCATAAATATTTATTTCAAGATGTTTATGAGTTTGCAGGTGAGTTTAGAAAAATAGATTTTTCAAAACATGAAAAAATATTAAATAATGATTCAGTGGCATATGGTGATTGTAAAACATTAACTGAATCATTAGAATATGATATATCTTTAGAAAAAGAAAAAAACTATAAAGAAATGAATATAGTAGAAGTTATAAACAGCATTACTAAATTTTCATCTAGTATATGGCAGGTTCATCCATTTAGAGAGGGTAATACTAGAACTACTGCATTATTTATAGAAAAATATTTAATAAGTTTAGGTTATAGTGTGGATAATACTTTATTTAAGAATAAATCTGTATATTTTAGAAATGCTTTATTAAGAAGTAATTATTATAATAATTATTTAAATATAAAAGAAGATAGTAGTTATTTAATTAAATTTTATGAAAATTTATTATTAGGAAAAAATAATAATTTACACTCTCAAGATTTAATTATTAAAGAATTATTTGATAGGAAAGATTAATTTATTGATCTAAACTAATATTTATAACATATTATTAATGAAGAAAATATTAAATTATTTTCATATAGGCACTATCTAGTGGTAGGGCCTTTTTTAATGTTTTATAAACGATCTTTTCCATGTTTTGTATGGATTTTTTTAGTTTAAAGCGTTATTATCGTATTATGTTATTAATGATAATTTAATATTTAATTGTAATATTTTTATTTAGAATGAAAAATAACGAAAAAAATTAATTTATTTGTAAAATAAATTATTAAGTATAGATTCTCCATTTAATTTACAACTCAAAGTATACATGATATAATAATATTGGAAAATTCCCTTAGAAATGAAAGTCATAGGTGGTAAAATGTTGTTAACTGATATTAGTATAGAACGATCATATAGAAGTAGCAAAAACAATATGGTAAAAGATTTTTATAATCCTTTATTATCAGTTGCAACTTATTATAAAAGGGCAGTTGGTTATTTTACAATTTCTTCTTTAGTTAATGCCTCTCAAGGACTATCAAATTTGATTGAAAATGGAGGTAAAGTTGAAATAATAGCTTCTCCAAAACTTAGTAAAGAGGATATAGATACTATTAATTTAGGATATAAAATGAAATCGGATGTTATATTGGATGCTATGATAAGAGAATTTAATAATATAGAATCTGAAAACATTAATGAAAAATTGAATTATATAGCTACACTTATAGCAGATGATAGATTGGATATTAAGATAGCATTAATGGATGACTATGGTGCATACCATGAAAAATTTGGTATTATAGAGGATGCGATGCATAATAAAATTATGTTTACTGGTTCTATGAATGAAACTAATAATGGACAATATACCAATTTCGAATCTTTTGTTGTGTTCAAATCTTGGAATAGTGATGAAAATGAATATGTTAAAGAATATGATATAGATTTTACAAATTTATGGGATAATAAAACTAATAGGTTAAATATTCAACCATTTCCAGATGCATTAAAAAATAAATTGCTAGAATTTAAAAAAATAGATTATATAAAAGAAAATACTCATGAAGAATTCAACGAAATCATTCCTTCTTACGAAGAAAACATAGAATTTCCATTAATTCCTGATTGGTTTAAACCAAGGCAATATCAGAAAGAAGCAATAACAAATTGGATAAATAATAAATACATGGGATTGTTGACTATGGCTACTGGTACAGGAAAAACGTTAACAGGTTTATATGGCATAACTGAAATATGGAAAGAAATTGAAAAATTAGTAATTGTAATTGTTTGTCCATATCAGCATTTGGTTGAACAATGGGTAGAAGATGTTAAGAAATTTAATTTGAATCCTGTAGTGTGTTATTCTGTATATCCAAATTGGAAAGAGCAAGTGTATAGAAAAATTAAATTATTTAATTATGGAACTATTGACAATTTTACTATTGTAACAACAAATGCTACATTTTCATCTGAAGATATGCAAAAATTTTTAAGCAAAGTTAATGGTGATATATTGTTGGTTGTAGATGAAGCTCATAATGCGGGAACAAATTCTATGAGAGCAAGCTTAGATGAAAAATTTAAGTATAGATTGGGGTTATCTGCAACACCTAGAAGATTTAGAGATGAAGAAAATACAGAATTTATATATAATTATTTTGGTGGAGAGGTTTATTCATTTGATCTTGAAAGAGCTATTAATGAGGGGTTTTTGACTAGATATTATTATTTTCCTCATATTGTTAGATTGACTGTGGAAGAACAAGATGAATATAATAAGCTTTCGTTAAGGATTGCTCAAAATATCAGAGAAGTTAGTGGAAAGATTATAATAAATGACATTGCAAAAAATTTACTTATAAAAAGAGCAAGACTAGTAGCTGGTGCGAGTAATAAATTAGTCGTACTTAGAAATTTGATGAGTCAATATTTTAATAAAAACTATATATTAGTTTATTGTGGAGCGACCAAAACCATTGATGAAATAGATGGAAGTGAAGAAAGACAAATTAGAAAAGTTTGTCAGATATTATGGAATGAGTTTGGTATAAAGAATAGGAAATTCACATCAGAAGAAACATCAGAAGAACGATCAGAAATTATAGAAATGTTTAGTGAAGGAAAAGATCTACAGGCTATAGTTGCAATAAAATGTCTTGATGAAGGTGTGAATATTCCAGCCATTCAGCATGCTTTTATTCTTTCAAGTAGTACAGATCCAAAAGAATTTATTCAAAGAAGGGGAAGAGTACTTCGATTATATCCTGATAAAGAATATGCATATATTCATGATTTTGTTACTGTTCCATGTAGTGAAGAAGAAAATTATACTGGTTCTAGTTTAGTTGAGAGTGAATTGAAAAGAGTATATGAATTTAACTCTTTAGCGGAAAATAAAGATCAGGGTGAAAGATTCATTAATGACTTATTAGCTATTTATGGAATTGAAAAAGAAAAAATACATGATGTTAGGGATAAATATAATGTTGGAGGTTTTATAGATGAAGAGTAGATCTGAATTGATTAATGAAATATCTGCAGAAGTTTTGTATGAAATAATATTTACGGAAAAGAAAAATTTTAATACCAAAGAAAAAAAAGATTCTGAAATGATTAAAGTAATAAAAAATATAATTGAGCGAGAGGTGAAAAAGAATGATATTCAGAAAAATGAATTTACACAACTTTAGACAGTTTAAAGGCGATACTGAAATCTCTTTTTCAACTTCTAAAGAGAAAAATGTAACTGTGATTATTGCTAATAATGGTGCAGGAAAAACTACTTTATTACAAGCTTTTAATTGGTGTTTATATGGGCAAATTAAATTAGACAATCCTGACGAATTAATTACAAAAGAAATATTATCAAAAATTGCTGTTGGGGAGAAAGCATGTGTTGAAGTCAGTTTAGAATTTGAACACTCAAAAAAAATATATACTTGTAGAAAATATATTGATTATATTAGAAATTCTAATGGTAATATTCAAAAATTAGTTGAAGATTTGACTTTTACTATTTCGGATCCAGTAACTGGAGAAACCAAACGAACTACTCAAAATGCAATTAGGGAAATATTTCCAAGAGACTTATCAACATATTTCTTGTTTGATGGTGAAAGAATGCAAGATTTAGTTGATAATCAACGAGTAGGGAAAAAAGATTTATCAAAAGCTGTAAAAAATCTTTTGGGTTTAGATGTGCTTGAGAATTCTAAGTACCATTTAGAAAAAGCCAAAAAGGAATTTGAGACTGAATTTGTTTCGGATAATTCTTCTAAGTTAAATCAGATAAATGAAGATTTAAAATTGTTAGATGAAAAATTAGATATAGAAAATAAAAATAAAGAAAAATATGAGGATGAATTAATAGAATTAGAAAAAAGGCAATCCAAAGTTAATGAAATTCTAAAGTCTAATGCAGCATTAAAAGAATTACAGAATAAGAGGGTTGAATACAACAAGCAAATGGAAAAGATTCAAGACGAAATAGAAAAAAAGAAAATTCAAATATTTAAAACATTTGGCACGGCAAGTGTTAATTATTTTTTAGGCTCAACCTTTGAAATATTACAGGAAAAAATCCAAAAAAGCGATCTGAGGGATAAAGTAATAGAAGGAATAAATGCAAATGCGATTAATCATATTTTAAATGATGGCGTATGTATTTGTGGAAATAATTTATATAATAATCAAGATGCAATTAAAAGACTTGAAAAATTGAAAAGTTATTTGCCTCCAGAAAGTTATAGTGTTTTATTAAAAAGTCTTGAAGTTCATATTAATAATGCAATTGAAAATAATAGAAAGTATTATGAGAATTTCAATAGAATGTATGAAGATTATAATAATCTAATAAATAATAAGGATATTATTACAAATAAAATTAACGATAATGAAAAATTAATTGCTGATGTTGGTGATCAAGATTTATCTAAATATAATGATGAGTATATTCAATTGAGAAATTCAATTGCTTCTAAGAATCAAGCTATTGGTAGTTGTAAAAATCAAATAGAAGTTATGAAGCAATCCCAAAGAAATAAAGAAGATGAACGAAGTAGGATTACTGTTTCTAGTAATATTAATGATGCTGTTCAATTTAAAGTAGATATATGCCAAAAATTGATAAATGATATGACTAATAGATTAAATAAAAAAGAAAGAGAAGTTAAAGATGATTTACAGAATAAAATAAGTGAACTTTTATCTAAGATGTTAAATTCTGAAAAATCAATTTATATTGAAGATGATTATAATTTTAATGTAACTGATGAATTTAAAACGACTACATTATCTGAAGGCGAAAAAATTGTTACAAGTTTTGCTTTTGTTGGATCCATTATATCAATTGCAAAAGAATTTATTTCTAGAGAAAAAGACGAAACAACGGAATTATCAGATGATGATAGATTTACATTAGTAATGGATGCCCCTTTTGCTAAATTAGATTTAAGTCATAGGAAAAATGTAACATCAATAATACCTTCTTTAACAGACCAAATAATATTGTTCACTTCAGATAGTCAATGGGATGGTGTAGTTGAAGATACATTGAAAGATAGAATTGGATTAATGTATGATATAGACAAAGTTGGAACAACGTCTAGCGTCTCATTAGTTGAGAAGGGGGATATAATTAAATGTTAACTTTTCAAACTGATATTGTAATAAAGGGTAAAAAAGCAGAAAAATATCAAGAATTAAAAAATAAGTATGGTTTTGATTTGGTTGATATTTATATGATGTCAGGGGTGCTTGGATTTATTAATAATCAAAAAGATGTTCAAGATAATGATAACTCAATAACTGCTAATTTACCAAGAAATGTATTGCAAAATAGAGCTGATAAAATTGATTTTTTATATCAAATAATTTGCTTGAGTGATGAAATAGATGTTGATGCTGAAAATGCTATGAAATTATCATTTGAAGAAAATTCTATAGCAAATCCTCGAAAATTACATAAAAAAGAACTTTTTGATGATTATGCTATGGGTGGAATTGACATATTGTATAATATGCTTTCAGACGTTATTTTTGATAAGCAAGTTGATAATATAAAAGATATAATAGATAAATTCTTCGAAAAAAGTAATTTGGGTGCAAAGACTATTAATGAAATTTTGGAGGAAGAGGGACTATAAAGTAAAGAGGAAGTGCAGTTATGAAACTTACAAACATATTAGAGCAAAAAGGCAAAAAATATAGAGATGCGATAGATAGAGCAAAACGAGTTTATTTACAAGATGATAGACCATGGATTATAGGTTATAGTGGAGGAAAGGATTCAACAGCTACATGTACTGTTGTTTTAACGGCACTGTCTGAGTTAGCACCAGAAAAATTAAAAAAACATGTATATATTATAAGTTCTGATACTCTAGTAGAAACTCCTTTAATTATTAATGAGATCAATTCTACACTATATAAAATGGAACAATATGGTAAAAAAAATAATTTACCCCTTAGTACACATAAAGTTCAACCTCAATATGATAATACTTTTTGGGCTAATTTAATTGGAAAGGGATATCCTTGCCCTAATCAAACATTTAGATGGTGTACTGATCGAATGAAAATTGAACCTGCGAATAGATTTATTAGGGATATAGTAGCTGCTAATGGCGAAGCAATTATGGTATTAGGTGTTAGAAAAGGTGAAAGTAATTCAAGAGATCGTGTTTTAAATTCTCATTCAGTAAAAAGCAGCGATCTAATGCGACATACGACTCTTAGTAATGCATTTACATTTGCACCTATAATAGATTTTAATATAGATGATGTTTGGGATGTATTGTTAAATTATCCTTGCCCATGGGGAGGCAATAACCAAGAGCTATTTAAATTATATGCTGAAAGTTCTGCAAGTACAGAATGTCCATTAATAGTAGATGAAGATACTAAGAAAGCTGGAAGTTGTGGCAATAGTAGATTTGGTTGTTGGGTATGTACTGTTGTTGCAGAAGATAAAGCATTAAATGGATTTATAACAAGTGGTATAAAATGGTTAGTTCCTTTATTAGAATATAGAAATTGGTTATATAGTATTAGAGATAATAGAAATTTAAGAATGAAGAGAAGAGCTACAGGGCAAATTTATTTTTCCTCTGTAAATCATAAAGATAATATTTTGATTATTCCTAAAAAGGGGGATAGAGAGAAAATAGAGATAAACATTGAAACAGGTATTGATAATTTTAATGAACAGTGGAATATTTTTAAAACCAAATCTGAAGTAGTTAAATATATAAAAAATAATAAGATTGATTTATCCAGTAGCTATGACCCTAAAATTATTTGTAAATTGAATGAAGGTTATGGTCAATTAGGATTAGGTCCATTTACTTATGAAGAAAGAAAAGATATGTTAAGAAAATTATTGGAAGTTCAAAAAAAATTAAAAGAAGAACATGGGATTGAATATGAATTAATTACAAAAGATGAATTAGTAGCGATTAGTAAGTTATGGTTAGAACAAGGTTATTGGAATAACGATGTTTGTAAAATATATAAAGATGTGATGGGAATAGATTTAAATTTTATATCTGACGATATAAAATTATTAGGAGAAAGTGAGTTAGAAATACTAAAAGATGTTTGTGTAAATAACAATATTGATTTTGAATTGGTTAAAAAAATCTTGTATTTAGAAAAAAATAGTTTTGGTTTAACAAGGAGAGATAATCTTCAAAAGGATCTTTCTAAATTATTAAATCAGGATTATATTCATATTTAGTAGATAGGAGGACTCAACTATGAAAATAACTAAGATAAAGTTACATAATATCGGTCCATATAGAAATGAAAATAATATATTTAATATTAATGTTAGTAAGGATAAGAATATTATTTTAATAGGTGGAAAAAATGGTGCAGGTAAGACAACTTTATTAAATTCTATAAAAACAGGTTTATTTGGTTCTTATGCCTATGGTTTAAAAACAAATAGTAATGTTTATTATAATTCACTAAAAAAGATATTTAATTATGTAGAATTAAAAAAGAAAATTTCCTACTACGAAATAGACATAGAGTTCAGTCTAATTGAGAATTATATTGAAAATAATTATACAGTTACTAGATCATGGAAGAAGGTAAACGACTCAATATTAGAAACGTTACGGGTTAAGAAAAATAAAATTTTTTTGAATGATGAAGAAATAGAACAGATGCAAACAAAATTAAAAGAAATAATGCCGCCATCTGTAATAGATACAATGTTATTTGATGGCGAAAAAATTGCTCAAATAATAGATGAAAACAAAATATCAGAATATTTAAGAGAAATTATAAATGTCAATTTTAATTTAAATATTTTTGAAAAAATGGAAGATGACATATCTTTTTACATAGAAAAGGAAAAAAGTAGAAAGGTTTTTTCTACTGATGAAATTAATTTATTGGAATATAGAAATAAATATAATGAAAACCAAAAAAATCTAAAAAATTTAACTGATGTTTTAATACGATATAAAAATACTGAAGCTGAACAACATTTTAAATTAAGAAATTTAATGAAAAAATTTGAAAATTATGGTGGACTTGATGAAAAAAAGAAATTTGCTATGAGAAGTTCATTAGAAATGCTTGAAAAAAATAGAAAAGAAAATATGGCTTTAATAAAGGATTTTTTAGAGGATGATGTAGTTTTTTATCTTAATGCAAATAGAATTAAAAATATAAGCAAAGAAATACGAAAAGAAAAACCAAAAATTTTACTTAAATATGTTGATGAAATTGAACAGCTTTTAGGTGAACAAGCTGTTAAAAAAATAAAAAAAGAATTACTAGATATGGTTGATGATTCTGAATTAGATATCAAGTATAATACTACTCCTAAATTAAATAAACTAATAAATGAATTTTTAGAAAGATATGAAAAATTAGATATTTATTCTTTAAAACAAATTTTATTAAGTAGCAGAGATGATTTGACTAGTACTAAACTATATAAACAAATAATTGATAAAAATGAAAATGCAAATTCTAAAGATTTGCAAAAATTATTAAAAGAAATAAAAGTGTTAGAAATAGATTTAGAAGAATTGAAAATAAAAATAAGAGATGTAGAAAAAAATATAAAAAGGGCTACATTAGAAGTTAATAGTTCATTTATTGAACTTGAAACAATGGAAAAGAAATTAGATTCAGAAAAAAAAGAAGAGAATAGTTTTTTTATAGCGAGAAAAATTCTAAAAGTTTCTGAAGAATATAAGAAAAAGCAAACTATTAATTATTTAACAAGAATATCAGAATTAGCTGTAAAAAAGTTTGATGAAATTAATAAGAAGGAAAATTACATTACAAAAATGGAAATAAATAATGATTCTTATGAAATTATTTTATTTGATAATAAAGGGTTTGAAAAGGATATTACTATTTTATCAGCTGGTGAGAAACAGTTGCTTATCGCTGCTATAGTATGGTCTATATTTAAACTGTCTGATCGTAATAATGTTTTTACATTTGATACTCCATTAGCTAGGTTAGATAAGGAAAATAGGGCATTATTCGTAGAAAAAATATTATGCACTATTTCTGAACAGGTTTTAATATTATCAACAGATGAGGAAATTGTAGGAAATTTATATAAAATTGTTAAGAAGAATTTAAGTAAAAATTATATATTGATTAATGATGAAACAGAAGGAAAAACAGAAATAAAGGAGGCTTATTTTTAATTATGAATGGTAGATTAACTACTTCATTAGAAGTTGAACAGAAGATAATAGAATTACAAAAGTTACTAAAATTATCCACCAAAGCCTCTGTTATGAGAATAGCTATAGGTCTCTCATTAAAAAGCAAAGAAGATCCAAGAAAACAGTACAATGAAATCAACAACGATCACGGAGGTGCTACATATCAAAGAATTACTATAACAGGAGATTTTGATGAATTATATAAGGCATTATTAATTGAACAATTAAATAAAGAAGTTACAGATTCAGAATTATTTCCTGAATTATTTAATGCACATATTTCTAGAGGCGTTAATGTATTATATGATGAATATCAGTTAAAAGGTAATTACGACAAGGTATTAGATTCCATTTTTGAATTACTTTAAAGAAGGTGAATAAAATGTTATATCTAGATAATTCAGCAACTACAAGAGTTTTACCTGAGGTATGTGATGAAATGCTGCCATATATTACAGAATTTTATGGTAATCCTAATAGTAAATATTATAATCAAGCATTAAAATCTCAAGAAGCAGTAGACTTAGCTAGACAAAGAGTTGCCTCATTTGTTAATTGTAGAAATGATGAAGTAATATTTACAAGTGGTTCTACTGAAAGTAATAATTTGGTATTAAAGGGCTATACTCATGCGAATAAGTATAAAGGCAATCATATTATAGTAAGTGCAGTAGAACATTCTTGTATAAAAAATACTGCCATTTTTTTAGAAGAAAACGGTTTTGAAGTTACATTTTTACCTGTTAATCGTGAGGGAATTGTTTTACCAGAAATCCTAGAAAAAAATATCAAAGAGAATACAATTTTAGTTTCAATAATGTGGGCAAATAATGAATTGGGAAGTATTAACGATGTAAAGAGATTATCTGAAATTTGTCATAAGCATAATGTTTTATTTCATACTGATGCAACTCAATTTGCTGGTAAAGGTTATATTAATTTACAAGAAATGGCAAATATAGATTTTTTGTCTATGTCTGCACATAAATTTTATGGCCCAAAAGGTATTGGAATATTATTTATAAGAAAGGATTCAAATAATTTGTATCCTAAAATAACTCCTTTGATACATGGAGGAGAACAGGAATTTGGATTTAGAAGTGGTACTTTAGCAGTACATCAAATAGTTGGCTTGGGTAAAGCTGCTGAAATAGCTGAAAAAGATTTGGAAAAAAATATTGAAATATTAAAAAAATATGAAAAACAATTTAAGAAAAAAATGATTGATGTATTTGGTGATAGAATAATTATAAATAATAATTTTGAGAATAAAATACCAGGATTAGTTAGTATTCAAATAAAAGGCTATAATAATCAACTGTTTTTGAAAAATGCTTCTTCAATTATATCTGCAAGTACAGGCTCTGCTTGTAGTAATTCAAAACCATCATATGTTTTAAAAGAATGTGGTTATTCGGACGAACAAATAAGGGAGACAATAAGATTCTCATTATCATCTTATTGTGATTATAATGATTTTGATGAAATTGAATAATAAATATTAAAAAATGTAGTCGCATTTTTATAAATTATTGGTATAAAAAAATTATTTGTTATTGTAAATAGGCAAATATCCATTAAAGTATCTATTTAGGAAAATGCAGTATTTATAAGGCTTAATTAGATTTTAATCAGAGATTTTTGCAGTTATTTATCCAACATTTTTTCCTTATTGACTTTCAACAATTGTATGTTACAATATAGTAGAATACGAAATAATTGTAAAATTTATTGCACCAGCAAGCTATTCTTGTTGGTGTTTTTTGTATTCAAAATTGCCCCTTAAAAAATATATAATTCTGGTACCAAATTTTTTTACAAAAATTATTATTTATGTATCAAAAATGAAATATTTCGTATTAAAAAAATGTATACGAGTGTATAACACCCTTTATAAAATAAGGATTATGATGTATACAATTGTATAACAAATATGAAAAATGTTTACACTTTGCAATTTTGAAATCTCTTATAAAATAAGGATAAACTAGACACTGGCTAGTTGTTTGTAAACAAGATTTATCCTGCTTTAATTTTAGTTTAAAAATATTTTTATTTTTATATCTATAAGAATATAAAGACGGTACCAAAATTATAGAAAGGAGGATGTTTATATGAGAGCAAATAAAACTATACAAAAGAAATTTAGGATAGATAGTAATACTGAGAAAGCAATTCAAAAAGTATTATCTAATAATAAAGTTACATTTCAATTTGCAATGGAATCATTGTTAAAAGAATATATCTATAAAAATCTTGAAGTAGTTATTAGAAATGATAAGTAATTGAGCATTTAATTTACTGCTGACATATTTTTATAAGTGCGTTACAATTTTGGTGAAAGGCGGAGAAAATGAAAAAAAGAAAAGTTAATTATGTGATTACATACGAATTTAAAACTAATAAACCAAATCTAAACGAAGAAAGATTAAAAGACATGTTTAATAGGAAGTGTTTTAAATACATTATAAGAGAAGAAAAGAATCTTTTTGATGATACTGATATAAAAAAGAATGAGCTTATAAAAAATAAAGTTAATATTTAATAACTATTGGTGAAAAGGAACTGATAGTTTTTTATTTGAAACCAAGGGGGTTGAAAAAATGAAGGATAATAAAATTAGAAATTATAACATAACTTTAAATAGGTGTTGTTATGAATAATGAAATTAAGTTTAAAGATCTTATTTTAAAATATCTTATCGAAGAGATAAAAAAAGATGAAGAAATTAAAAAATGATGTATTGCAATTTTTTTAATATCGCGTTATTATTAAATTGTCTTAATACCCAATTAAGTAAGATGATTGGAGGAATGAATGTATAATACTTACTTAGCTGGAATGGATTTCAATGTTGGAATCTATATAAGATTATCTCAAGAAGATAAAGATAAAAAATATGAATCTGATAGTGAAAGTGTAATTAATCAAAAAGAATTATTGAGAAGTTATGTTAAGAATAATGCATTTAATTTAGTTGAAGAATATGTTGATGATGGATATTCTGGTACAGATTTTGATAGACCTGGATTTCAAAAAATGATAGAAGATATAAAACAAAAAAAGATAAATTGTGTAATAGTTAAAGATTTATCTAGACTTGGTAGAGATCATGTTATGACAGGTTATTATATTGAAACATTTTTCCCAGAAAATAGTGTAAGATTTATATCTATACTTGAGTCATATGATAGTTTTAAAAATCAAGCTAGTAACGATTCATCAACATTTATAATTGCTTGTAATGATTATTATAGTAAACAAAATTCTATTAAAATTAGAAATGTTTTGAATGAAAAAAGAAAAAATGGAAAATTTGTTGGTAGTCTACCTTGCTTTGGTTATATGAGAGATCCAAAAGATAAAGGACATTTGATCCCTAATCCTGAAACTGCTCCTATAGTAAAAAATATATTTAACTGGCGTGCAGAAGGAATTGGACCAACTGAAATAGCAAATAGATTAAATAAAGAAAATATTGTTACACCAAGCGGTTATAAAAAAACTAATTATTCATCAAGATTAATAGATAGAGATAACTGGAATATTTCTACAGTAAAAAAAATCTTGTGTAACAGAATATATACTGGTGATATGATTCAGCATACTCAAACAAAAGTGAATTATAAATCAAAGAAAAAAATAACTTTAGACGAAAAATTATGGATTATTGTAGAAAATACCCATGAGGCATTAGTTGATAAAGAGACTTTTAAATATGTTAATACTTTAAGAAAGCGAAATACTAGAAATTATGAAGTTAAGACAAATAGGGAAAAAAGATTGTTAGAAGGGAAATTATTTTGTAAAGAGTGTCAAAATAGGCTAACAGTTCTTTATAGAAAAAAGTTAGATTATTGGTCTGTTAATTGTAATAGATATTCTAGAGATCCAATAAGAGGAAGATGTTATTCACATTTTTATCCATATAATTATTTAGAAGAACAAATATTGGAACAAATAAATAAATCAGTATCTAAATTAATTAAAGAACTTGATGTAAATGAATTAAATAATGAAGTTGTTAAAAATATTCATAAAGAAACAACTGATATAGATAAAGTTATTAAAGAATTACAGATTGAAAAAGATAAAATAACAAATATGTTAACAACTCTATATAACGATAGATGTGATGGGGTAATTTCAGCAGACACTTATAAGGTATTAGCAAGCGAATCAGAAAATAAACTAAAACAAATAAATGAAAGTATTGAAAATGAACAAGTAAAAAAATATAAAATTAAAAACAAAAGTAGTATTTTACCAAATTATACAAAAAAGATTAAAAAACTATTGGATTTAAATAAACCTAAAAAAGAATTGATAGATACTTTAGTCGATAGAATAGTGATTGATAAAGATAGAAATATTACTATCAAATATAAATATGATATAGCTCTAGAAATAAATTTTAAATATGAAAATAGAAATTTAGCGAGAAATCCTTATGGTAGAAAAGGAAAAAAATAATGTATAATATATATAGGTGATTATCTAGTGACAAGTATTACAAAACATCCACATTATGTTTATAGAAAGTATTTAAGAAAATGGTCTACTAAAGAAATGATATATTGTCTTAGAGAAAAGAAGAAAATATTTAAAACAAATATAATGAATATTGGTCAAGAAAATAATTTTTATAAGTTTATACCATGTACAGATAAAGAAATTGAAATTGGAAAGTATTTTGCAGAAAATGGTTGCGAAAAGCTAATGCTTTTATATCAACAGTTTAACGAGAAATTAAAAGAAGCATATAATTATAAAAGTTGTGTAAAACGAGATGAAATAATAGATTTTGCTAAACAAAGTGAAGAGTCATTTTTTAATTGTATAGTAGAAGATAGATTAAATCCAATGTTAGATTTTTTATATAAAAAAGATTTTTCTTTTTTAGAAGAAAAAAGTAATTCTATACAATTCTTTCATGCAATTGCTGAACAATATTGTCGAACGAAAAAAATAAAAGAAAATACTAAAAATATGTGTTTAAAATTAAAAGATCCTGATATTAGAGGGGAAAATGTATGGATTTTAATTCGCCATAGTATAGCATTTAAGATAGGCTTATATTTATATGAAAAAAATTATCAAGTTTGTTTATTAAAAAGTAAAAATGATAATTTTATTACTTCAGATCAGCCAGCAATTAATTTTCATGGTGATTTCGATGGCATACCGGATAAATTAGAACTATATTACCCAATTTCTCCATCTTTGGCAATAATGATTTCCAAACAAGAAGAATATCCAGATAAAGATGTTGTTACAATTGATGATGAAGAAGTTATAAAATTGAATGATTTGCTTGCTAAATTATCACTTAATCAAATTTATTCACATAGAGAAGAACTTTTAGAAAAATATAAAGTGAAAGAAAATTAAAGTTATTTTACTTTTGAACCGCAAAATAAACATATGTGGAACAAAAGTAAATAATGAACAATGGTAAATGAACCCACGAGGTGGTGATGGTGCTGAAGTAGTTTATGCACTTCGAAATACAAATGAACTTGCAGATTTAATTTTAGATGAATTAGAAAAATCTGGTCAAAATATACGTAAATCTTATCAAAGAAGATTACCATCAGATACATCAAAGGATTATTATTTTATTCATCGTAATACTGGTGTAACTGAACCCGTTTTAGTTGAGTATGGTTTTCTTGATAGTACAGGCGATGATGTTAATCAACTAAAAAATGATTATAAAAAATATGCTCAAGCAGTAGTTGATGCTATATTAGAATACAAAAACATTAAAAACCCAAGTTCTTCAGATTATTATACGGTTAAAAGTGGTGATAGTCTTTGGAGTATAGCTAAAAAATATGATATTACTGTTGATGAATTAAAAAATGCTAATAACTTAACTAATAATACATTAAGTATAGGTCAACGATTAAAAATTCCAGGAATGTCTAGTACAGATACTGAACCAAAGAATTATATAAATTATACTGTTAAAGCAGGAGATAGTTTATATAGCATAGCGCAAAAAAATGATTTAACTGTACAAGAACTTAAAAATTATAATAATTTAACTAGTGATATATTACAAATTGGTCAAACACTAAGAATACCAATAGCATCGACTGAGCAAGTGCCTACTGGTAATTATACAGAATATGTTGTTAAAAGTGGCGATAGTCTATATTCAATTGGTCAAAAATATGGTTTTACAATACAAGACTTACTTGATTATAATAATTTAGATAGTACTCTATTAAGTATAGGTCAGATTATAAAAATACCTAATAGTTCCTCAAATGTAGAACAAGTTAATTATATAAATTATACTGTTAAACCAGGTGATAGTTTATATTCGATTGGAAGACAATATGGTGTGTCTACGCAACAATTAATGGATTATAATAACTTAACTAGTACTTTATTAAATATAGGTCAAACTTTAAAGATACCAACAAATACTGGTAATAATCAAGCAAATTATATTGAATACACAGTTAAATCAGGAGATAATTTATATTCAATAGGAAGAAGATATGGTTATACTGCTCAAGAATTAATGAATTATAATAATTTGAAAAGTAATTTGTTAAGTATAGGTCAAACACTAAGAATTCCACTTAGTAAATAAAAAAACAGTTAGATATATTTAGATATATTAATCTGAATATATTAAAACTGTTTTTTTAATGTATCTCTACGCATACTCCTTCAGATGGTTCATAAAAGCAATGGTTTTTGTATCTTCCTGCAAAAGCTTGGTCCCACCAAATATTTTTACAATTTTCGTTAGTTTTTGGCGCATAAAACCATAAAGCATTAGTAGCTGGATAATAGTATTCACCTTTTAATACTCTATCAGCTAAATTTTGTTGTTGTGTTGTTGGATTACTAAAAAATAATGGACTATTTATTCCAGAAAATCCACCTGGATTTTGATAAATCATTTCTGATATAGTTCTTATGTTGTTAAATGTTAAACAACTGGCAATGGTTCTATTAACACCAACATTTCCTACCATTAGCATACCCAAGTTACCTTCGCCAACTGCTTCAGCTCGCATTAATCTTGCTAATAAATCTCTTTCTTTAGTTGTATATTTTACAATCATGTGTTATCTTCCCCTCTATTAATAATGTTGAAAAATTATTAAAGTACTTGCAAAAATAAAATAACAATGTTACAATATCTATGTTAATATTTTTCTCTATATTTTATTCATAAATAAATATTTAGTGAATGTATTAGGGGTGTAATTCAATGGTAGAATGACGGTCTCCAAAACCGTTCATGTGGGTTCAACTCCTGCCACCCCTGCCAGATGTAGATAAACTCCAAATTTTTGGAGTTTTAATAAATTATTTTGTTTAAAATCTTGATTAGGGAAGTGATAAGTTGAAAACAGAAAAAACTCTCTTTGATAATGGTTTTTTTGAATTTTTGGAAACAGAAGAGGAATTTACAATTGATAGTCAAGTAAAATGTATAAGGCGAAATATGGTTAGACGTCCACCAGGAATTAGAGCTTTAATTGTAAATGAAAAAAGCCAAATATTACTTTCAAAAGAATTTCGTTATGAATTAAATGGTTGGGATTATAGATTACCTGGTGGAAAGGTTTTTGAATCTCTTAATGATTATAAATTAGCTTTAAAAAATAATACAGTAATGGATAGTGTTTTGAAAACTGTTCCAAAAGAAGTATTGGAAGAAGTTGGCTTGATAATATCTCATCCAAAACTTTTAAAAGTTTCAAAGGATGGTGCTGGTGTAATTTGGGATTTATATTATTTTGAAATAAAAGAATACATTAAGTCTGAAACTGGTCCTAAATTGGAAGAAGATGAGGTCATAAATGGTTATACATGGTTTGAATTTGATGAAGTTATTAGAATGTGTCAGGAGAATGAAATACATGAAGATAGGACAGTTGGAATGCTTCTATCTTATATTCTAAATTCAAAAAATAGATAAGAAAGATTAGTAGAAGTAAAAATTTGAAATCTATATTATTTAAGTATCGTATGTAGATAAACTTCAAATTTTTGGAGTCTTAATATATAAGAGGTGTGTAATGGAAAAAGTATATTATAATAAATTAGTTCGTGATAAAATTCCTGATATTTGTAGAGCTAATGGAGAAGAACCTTTTACAAGAGTTTTAAATCCAGAAGAATATTGGGAATATTTATTAAAAAAGGACCAAGAAGAACTAGAAGAGGTAAAAACTGCTGAATCATTAGAAAAAAGAAAAAAAGAATTAGCTGATAAACTAGAATTAATTAGAGCTATGGCTGAATTCAGTGGTTTTAGTTTAGAAGACATTATTGTCGAAGCTGATCGAAAGAAACAAAAAAATGGTGGCTTTGATAAAAGATTGTTATTAGAAAAGGTTATAAAAGGGAAAAAATAGGAAAATCAAGAACTGGGAACTTATTTAAGTTTTTGCTTATAATTAACATTACTATAGTTTATTAAAGTTCTGATATATTTTATAATTTAAGATAGAAAAGAAAGAAGGAATTTAACAATGAATGAAGAACATTACTTGTCAAAAATTAACAGAAATTCCCTTGTAATGGATAGCGTTCCAAAGGAAAAGAGAGAAAAGTATTTACAAAATCTTAGTTGGGCAATAGAACTTTCTACACAATTAGAAATGCTTGATTATTGTGATGTAAGAGAGGAAACAATTGCTAAAATTAATGCTGTTTTGGATGACGATTATGTAGCAGCAGGTTTTGTTTTAAAAGAGTCAATGGGTGGAAAAAAGAAATAAGAAAACGAAAGGTAAGTAGTAGCAAAGAGTTTGGAAAGCACTTTTTACTATGACTTATGAAATGTTTTTTTAGTTATCGTTAATATAAGATCTAGAGCAACTAGATTTTTTTGTTTTAATCAAAAAAAGGCAATTATAATCTTATAATTTTAAATTTTTAGTATAATAAAATTTAATACTTAATTTTATTGTGGTATTTGATAAAAGGTGTTAAAATAGATATGTTAAAATTTGTATTAAGAAATCGTCTATTTATAAGAGAATGAACATGTTAGTTGAACAATTGTATTGTGAAAATGAGTTATTAACTGAATATGCCAAAAGTCGCGATATATACTTTAACTTCTGAAGATATTTTAAAACTATTCGAGAAGCCTTATATAATATTTGATATATTAAAATTAATATATCAGAAAAGGAATTTAATGATATTAGAAAAGAAAAAGGCATAACTAATATGCATTTAGAAGAGTGTATTAGAAATATAGATATAGCATTATATTATTTTGATAGTTGTGGGGAATATTTTAGTACTAAAGTTAGAAATAAAATTATTTCTATGTGGATATTGGCATCTGCTTCTGTATATCCTAAACATGATTTTTATAGAAAAAAATTATTAGAAGTAGATTTTACTATAGAAAATGTTCAAAATGGTAAAAAATATACTAAAGATGATTTAACAAAAGAGATTTTATATGAATTGGTATTATATAAAATTAAAGATACAAATTATAATTTATAAATTGTTATCTATAAAATGGTGAAATTATTATCAATATATAGTAATTAATAGTTAATTATAAATGTTAAGGAGGAATGTTTTTATGATTAAAAGATTGACGCATGATGAAGCTAAGATACAAGCTGAAAAGTATATATCTAAAATGAGGGAGTTAGGTTACAATTTTGGAATACAAGAAGGAGACAATCTTGCAAACTACTTATTACATGATATTTTTATATATGTTGCTTTGACATTTAATACAAGTCAATTTAATTCGTTCACCCAAAATTATTCTATAGAAAGTTTAATTAAATGTCATAGTGATCTTAGGAAACAATATGAAGAAGAAGTTTCATATTTACATGAAGAATATGATAATGTAGATTATAGAACTAGGGCGGCAAATTTTTATTTAAGAGGGGCATATGTTAATTATGGTTTAGATGATAATATAGCATTAGAATTGGTTTCACGTCTTACATCTTTATCGAAAGATGAATTAATTAAATTAAAAAGAGAGTCAGATGAAAATAAAGTTAAAACAAAAAGTAAAGATATTTAAATTTGGATAAAATGAGACTATAATTGTTATTTCTAAAAAAATTAAAATATTTCTTACAAATGTTGAATTTTTATATAATCCAAGAAAATAAATAAAAATTAGACAAGTATAACACAATAAGAGATTATATTATTTGGAAACAATAATTGAAAAATTTATACATGTCAATACATATGTTGTATGAGGTGTGGACATTTGTTATTAAAAATAGAACAGATAAGAGAGAAGATTTTCTTTTAAATTATGAAGTTGCTAGGTTAGGTCGTAATATAGGAGAATTTTAAAAATATCTACTAAAAGAAGTATTAGAACCACTATAACCATTTATTATTCTTCTAAATAATTGCATAGTAGAATCGCAACCATTAACTGAAATAGATTTACTAGGTAAAGGTTATTCTAAAAATATTAATCGAAAATAAAAAACTAGCATGCTAGTTTTTATTTTTCATTTCATTACATAAATCATTCATTGAAACTTTAAATAATTTAGAATATTTATATAAGTTAGCAATAGAAATACAAATTAATCCTTTTTCATATCTAACAATACAAGCTTGTGTTACATTTAATACCTTTGCTACATTATCTTGTGATAAATTATTTTTTATTCTTAAATATTTTAGATTATCGCCTAGAATTTTAGTATTAAAATTTTTAATAACTCTATTATTAGTTTTATCATTTGTTAATCCTAATACGTAATCAATACTAGTATTAAAATAGGCTGCAAATTTACATAATTTATCTAAAGGCATAATATTAACTTCTAATTCCCATAATGAGTAAGTAGAACGATTTACTCCTAATATATTAGCAATTGTTTCTTGTTTCATATCATTATCTTCTCTAATATTTCTTAGTCTTTTAAAACTTATCATATATATCACCTATATTAATTTTTACATCAAATAGGAATAATATTAGCTATTTGCTACTATCAGTTATACATTTTTGCTATTTTATGTTATAATATATGATATAGAAGATATAAATTTATAAAACCTACGATTAGAATTTTTTAAATATATCAATATATATATGAAAGGATAAATAAAATGAAGATAACTAAAGATATTGAAATAAATGAAAACGTTTTAACAATATATAATATTATAAGTCTTATATATTATAATTATAGTTGTGATCTTCCTAACGAAATATCACAAAAGATAAGTGAGTTATTAGAAATATTAAATAATAATTTAGAAAATGATTTTTTAGATTTAGATATAGCTAATAGCAAATTAATACGAAGGATAGAATTTCAAAAAGATGATAAATAAAATATGCTGCTTTAAAAGTAGCTTTTTTTATTAATATTGATTAAAAGTTAAGTATCTACGTTTAGTCGGTTGCTAAAAAAATATTTTTATTGTTATACTAATTTTAGGGTAAGGAGTGAAATCATGAATTATGATAAAATAGGTAATTTTATAGCTATAAAAAGGAAAGAAAAAGGTTTAACCCAAAAAGATTTGGCTTTAAAATTAGGTGTGACTGATAAAGCCGTTTCTAAATGGGAGCGAGGTTTAGGCTGCCCCGATGTTTCAATACTTGAAATATTATCAAAAGAGTTAGATGTGTCAATATTGGAAATTTTAAAAGGTAGAATGATTGAAGATGAAATTATCAAAATAACTGATATGAATGATTATGTACATGATACTATTAAGTATTCTGATTATAATAATACAAACAATGTTAAAAAGATATTTTCAAAATTAATAACTATCTTAATAATTATTTTGGGCGGTTTTTTAGTTATTTTAAATATTAATCATATCATTTATTTAAACAAAAGGTATGAATATGATTTTGACAGTAATTATATAATAGAGTTAAAGAAAACCATTGATAATATTGAGGATAATATAAATATTATAAAAAATAATCAGGGTATATTTAATGATGATGATTATCATGCAATTATTAATTATTTTGATACAACTTTTGATAATTATAAAAATATGCCATTATTAAAGTATGATGGATTAAAAGATTGTAATTTACATGATATATATATATTGGATAAATCTTTGCCATTTAAATTAAATATGTACAATGTAATACTTATTTTAAAAAGTTATGATAAAAGCATTGAAGATGATATAAATTTATATACTAAAATGTTAACAGTAATTATGTATTTAGGTAATGATACATATTCAGAAACTGATGTTGCTTATAAATATAGAGTACCTAGTTTTTTTGATTATCAGTATAATACAGATCAATTTAAAATACCTACAAGAGTATATATGTATGATTATATGACGGAAATGTATTATCATTTAACGAAGATGGTTATTAAGGTAGGTGGTATTGATGAATAAAATCTTGAATATTTTAAAATTAGTTTTATGTTTAATACTATTAGTTTTAAATACTATTTATATTCATATATTTGGTTTATGTCAACAATATATAATTTATTTATTGTTTTATATTGTCATTCTATTGTTAATGATAAAAGATTTTCTAAAACACAATAAAATTAATTTTGATAATGTTTATAATTTATTATGTATTTTTGTAGAATTATTAATAATATTTATTAGTTGTCGTGCTATTTTTGATCCTTCCTTTTTATATAATTCATCTTATTATGATATTCTACTTGAAATGAATCCAGGCAATCCTTTAAATAATATTAATCTTGATATTATTAAGAATATTAATATAAATTATATGAATCAAAATTGTTTATATTTTGGGGTACTATTATTATTAATTTTAATTTACCGAAAAATAAATATGGAAAAGAAAGAATCAAAATATAGTGCAATTAGTCTTACTTGTTTTTATATTAGTATTTGTACCATAATTCCAACTATTACCTATATTAGTTCAAGTAGGGATAATATTTTATGGTTTATAATATTAAATATTGTCTTAGCTACTACAGAAATATATCGCTTAATTCATGATAATCATAAAAAACGTGAATGGATTATATATGTAAGCTTCTTCTTTAATATGGCTGCTTTTATAGCAATTTTTATAAATATGTTTTATTAAAAAAGTTTGAAATTGATCAAACTTTTTTAGATTGCGATTAAAACAATCTCTGTTGGAAAAATGTTATTACCATAATACCTTAAATGAAATTTATAATCATTAGACATTTCATTAATCATTTTTGGTATTTTCCATAAATCTTCATGATTATGATAAACAGAGATTAATAATTTTGGGTGCTCATTTATGATATGTTGCCTGCAACCTTCTAATGCTTTTTGTTCTGAACCTTCAATATCCATTTTTATCATGGTTATTTGGTCTTTAATATCTTCATCTAAGGTTGTAACAGGAATAGCAATTTCACCCTCATCACTAATTGTGTTAGCAGAATTGTCAACTGAACTTTTATTTATATATAGATTGCCAATTTCATTTCCAACTGCCTTTTTTATAAATTCTATATTAGGATAATAGGCTAAATTATTTTTTAAGTTCTCAAAACTTTCTTCAGTAATTTCATAACAATATATTTTTTTATAATTATTGGTTCCATAAGTATTTAGGTAATCAATAATAGTGTCACCTATATAGGCACCTAAATCTACTATTACTTCATTAGTATCACATTTAATTAAATCGACGTCAAAGTAGTGTAAATAATTAGTTTCATTGCTAGTTTTTAGAGTTTCAAAATCGAAATTATACCAATTATTTAATATGGCAAATAGTAATTTTTTTGAACGATAATCTTCTAATTTGTCATATAGAAAGATATAATCATCAATATGATTTTTTAATGATTCGGCACGATTATATAATTCTTCATAATTATTTTCAGATATAATTAGTTTTCCCCAATAATCAAATTTTTTAAAATAATCTTCTAATGATGCTTGAATACTTGGATGTATTTTATCAAAACAGTCTTTAATATGACTATATACTTCTTCTAAACTTTGATTTTTAATTAAATTTATTAAATCAATAAATTTTTTATCAATGGTATACATAAATTCCTCCTTCATCATATTTTATATAATTTATTATTATTTGTGATGTTAAATAACTTATTTTCGTTCAACAATTTATTTATTTTTGCTATAATTATATTAACGTTAATAAATTTAGGAGGAGTATTATGTTAATAAAGTCAAATGCGATTGATAGAATGTTAAGAGAAAATCCAAATTTAGCAGATCGTAGGTTTGGTTTACCTTATATTGGTGGTAGATTAGATGGTGAAAAATTTAATCCAACTGTTCAAAATATAGCTGACGCTATTGATTTTTATGGTTATGAAGTAAGAGATGAAAATATTACGACAATACCAGATATTGATTTAGGTAGTGGAAATCCAACAAATTATGAACCTTTTCCTTTATCTATTGAAGAAATGAAAAAAGCTTTAGATTCGGCTTCTATGTATAAATACCCTTATACTGAAGGTGATGATAATATTCGAAAAGTTTTATTAGATTATATTGAAAAGGAAGGATTTTTTAATGATCATCCTTATGCTTATAGCGATATAGACGATAAGGGTTTATCTGTTCATAATATTACTTTTTTGCCTTCCACTTCTATTGCTTTTAATATGATTATAAATATAATTTCAAAGCCAGGTGATGTTGTTTTAACAACAGGTCCTAATTATGGTTTGTTTACGATAAGAGCTGAAAGGGCAGGAGCAGAAGTTGAAATTCTTGATTTAGACAAAGAGGATAATTGGTTAGTCAATCCTCAAAAATTAGCTTCAAAAATTGATGACATTAATGAAAGTTTGCAGAAAGTTTATAATAGAAGAAAAGGATATGTACCTCGTGTTGTTGCTTTTTTAAATGCTAACCCTAATAATCCAACTGGCAAGGTAATGGGTGAAAAAGAAGTAGAACTTTTAAAAGAAATTGGGAATGTTTGTTTAGAACGTGGTGTTTTTGTAATTGATGATTTAGTTTATCGTGATTTAACTTATGATGCATCAAATATAGCTAAACCTATTGCAACGTTACCAGGTATGTTTCGTAATACAATTTCTTTATTTGGATTATCAAAAAGTTATGGCTTAGCTAGTTTACGAGCAGGTTTTGTTGTAGCTGATGAAATAATTATAAGGGAATTAATAAATCGAATCTTTCAAGGTATGGATTCTTCACCCGATATAGTTGGGCGTGCTTTAGCAGGGGCATTTAACGTTACGCCTAAACGAGAAAAAATTTATGAAAAATACTTTTCAAAGTTAAGACAGATTTATATTTACAAATTTAATTTATTAAAGGCTTTAGTTAATGGTATTGATAGCATAAAAGATTCTGATATGGCTGAGCAAATTGAATTGGAAATTAAAAATACAGTTACTGATGAAAAAGAATTAAAAAAAGTTTTACAGGGATTACCTTATGTAGATTTTCCAGAAAATTTAGAGCCAGAAGCGGGTTTCTTTGCTCTACTTGATTTTACTAAATTAAAGGGAATGAAATATAAAGGCACAAGCATTACTAGTGAAAATGATTTACTTAAATTCTTTTATAAAACTTCTCGTATTAGATTTTTAGTTGGACAATCGGTTAGTTGGCCTTATAAGGATGAATTAATTGCTAGAGTATCTTACGCAATCGAAGATGAAAAAATAATTTTAGCTTTTTCTCAAATGAATAAAGCATTATCATATTTGACACCAGCTGATCAATATGTCATTAGAAAAAATGAGTTAAAAGATCAGAAACAAATGGCACAAATTAAAGTCGATGGATGGCGTACTGCTTATGATAGAATTATCGCTTCTAAATATTTAAAAGCATTGGATTATGAGAGTCAAACAGAACGTTATATAAAAAGTTTTGAAGAATATAAAGATTTAGTTTTAGTAGCTGTAAAGGATGATGAAGTTTTAGGATATTCTTGTTTTGATTTAAAAAAGCAAGATGATAAATACGATGCCGAACTAGTTAGTTTATATATTAAACCAGATTATAAAGGAAAAGGTATAGGAACAAGTTTGTTTAAAGAAACTGTTAAAGAACTTTTGAATCAACAAAAAAGAAATATGATTGTTTGGTGTGTTTCTGATAATGATGAATCTATAAAATTTTATGAATCATTAGGTGGTAAAAATGTTGAAACAAAACATGCTAAAATAGGTGATAATTATTATCAAGAATTTGGTTTCTATTTTGATTTAGAAGAGATTATGGCTAATCCATTTTAAAAAAGATTGATATTTAACTATATCAATCTTTTTGTTTCCGTTTCTCATCCCTATATTTAAGTTCAAATTTAGCAACTCTTTGAATATTCATTTTCTTACTATATGTATATATTAAATCGGCATCACAAATTACAGGGTCTCCTGCTTTTAATTCAGTATCTTCTACATATTCATCTAACATTAAAGCTTTGTCAGAAGGATTTAAATTGCTATTCCAATAAATTTTGTTGTCTTTAATTAATTTACCAACATTACTTTTTTTAGGATCCATCCAAATTAATCCAATTTCTCTTAAACTTTTATAAAGTTTATAGACATCTTCTTCAGTGCAGCAATTAGTTTTAATTTTTTCGCAGACTTCAATAAATACTATATCATTATTATCATTAATCGGTATGGATTTTCTTAATAGAGGTTTAACAATATATGGGTTATTTGGAAATTTTGGTGTTGCTCGTTTGCTACCAATTTTTATGATTTTATCCCCAATAGAATAGACAAGTGAAAAATCACCTTCTCCTATCAATTCTAAGTTACATATATCTTCATTTTCATTTTTGGCAATTTCTTCAATAATCATAAAAATTATTTCTTGGATTAATTTTAACATCGATTTATTAATTTCTGTTATATTGAAGTGCTTGCTTATGGAGTAATTAACGGTTTTTTTAATAAATAATTTTTTATTTTCATTTATTTTTAACATAATTTTTTTATATATTTCAGTATTATTTTTGACTAATGCTTTTAATTTAATTAGAGGAAATTTGGAATTTATAATTGTATCACTAAATTTTTTATTATTTATTAATCTTTTTAAATAATCATATTTATGTGCGAATATAATTAAATCATCAATTCTATCACTATTTTTCCAGTTTGTTATAGCATAACTAAATATTTTATTAATACTATTTTTTTCATAAACTTCATTATCTTCTAAAACTTTAATAATACTAGTATTACTATTTCCTAATTCATTTAATAAATTATTATCTATTTTCATAAAATCGCTCTTTCGTTAACATTATTTTTACTCAGTATAGTAAATCTTTTGAGAGTTATAATAACATTAAAATTTAAAAATAGCAATCTAAAATTTAAATAAAATTTATTATTTTAATATTGGTCTATCTATGATACAATTTATATAAGGTAGGAGGTTATTAAATGAAGGTAATAAAGGAAATTAATAAATCTATTTTTAGAGAGTATGATATTCGTGGTATCTATGGTACTGATTTAAATGAAGATGTTGCTTATACGCTTGGTAGAAGTTTTGGAACATATATAAAAAAGTACAATAGCACCAAAACAATTGTTGGCTATGATAATCGTCTTTCTTCACCAATTTTACATAATGCTTTAGTAAAAGGTTTAGTTGATAGTGGTAGTGATGTTATTGATTTAGGGCTTGTTACAACTCCAATGTATTATTATGGTCGTATTAAATATAATGTTCCAACAAGTATTATGATTACTGCTAGTCATAATCCAAAAGAATATAATGGATTCAAAATTTCTTTTGAAAGTTGGGGAAATGCTTATGGTAAATATATTCAAGATTTTATGGAGTTTACTTTAGCAGGAAATTTCGATAATGGAGCAGGTCAGGTTAAGAAAGAAGATTTAAGGGATAACTATATAAAATTGCTTACGAGTTCTTTAGATTTAGGTAATAAAAAATTAAGAGTCGTTTTAGATTGTGGTAATGGGACAGGCTCAATTATAATAAAAGATGTATTTGATGCATTAGGAATTGAGTATTATCCATTATATTGTGAAAGTGATGGTAATTTTCCAAATCATCATCCGGACCCATCTATACCTAGTAATATGATAGATTTAGGAAAAAAAGTTGTTGAACTAGGGTTTGATTTTGGTATTGGTATTGATGGTGATGCTGACCGAATTGGGATTGTTGATGAAAATGGTAAATTTATTGCAGCTGATTTATATATGTTAATTATGTATCGTTATTTAAATAAAAATTTAAAGGTTCGTAAAGGTTTATTTGATGTTAAATGTTCTAAAACATTAATTGATGAATTAAAAAATTTGAATATAGAACCAGTAATGTATAGAACGGGTAATTCATATTGCAATATGAAAATGCAAGAAGGAAATTTTGATTTTGGTGGTGAATTTTCTGGTCATGTTTTCTTCCGTGATAAATTTTTAGGTTTTGATGATGGTATATATGGCGGCCTTAGAATGTATGAAGTTTTAAGTAATTCTGATAAAACATTAAGTGAATGGTTAAGCGGTATAAATAAATATTATTCTACTAGTGAACTTAAGATAAATGTCGCTGATGATAAGAAATTTTCGGTTGTTGAAAAAGTTAAAGAATATGCGATTTCCAATGATTATAAATTTGTTGATATAGATGGTGTTAGGATAGAATTTGAAAATGGTTGGGCATTAGTTCGTGCTTCTAATACTGGTCCTAATATCACAATGCGTTTTGAAGCTAGTACTTTAGAGTTATTAGAAGAAATTTCAGAAGAATTTAAAAATTTACTTGAAAGTTTAGTCAGCAATTTAGATAATGAATAAAACAGAACGTACTTTAGAAAAAATTTTTAGACTTTGTTTAAAAATTTTTTACTATTATTATTTTGTTTTAGCGATTCTTAATCTAATTTTCTTCTACTTTAAATTATATAATTTAGTAAATATAACTACAGTATTAATGTTAATTAGCATTTTGCTTGAATTTATAAATGGTTATGTTAGAGGTTGTTTTGGAATACTCAGTTATATAATATCTATTGGTTTATCAATTTATTTTACTCATAATATCTGGTATGGTATATCAATAGGAATTTCAATAATAAGTATATTAAATATTTTAATAAATAAAATAATAAGTAGATTTTTGGCATTTATGATTAAGAAATTTCGATAAATAATTTTAATTTATTGAAATTTTTTTCTATCTATGTTATTTTAATTGCAAGGGCGGTTTTAATTTGTGAAAAATAATGTTAATTTAATAATAAGTATGATAAGGAGAGATTGGTATGGCTATAGAGCATGAAATAGAAAAAAAGTATCAAGTTTTAGAATTACCCATAAATTTAAATGATTACGAACACATTGAAATAGAACAATCTTATTTAAATAAAGGCGGAGCTCCTATACGATTAAGAAAATTTAAAAATGGAAATAATGTTAGATGTGTATTTTCTAAAAAGGCTAGGATTGAGGATGGCTCATTTGAATGCATAGAGCATAATATTGAATTACCAGAAAATATTTACCAACAGCTTGTTACAGCAAAAGAAGGCAGAACAATATTTAAAACAAGATATAAGATACCACTAAATGATGGGTTAAAGATGGATTTAGATGTTTTTCATGATTTTTTTGAAGGCATTTGTATAGCAGAGATAGAATATACTTCTATAGAACAAGCCAACAATTATTGTATCCCAAGTTGGTTAGGTGAAGAAGTAACAGATTTAGATAAATTGGCAAATGGTTATATGGCCACTAAGACAGATGATATAAGCGAATATTGTGATTTCATATTATCCAAACATAAGTAGATAGAAATGTATTATATTTGTATAATTATTACAAAAAAATGTTAAAAAGTTAAAATTGCACAATATATTCAAAATATTGTGTTTTTTATTTAGTTATTAAATTATGTAAAAATATGTTTCATTAGCACTCATCATTGACAATTGCCAAATTTTGTAGTAATATTGATGTTGTTAAGAGATTAACAATTATTAGGAGGCTAAAAAATGAAAAAACAATTTAAAGCAGAATCTAAAAGATTATTAGACTTAATGATTAATTCAATTTATACAAATAAAGAAATTTTTATGAGGGAACTTATTTCTAATGCAAGTGACGCTATGGATAAGTTATATTATAATTCATTGACTGACCAAAATATAAAAGTATCACGTGATGATTTAAAAATTAGAATTGATGTTGATAAAGACAATAAGACTTTAACAATTACTGATAGTGGTATTGGTATGACCGAAGATGAGTTAGAAAATAATTTGGGGACAATTGCTAAAAGTGGGTCATTATCATTTAAACAAGAAAATGAAAATAAAGAAGATGTTGATATAATTGGTCAATTCGGTGTTGGTTTTTATTCAGCATTTATGGTTAGTAGTGAAATAGAAGTTTTATCTAAAGCAGTTGGAGATAATAAAGCATATTTATGGAAATCATCAGGAGAAGATGGCTATACAATTGAAGAGTCTGATAAAGATACAAATGGTACAGTTATTACATTGCATTTAAAAGATGACGATGATGATTTTAAATATAGTGAATATTTAGAGGAATATAAAATTAGAAGTATTATTAAAAAATATTCTGATTATATTAGATATCCAATTATTATGGAAGTAGAAAATAGAGTATTAAAAGAAGGAACTCAGGATGAGTATGAAACAACTCATGAAGATGCTACTTTAAATAGTATGGTTCCAATTTGGAAAAAGGATAAAAAAGATATAACTGACGAAGATTATAATAATTTTTATAGTGATAAGTTTTATGATTATGAAAAGCCAATGAAAGTTATTAATTCTAAGGTGGAGGGTCAATGTAGTTATAATTCTTTATTATTTATACCAAGTCATGCTCCTTATGATTTTTATACAAAGGAATATGAAAAAGGTTTACAACTTTATTCAAATGGTGTTTTAATTCAAGATAAATGCAGTGATTTATTACCAGATTATTTTAATTTTGTTAAAGGTATTGTTGATACACCTGATTTATCTTTAAATATTTCAAGAGAGATGTTGCAACATGATAAAAATTTAGGTATTATTGCTAAAAGTATCGAAAACAAAATTAAAAATGAACTTACTAATTTGTTAGAAAAAAATCGTGATGAATATGTTAAATTTTTCAAAACATTTGGTATGCAACTAAAATTTGGAATTTATAATAATTATGGTATGGATAAAGATAAACTAAAAGATTTAGTATTGTTCTATTCATCAGATAAAAAAGAATTAATTACTTTGAAAGAATACGTTTCTAATATGAAAAAAGATCAAGACACAATTTATTATGCTAATGGTGAAACAGTTGATAAAATTGATTTATTACCACAAGTTGAATTAGTTAAAGATAAAGGTTTTGAAATTTTATATTTAACCTAATATATGGATGAATTTGCTATTCAATCATTAATGGAATATGAAGGAAAGAAATTTGTTAATGTTTGCTCAAAAGATTTAAATTTAAATAGTGAAGAAGAAAATAAAAAAGTTGAGAAATTAAATAAAGAACATGAAGATTTATTTAAAATAATGAAAGAAAGTTTAACTGACAGTGTTGAAAATGTGAGATTTACAAATAGGTTAAAAAGCCATCCTGTTTGTTTAACGACAGAAGGCGATGTATCGGTTGAAATGGAAAAAGTATTTAATGCGATGCCAACTGACCAAAAAATTAAGGCCAAAACTATTTTAGAAATAAATAGTGAACATCCAATTGTAGAAAAATTAAATAATTTATATAAAAATGATAAGGAAGAATTAAAAAAATATACAAAAATATTATATTCACAAGCTAGACTTATTGAAGGTCTTACAATAGAAAATCCAACTGAAATTAGTAATTTAATTTGTGATATTATATCTAAATAAAAACAAAAATCATAGTTTAGAGATTACTATGATTTTTTATTTGAATATTTATATACAAAAACTAAATAGTTTTGTAAATATTTGTCAAACTTTTATAAAGTCGTGATTAACCATAATTAATTTGTTATAATAATCATGAGGGATTATATGAAAAATAAAATTGTTAATACTATAGATATTATTATTAATGATAAGGAAGATATATATAATAATTTTAATAGCAGTAAATTATCTAGTGAGTTGGGTAATTATATTTATAATCAAAGTTTAGGTTACCCATTTAAAGAAGATATAAAAATAAACATAAAAATAGCTGAAGAAGCAACTAAAATAGAAAAAAATGATATTGTTGATATGATTAGAGAGTATTTTGGACTTAGTATTAGAGAAACATTAATATATTATAAATATAATAATTTTAAAAAAGTGGTTTTATTTATTTTAGGTATAATATTAATATATATTTCGCATTTTATTGGTACTATTAATGATTTTTTAATCTCGGAAGTATTTTTAATAATTGGTTGGGTAGCTATATGGGAAGTATTTGAAAATATTTTATTTGTTGAAACTAAGAAAAAATTTAAGTTGAAAAGATTAAAGAAATTAGTTAAATGTAAGATATCTTTTGAGGATTAAATGAGCTCTTATGTAGTATTTGCTTCTCCTATAGGAAAAATTATGATTACTGAACAGGATAACAAAATCACGCAAATTAAATTTACTGATGAGGAATGTTTGAAAGAAAATAACAATATTAGTGAGATTCTATTAAAAACTAAAATAGAATTGGAAGAATATTTTTGTGGAATAAGAACTGATTTTGATATACCAATAAAATTAAATGGTAGTAATTTTCAAATTAGCGTTTGGAATGAATTACTAAATATTCCGTATGGTGAAGTAAAGACTTATGGCGAAATTGCTAAATTAATAGGTAATAAAAATGCTAGTCGTGCTGTTGGGATGGCGTGTAATAAGAATCCTTTAATGATTATAGTTCCTTGCCATAGAGTAATTGGTAAAAATAAAAAATTAGTAGGCTATGCCAGTGGTATAGATATAAAACAAAAATTATTAAATTTAGAAAGCGGAAAATTTGATGAATGAAGAAATAAAAAAGAAAATAGAAAAGAACATTGATATGAATTATCGCGATTTTTCTAAAAAACTATTGCCAAATGTAGATAATATTTTAGGTGTTAGAGTACCAATTTTAAGGAGTATTGCTAAGAAAATAGCTAATGATAATCCAATTGATTATTTAAATAATGTTACAAATGATTCTTTTGAAGAAATAATGCTTGAAGGCTTTGTGATTGGTAACTTAAAAGGGGAAAAAGAAACCATTATTAAATATATTGATTTGTTTGTTCCAAAAATAAATAATTGGTCAGTTTGTGATACATTTTGTGCTAGTTTAAAAATAGTAAATACTGATTTAGATTACTTTTTTGAATATTTGAAAAAATATAAAAATTCTAAAGAAGAATTTACTTTAAGATTTATGTTAGTAATGTTTTTAAATTATTATATAGATAAAAAATATATTTTTAAAATATTTGAGATAATTAAAACAATAAAGAAAGATGACTATTATGTTAAAATGGCAATAGCGTGGTTTTTATCTATTTGTTATATAAAATATAAAGACGAAACTTTAAAATATTTAGCTAGTTGTAACTTAGACAATTGGACTTATAATAAAACATTACAAAAGATAATTGAGTCTAATCGAATTAGTTCTGAGGAAAAGAAAATATTAAGGACACTGAAAAGAAAATAAATAGAAATATATTTATTTTTTTTTGTTTTTGAAATAATTTATATAAAATTAACCATAATATAACTAGGAATTTAGGTGATAAAATGCTTAGTGATATAGAAAATATTGTTCAAAAATTAAAGCAAGATACCAATAATATTGGTGATATTGTCTATAGAGAAAAATATATTGGTAAAACTAAATTATATATTATATATAATGAGCCACTTGCTTCTAGTGATAAGATAAGTGATTTTATTGTCAGAAGTTTAAATAGGATTGCTTCTTCTAAAGTAAGTTCTAAAAAATTATTACAAATAATAGAAAATGACATTAGCAATTTTAAAGTTACAACCATTGATAGTTATAAATCTTTATGTTTTTATTTACATCGTGGTTTTACAATTATTTTAATTGATGGGGACAAAGAAGCTTTAGTACTAGAAACAAAAGCAGATTTAGCTAGAGGAATTACAACACCTGATACAGAAAGTACTTTGCGAGGAAGTAAAGATGCTTTTGTAGAGGATTATCAAAAAAATATTGGTTTAATTAAAAAAAGAATTAGGTCAAACGATTTATGGATTGATTCAATAGTAATGGGTCGATATACTGATACTCAAGTTGGTTTATTGTATGTTAATGGTGTAGTTAAAAATGAGTTGGTTGAAACAATAAAAAATCAACTTAAAAAAATTGACATCGATGGTATTATTAATAGCGAAGTTCTTAAAAATTTAATTGAAAAAGAAAATAAGAGTGTTTTACCAACTCTAATAACAACAGAACGACCTGATGTTGTAGTTAATGCTTTACTTGAAGGAAAAGTTGTAATTATTGTTGATAATAGTCCTTATGCTTTAGTTATGCCAGCTGTCTTAAATGATTTTTTTAAAACGGCTGAGGACTATTATGGTAAGTGGAAAAATGTGTCATTAACAAGACTTGTTAAATTTTTTGCTTTTTTTATTTCTTTAATATTACCTGCTTTTTATATAGCTTTAATTACATATAACCAAGAAATGATTCCAACAGATCTTTTAGTTAATTTTGCAACACAACGTGATGGAGTTCCTTTTCCAGCTTTTGTTGAAGCAACAATTATGTTATTATGTTTTGAAATTTTAAGGGAGAGCGATTTGCGTGTTCCTTCTTTTACAGGTAGTTCATTATCAATTGTTGGAGCTTTAATTTTAGGTGATGCTGCTGTTCAAGCTGGTATTGTTTCGCCAATTATGATTATTGTTATTGCGCTTACTTCTATTTCAGCTTTGCCATTTACAGAGCCAGAACTAATTAATGGTTTGCGTTGGTATCGTATTTTATTTATGATTGGAGCATCATTTCTTGGAATGGTAGGTGTCGTAATAGCGTTCATTTATTTTATTATTGAGATTACTAGTTTAAATTCATTTGGTAAACCATATTTGATGCCTTATGCGCCAACAAGTTTTACAGGTTTAAAGAATAGTTTAATTAAATTTCCAGCTAAGAAACTTAAAGAACGTCGTTCTTATTTATCAAATAATACTATAAAACAAAGGATTGATGAAGATGAGAAAAATTAAATTATTGATTCTATTAATACCTATTTTTTTTATAACAGGATGTTTTAATTATAGAGAATTAAACGAATTAGCGATAACTAGTGCGGTTGGAATTGATAAAACAGAAGATGGTTATAAAACGACTATTCAAATTATAAATACACAAAAAAATGGATCTGATACTAATTCATCGATGGAGCAACCTAAGTTTGTAGTTTATACATCAGAGGATAAAAATTTACAGGAATCTTTAAGAAAAGTTATATTAGAATCTTCTAGAAGAATTTATGCTGACCATATTCAAATTTTAGTAATTGGGTCTGATTTGGCCGAAGATGGTATTTATGATATTTTAGATTTATTTTTTCGTAATTCAGAACTTAGAAAACAGTTTCAAGTTGTCATTGCCCGTGATTCAACGGCTGAAGAAATTTTAAAAGTTGTAACACCACTAGAAACACTTAATTCTAAACATATTGAAGAAGGATTAACAGTGGATAATAAATATTTGGGTGTTGGTGAAGTTGTTGATTTTGAACAATTAGTAGCTAGTTATTTAGATAATAATAAAGAGATTGTCTTACCAACAGTCACTTTAAAAGATAATGTTGAAGAGGGAGATAATATCGAAAATACAGAGTCAACAGAACCTAGTGAAAATGTTATTGAAAGTACGATGGCATTATTCAAGGATGATAAATTGTTAGGCTTTTTAAGTGAAGAAGAAAGTATCGCTTTAAGTTTTGTTCGTGGTGAGGTAAATAATACTGTTCTTTCTTATAGTTGTGGAAATAATAAATATGTAGTTGGTGAAATTATAAATGCTAAAACGAATGTATCAATGGAAACAGATCCTCTTAAAGCAAAAATTAAAATAACAGGTAGTCTTAATATTAATGAAGTTACTTGTGATTTGGATTTAGAAGATTTAGAGGTAGTTGATGAGATAGCAAGTAATTTAGAAGATGAGCTTAAAAATCATATTAGTGATACTATTGATAAAATAAAAAATGAATACAATGTTGAACCTTTTGGATTTAGAGATATTCTTTATAAAAATAATCCTAAATATTATAAAGAAATAAAAGATGATTGGTATGATTCTATCTTTAAAGAAATAGAAGTTGATATTGAAGTTAATTTTAAATTTGTTGAGAAAGGTAACGCGCTTAAGGTGATAAAACGATGAATAAAGATAAAATAAATTGTTTACAGTTTGCTTCAATGATGAGCATGATCTTGGTTGCGTCATTTTTAGGAATAGGTATGTTTTCTGTTGTTAAATCAGCTGGCGTTGATGCTTATATAAGTATTATAATTGCTGCAATTGCTGGAATATTTATAATGTTAAGCTTTTTTGTAATATATGATTATAAGCCAGAATTAAATGTTGCCGAAAAATTTAAAAATATTTTTGGGAAACCATTAGGTACAATTTTAAATTATCTTTGTTTAGCAATTATTTTATTTATGGGAATTAGTGCGATGTTTAATTTGACAACTTTTATAACTAGTCAATTTTTAAAAGCTACACCACCATTTTTAATAGGAGTATGTTTTTGTTTTCTAGTTATATTAATTAATATTAAAGGTATAGAAACTTTATCGAGAACTTGCTTAGTTTTATTTTCTCTTTGTATCATTTTATTTTTAATTTCTGTAATGGGACTTGTTCCAGAATTTGATGCTTCGAATTTAAAACCTTATTTAGAATATGGTTTTAAGCGACCAATAGTAGGTGCGATTTATAATTTTTTATTTAATCTAATGCCTATTTATTTATTATTGATTGTTCCTAAAGATAAATTAATTAAAAGTGAGAATTATCGAAAATATATGTGGATTTTTTATATTTTATCATTTTTATTTAAACTTATTTTAGTTATTATAACAATAGGCGTACTTGGTATTCATTTAGCTAGTATATATCAATATCCTGAATATATGGTTTTAAAGAGAATACATATTTTTACCTTTATTGATCGCATTGAAAATGTTATAACAATACAATGGTTATTTGGTTTATTTTTTAATATAAGTTTTGTTGTTTATTATATTGCTAATTCTATTAAACCTTCTCATAAAAGTAAATTGTTGCCAATAATTATTACTATTTTAATTTTTTTAGGATCTAGTTATTTATTCAAAAATAGTACCCAATTTAATGATTTTACTTATAACAAAGTTCCATATATGCGAGCTATATTACTATTTATTTACATTTTATTATTTATTGGTGTTTTAATTAAGAAAAAGTTTGCTAAAAAGATTACTTCATAAAAAAATTACCTTTATGGTAATTTTTATTTAATGAAACCATTTTGAACAAATTTAGTTTCATTTACAACTACAAAGGCTTTGTCATCATTTTGTCTAATAAACTCTTTCAAATGTGTCAAATTTTTGTTTCTTATTTCTATAAATAACATATACTTGTCAGTTTTTTCTTCTTGACCTTGAATATTGATTAATGATACAGCGTATCCTGCACCCCTAAGTAGTTCTGCAAGTTTTAGATTGCTAGTTATAACTTGAACAGTGAAATTAGTTTTAATAATTTTATTTGATAATTTGCCACCAATATAAGTTCCTGTTGCATAACCAGCTGCGTAAGAAACCATAATCCATAAACTTGTTTCATCAGTATTAAGTGCTTCCCTAACAATTGTGAACCAGATACATATTTCAATGAAACCTATCAAACTGGCAATCACATTTTTCCCTTTAACAGTAAAAATAGTTCGTACTGTTCCTAAGGATACATCTAAAATTCTTGCAAAAAAAATTTTAATACATAAAAATAACATATTTTCACCAACCTTATTTTAAGTATACCATATTATTATTTTGAAACCAATACACTAAATTATGCATAGACAATAAACAATTTGTTTGTTATAATTTTTTTAGTGGAGTGATAGTATGAATGAAGAACAAAAAAATGATAATATAGATATCGATACAAAAAATGCTGCTGAAGAGCAGGTAGTTGATAAAAAGCAAAATAATAATGAAGTTGATTATGAAATTATTTGGGAAGGTCAACCAGCTGGCTTGTTTGATCGATTTTTAACATCATTGCATTTAAATTTTACGATTTATCAAATTACTAAAGATGAACTTATTATTAAAGAGGGATTTTTTAAGCGACATACAAACACTATTGAATTATACACTTTGAAGGATCCTGACTTAATTGAAAGTTTAGTTCAAAGGTGGCTTGGGGTTGGCAATTTATATGTTACTGTTGATACGCATTCTAGTAGTGATAATCTTGGTAGGAAAATAGTCTTGAAAAATATAAAGGAACCTGAAAAAATTAGAAAAATATTAAGAGACGCGATTGAAGATGATGTTATGGAGAGAAAAATAACTTATTTTGATAAAGTTTAATTGATTTATTTTTTTAAATATGTTAATATATTTTTTGAGAGGAGTGAGTTTGATGAAAGGAAAGTTAGTAACTTTAGTAGCAGTAGTTGCTGTATTTGCAATGACAGGTTGTGGTGGTAAAAAATTAGCTTGTACAAATTCTAACAATATCGCTGGAATCGAAATGAATTCAAAAGTTGAAATAAGTTTTAAAGGCGATAAAATGAATACTATGAAGGTTATAATGGATGTTAAGGTTCCTGATGAATACAAGGATCAAAAACAAGATTTAATCGATGAACTTAAAGAACTTGATGCAGATATGAAAGTAACTGAAACAAAAGATGGTGTTAGAGCTGAAATGACAGCTGATGAAGATTACTTTAAAGAATTAGATATTGATAGTACTACAGTTTCTTACGATGAATTAAAGGAACTTTTCACTAAACAAGGTTATACTTGTAAATAAGAATCTAGTAAAAACTAGATTTTTTGTTATAATAAGTTATTTTATATATGAGGAGGAATACGAATGAAAAAAGGAATATTAATTTTACTAGCAGTAGTTGCTGTATTTGGGATGACAGGTTGTGGCGAAAAAAAATTAACTTGTAAAATCGATAATAGTCAACTAGGTTTAGAAGCAAATTCAACAGTTGAGATTAAGTTTAAAAAAGATACTGTAGACTCAATGAAAGTATCTATGGATATTGTTGTTCCAGATGAATATCAAGATGAAAAAAAAGACTTAATGGACATGTTTAAAGAATCTTATGAAAATATCAAAGTAACTGAAACTAATTCTGGTATTAGAATTGAGAGTGATGGAAATAGTAGTGACTTTGTAGTTTCAGGTGTTACTGGTTCTTATGGTGATGTAAAAAAAGATTTTGAAGATTTAGGATATACCTGTAAATAAAAAACTAGATTTTTTTAAATGTTGAAAAGGAGAAATATAAAATGCCAGATTTAAGGGAATTAGCTATATTTATTATAATATTAATATTTTTAGTTTATATTATACAAGCAATATTTTTGAGTAAGCTTAATAAATTATTAAATGGAAGTGGAACAGCTATGGGATGGGTGCCAATCGCTAATATTTATTTATTGGGTAAATTAACCTTTAATAAAATTGTTGGTTGGATTTTAGTTGTTTTGATATTATCAACAGGGACATTAACAGTAACTATAAATGGTGTTACAAACACATATAGATTATTACCTGAAAATGTAAGTGTTATAGAGTCTAGAGTATTAGTAGTATTAATCTTAATTCTATTTATATATGCGATTAGGAAATATATTAAAACAAAAAAGAAAATAAAACTGCCAAATTAGAATTATAGTAATTACTTTTGTATTGATTTTTAAAGTAAAATACCTATTTAATTTTATTCTATTAAAGTATTCTAACTTGGACTAGTATTAAAATAAAGCAAATAGGGAGATAAAAATGATAAACTTAAATATAGAAGAAGCAAAACAAAAAACAGTAGAACTTTTAAATAAGAAATGTTATTCATTAGTTAGACCAGATTTTTCAAAATATAGCCAATTATATTTTAATACAACAGAGAATCTATCTTATTTAGAAAAGATGGATGTTAGAGAAAAGGATGCCTTAACTGTAACAGGAAGTTTTGATCAATGTTTAAATTTGGTTCATGGAGGGTCTAATTATATATGTAATTTTGATGTAAATGTTCTTACCATTTTTTTAGCTGGACTTAAATGTGCAGCGCTTAAAGCTTTAAATTATACAGAATATGTGAACTTTTTCTCTAGAAATGATACTTTGAATTATCAAATGTATTTAAAATTAAGACCATTTTTAAATGCACCTTTTCAGGAATATTGGGATTTTGCTTATAACTTATTTTCTTTAGATGGCGAAAAGTTATCAAATTCACATCTATTTTTAGGAATAGAAACTGCTGAACAACTAGTGGCAACGAATCCTTATTTAAAGAGTGAGAAGAATTATAATGAAACAAAACGAAAAATTGATATTGTTAATATTAATTTTGAAGAGAAGAATTTACTCGAAATAGGTGAAGGTGAAGAACAATATGATTTAATGTTTTTTTCAAATATTCAGACTTATCTAGTTGAAGATTATTTTGCAACGATGAAGGAAGCTGAATATCTAGATTTTATACAAAATAAAGCAAGTAAACAGTTAAAAGAAGAAGGTCAAATTCAAGTGGCATATCGATATAAATATAAAACAAAAATTAGGTCTTCAGAAAACTTTTTTAGTAGTTTATTTAAGAAGAAATATGTTGTCGATGAAATTGATTATATGAAAGATAAATATAAAAAAGTTGTATTTACAGGTATACCATTTTCTTTGACTGCTAATATTACAAGTGATACGAAAGATTGTATATACATATATGAAAAGAAAGCCATTAAAAGAAGATAAAATAATTTTTTGTTTATTATAAAATTTTAGAATAGCAGATTAATCTGTTATTTTTTGTATTAAAAAAGAACCTTAGTTCTATAAAAATATTAAAACTAAAGTTCCAACAATTAAACAATAAATAACAAAATAAATAAGTTTTCCATTTTTTACAATATCTCTAAACCATTTGGTAGCAAAATAAGTAAATATTCCTGCTACAACTGTAGCTCCTAAATAACAAATCCACATATTTAAACTTAAGTCGCTATTGATTAAATCACTAATTCCTAAAATAGCTGTTGCTATAGAAATTGGAATATAAAGTATAAATGAAAAGTTAAAGGCTGTTTCTCTTTTAAATTTTCTTGTCATTCCACCTACAATAGTTGCGCCACTACGACTAATTCCAGGAAGTAGAGCTATTGCTTGAAATATTCCAACAGCTAGAGCATCTTTATATGTAATTTTATTTGGATCTTTTTTTCCTCTTAATTTTCTAATTAAAAATAGGAATAGAGCTGTAATTAGTAAAGTAACACCTACGAATTTAACATTTTTTTCTAAAGCATCAAATAAACCTAGTTTAGTTACAATAATTCCTATAAGACCAGCTGGAATTGTTCCTATAACAATAAGCCAGCAATATCTATAGTTATCACGATATTCTTCTTTTTTAGTTTTTAAATAACCAAAGAAACCTTTAAATAAATTAGCGATATCTTTCCTAAATAGAATCACAATCGCAACTAAACTACCTAAATTAGTTAAAGTTGCTAAAAGAGAGAAATCAACATTTAAGCCTTTTCCACTAATCAATTTTTGAAAAATAAGTAAATGCCCACTTGATGAAACAGGAATTGGTTCTGTAATTCCTTGGATAAAACCTAAAATAACAAATCTTAAAAAATCTATTAACATATTACCACCTACTTAAATTATATACTAATTTGAAAAAATAATAAATAAAAGAGTTAAAATTTAATAAAATTTATTAGGTGGTAAAAATGCTCGTTAGATATTTCTTTTTTTTATTAGGATTTGGTCTTACAGTAGTTGGATTTATGTATATAATAATTTATTTGAATTTACTTAGTATTGGGTATAATTTTTTTCAATATGTAAAGTTTATATGTAGTAGGATAGAATGTTTAAATGCTGTATTCGGAATTATTATAATGATATTAGTTGTAATTATGTCTGGAGGGAAAAAAGATGAATTATGTATATGATGTATTACTAAATTTTAATAAAGAATTGTATGATTTTTTTGATTGGAATACTAATGATATTATTTCGCATATTCGTAAAATTTTATTATTTAGAGTAAATAATAAAGTAATGCAAGATTTAAAAAATAAACATATCATTGTTAATCAAGATTTTTTAAATAAAATAAGTAATCGAACAGAAATGTTTACTAGTCAAAACGTCAAAATAATTAATTATGCTTGCATTTTTACTAATGGTTTAGAAACTATAGCGCTAAAATTTGATAAGAGTGGTTCTGCTACTTACAAAAGTCGCTTATTAGTAGATGAGGAAGCAGAAATTTTAGATTCGATAAATGATTTTGAAGAATATGATTTAGAATATAAGGTATTAAATAGTATACCCATTAATTATTTTAAAACCAGAAAAGAAAGAGAAATTGAGAGATTTATTGATAAAAAATTAAAAGAGATTACAAATGATGATACTGAAAAATTAAGATATTTATATTATGAATGTTTTAATAAAAGAGAAGATAATGTCGATAAAATTATTCTTAAAATTAATAAAGAATTAAAAAACAATTGGGATAGTTTTTATGATAAAGTTTATAATTTCTTTAAATTAATAAGCGCAAAAGAAAAATAAGTGATTAAATGTTTGTATAATTATTTAATATCATAATTTAACTTAAGGGTAATATTCATATTGCTTTTAAATCCTTTATATGTTAACCTATATATAGGTGATAATTATGAATTATGAAGATATTACTAATCCAAAAGAATTATTGCAATACATGACTCAAAATATAAAATATGGATTTGTTGGTAAAAATGGAAAAGTATATAAAGATCAAAATAGTGAAGAATGGCAAAACGAGTGGTATTCAGAATGTATTGTACAGGATGGTGAAAGTCTTATGAAAAGTCATTATGGAACTTGTTGGGATCAAGTTGAATTAGAAAGAAAATGGTTTTCTGAACATAATTATCAATATAAGACAATTTTTATGTGGTTTGAAGTTAATGAACCTAATAATATGCCAACCCATACATTTTTAATTTATAATGAAAATAATAAATATTATTGGTTTGAACATTCTTTTGATATAAATAAAGGGATTCATGAATTTGCTAGCGAAGAAGCTTTAATTGAATATGTAAAAGATAAACAGTTAGACTATGCAATAGAAATAGGAGAGGCAATGAAAAAAGATAGAGATTTAATAAAATGTTATGAATATTCAAAACCAGAGCCTAATCTAGGTGTAGATGATTATATATATCATGTGACTAATTCTATCAAGATGATAAAGTGAGTAATAATATGAATGCAAAAAATATATAATTGATTTTGATTAATGTTAATATGGTTTAATTTATTAATGTTTTTTTGTTATAATTGATGTATTGAGGTGTATGATATGTTTGCTTTAGGAGTTTGGAATTTTGATATCAGTGGTTTTCTTATGGAGTCTTGGTGGATTTGGTTACCTCCTCTTCTTGTTGTTTTGATAATATTTTTTCTAATAATGTTTATGATTACAAAGATATTTTCAAAAGTAATAAAATATTTGATAAAGAAAATAAAAAAAATAAAATGAAAAAACATTTTAGTTTACTTGTTTTGAAAGTTAACTTGTTGTATAATTACATTAGGAACTTCAGTTGTTGAGTGTCTACCAAATCTCGTTTGAGAGGAGGTTTGATAAAAATGAAGAAGAGAATTTTTTTGATTAAAGTTCTTAGATATCTTTCTATCATTCTATTACTTTTAATTGTAATGATTATTGTAATAAAAAAATGACACTCATTCGCATTTGAATCAGTGTTATTAATAAGTGTTATTTGGTCATTTAAATGGTAGTCATTCAACTCTGCAAAACTGAATGTTCCATTTTTATTATATGAAGAAACCTTCATCTATATACATAATAGCATAAAAGGAGATTTTTGGCAAGTACACTATTATTATATAGTAATTTATATATTTATAATGATACTTTCAAAAATAAAATTATAATTATTCACAATATCGTTATATTAGTATATATTATATTGATGAGTATTATTCAAAATAAAAAATCGTTTTAAAATATATAAAAGCAATTTAATGTATTATTGCTAAAATATCTATTATGTGGTAACCTTTATATAGGTGATAATTATGAAACCACTAAAACGAGGCTTTAAAATTATATTTATAATTGGCTTATTAATAATTTGTGTTATTAGCATATTTTTTATTATAAATTCTAATGATAGTTTTCATCATAATTTTGATCCTTTAAAATATTTGCATGAAAAGTATAATATCGATTATAGTGATATGGAATTATTTAAAGAAGGTTATAGAGATGTAGGTTTGATTTATCCTTCAACAGATTATAATACCAAAAGAGCTGAAATTAAAATTAATAGTCTTTTCAATGGTGATGGATTAATTTCTGTTTCTTATTCTAAATTTGAAGGATGGAATGATAATTATAAGGAAGAATTGGCGTTTTCTGAAAAAAATAAATCAAGGCTTACTATTTTTGAACAATATTTAAATTCATATGTTGAAAATTATAAGATTATATTGCGACGATATAAGAGTTACAGTATATTTTCGATTATTTTAGATATTAGAAATTTAGATGCAGAGTCAATAAATAAACTAATTAATAAGTTTAATACAGATGTTGAAATTTATATGACATCTAACTTTGATTATTTTAATATGATGAAAGACTATGATGATAAAAATAAATTATCTCCTATATTAGATTTTTTTAAAGAAGAAGAGTTTTACCTATTAAATGAAAGCTATTCTGGATTTGATATAGATATGTTTAATAATTATTCGACTAATTCAAAAATTATATATAGATATTCATCAGAAACTGGATATTTTGAAGTTTATGAAAAGAATGATAATATTAGGTAAGATTATTTTATTCAAATATATATTATAAGTAATACAAAATTTTTAATATAAATCTGTTGACAACATTAGCCAATTATTATATACTATATCTAGTTATTTTAAAACTGTGAAGTGGAGAAGTAATATTAGTTTCTATTTAAAGAGAGTTAGAATGGTGAGAACTAACATTGTGGCTAATATGAATAACACCACGGAGTTACTTATCGAAATCTCTTGAAAGTAGAATAAGTCGGACTGTGATCCGTTACCATTGCAAGTTCAGAAGAACAATGAGTGATTATATAGTGATATATAATAATAAGGGTGGTACCGCGGATACACAGTTATTCGTCCTTAAGTGGATGAAATAGCTGTTTTTTTAGTTATTTGCCTGATTAGCTCAGTTGGTAGAGCACCCGGCTGTTAACCGGTAGGTCGTAGGTCCGAGTCCTACATCAGGCGCCATATCTGCTCAATTAGCTCAGTTGGTAGAGCATCCGGCTGTTAACCGGCAGGTCGTAGGTCCGAGTCCTACATTGAGCGCCACTTATTGCCTGATTAGCTCAGTTGGTAGAGCACCCGGCTGTTAACCGGTAGGTCGTAGGTCCGAGTCCTACATCAGGCGCCATATTTGTTAATAAAATTTCTGAATTTTGTCGTTCAGGAATTTTTTATATAAAAGGAGGATTATCATGGAGAATAAATTTACGAGTGAGATTGTTGATGATTTAGCTGATAAGTTATTAATCGATCTAACAAAAGAAGAAAATAAGATGATATTAGATGAATTTGGAGTAATCGATATTGATATTGATATTATTACTAAAGTACCAAATATTGAAGATGTTGAGCCAATGTCTTGGTGTTTAGATAATTTTTCATTTGAGTTAAGAGAAGATGAAGTTGAGGAATCAACACCAATTGATGAATTACTTCAAAACTGTGATGTCTATAATGACCGTGAAGTAGAAGTGCCAAAGGTGGTGGAATAGTATGAGTTATATGGAAAAAACAATTAAAGAACTACATGAGGATTTAAAAAATGGTGTTGTTACTAGTGATGAATTAGTTAGGGAATCTTTAAAAAAATCTCATGAAATTCAGGATAAGTATAATGCGTTTGTTACAATTTTAGATGACGCTAAGGGTAGTAATGTTACAGATAATTTATTATCAGGTATTCCTTATGGTATTAAAGATAATTATAGTACTAAAGGTATTTTAAGTACTGGTTCATCAAATACTTTAAAAGATTATGTTCCTTTTTTTACAGCAACCGCTATTAAAAATTTGGAGCATTCTGGAGCAGTAGCTGTTAATAAAACAGTTTTAGATGAATTTGGTATGGGTGGAACAGGTACAACTGGTCATACAGGAATGGTTAGAAATCCATGGGATAAAACAAGAATGTGTGCTGGTTCTTCTGCAGGTAGTGCTTGTGCAGTAGCAGCTGGGGTGTACCCATATGCTACTGGTAGTGATACAGGAGACTCGATAAGAAAGCCAGCAGCATATTGTGGAATTGTTGGTTATAAACCTACTTATGGAATGATTTCACGATATGGTTTGTTTCCTTTTGCTAGTAGTTTAGATCACTGTGGTGTTTTATCTAGATGTGTTTTAGATGCCGCTATTGTTGCTGACAATATGAAAGGAATTGACAAAAATGATATGACTAGTTGGGACTCTAGTGATATTCATTTGGCTGATTCTTTAAATGGTGATGTTAAAGGTAAAAAATTATGTTATGTTAAAGAAATTTGTGATATCGAAAATTATCCTAATGCTAGTGATGAATTGAAAAGTCATTTAGAAAATTTTAAGAAAACACTTGATAAATGTCGTGAATTAGGTATGGAAATTGAAGAAGTTTCTATTGATAAAAAATTGCTTAATGCTGTAGCAAGTGTTTATGTTGTTATATCATGTGCTGAGGCAACAAGTAATATGTCAAATTTAACAGGTATTATTTTTGGTCCACGTGGTGAAGGTAAAAATTATATTGAGATGATGAAAAATTATCGTACTGAAGGTTTCTCACCACTTATTAAAAGAAGATTTGTAATTGGCTCTTATGTATTACAAGCACAAAATAAAAATCGTTATTTCTTTAATGCTCAAAGAGTTAGAAGATTATTGGTTGATGAGTGGAAAAAACTTTATGAAAAATATGACGCTGTTATTTTACCAGTTGGAAGTGGTCCTGCTAAACACTTAGATGGTTCTTTAGATATTTTAGATGCAAGTACTCAAATTTTAGAAGAACATTTACAAATTGGAAATTTTGGTGGTTTTCCATCTATTACAATTCCAAATGGTTTTGTTAATAATTTGCCAGTTGGTGTTAATATAACTGGAAACTGTTATGATGATGCTAATGTATTAAATATTGCGTATGCTTTAGAAAGTTCAATGGATTACAAAAATCAAATTGCTAAGGAGGTAGAATAATGAATGGTTATAAAGTTCTAATTGGTTTAGAAATGCACTGTGAAATTAGTGAAACTAAGACAAAAGTTTTCTCTGGTGCTGCCAACTCTTATAGTGATATACCTAATAGCAATATTCGTCCTGTTGATATGGCCTTCCCAGGTACTTTACCAGTTGTAAATAAAGAAGCAATAAAAAAAGCTTTAATGGCTAGTATTATTTTAAATTGTAAGCAACCTGAATATATTTATTTTGAAAGAAAAAATTATTATTATCCTGACTTACCAAAGGGCTTTCAAATTACACAAGAAACAAAACCAGCTCCAGTTGGTATATATGGTAGTTTAACTTATGAATGTGATGATGAATTAAAAACAGTTCGTATTAATAATATTCACTTAGAGGAAGATGCTGCAAGTACTGACCATTATGCAACTGTTTCAACTATTGACTATAATAGAGCAGGTGTACCACTTTTAGAGTTAGTTACTTATCCAGATTTTCATTCAGCTAAAGAAGCAGTTTCTTTTTTAGAGACAATGAGGTCTATTTATCAATATGCAGGTATTAGTGAAGCAGATAGTAAAAAAGGACAAATTAGATGTGACGTCAATGTATCTATTATGGATGAAAACTTAGATGAAACCAAAGAAGAAAATTGGGGAACTAAAGTTGAAATCAAAAATGTCAATTCTTTTGGTGGCGTTAGAGATGCGATTAATTATGAAATTGAAAGACAAATTGAACTTAAAGAATCTGGCGAATATGATAAAATGGAACAACAAACAAGACGTTGGGATGAAGAGTCAGGTACAACTATTTATATGCGAAGTAAAGTAGATGCCATTGACTATAAATATTTTATTGAACCAAATTTACCAAAATTTAAGTTGTCGCAAGAATGGTTAGAAAGTATAAAAGCATCTATACCAGAACTTGCACCAGAGAGAAAAGAAAAATATATTAATGAATATGGTATTTCTAATTATGACGCCACAATAATTGTTAAAGAAAAAGATGTCGCTGATTATTATGAAGAAGCCATTAAATTAGGAGCTAATCCTAAGTCAGCTTCTAACTGGGTTACTAGTATTATTTTGGGTTACTTAAATAAAAATGAAATGGAAATAAAGGATTTATTCTTTACTCCTCAAATGTTAGTAGATTTAATTAAAATGATAGAAGATGGTAAGATTTCTTCAAAACAAAGTAAAGAAGTTTTTTATAAATCTTTAGAAGACAAAAAAGATCCTAGCGCTATTGTAGAAGATTTAGGTATTAAACAAATTGGTGGCGAAGATGAAATTTTAAAAATTGTTACTGAAGTACTTGATGAACAACCAGACGCTATTGTTACTTATAAACAAGGAAGAACTAATATTGTGGACTTTTTAGTAGGTCAAGTTATGAAAAAGACAAAAGGTCAAGCTAATCCAGCAATGACAAGAAACATGATGATTAGTGAAATTGAAAAGAGGTAATTATGAGAGAAAATAAATATCGTAATTGTTACTGTGGTGATATAAATAATGATTATGTTGGGAAGCAAGTTAAATTTTCTGGATGGATTGAAAATATTCGTGACCATGGTGGCGTAATATTTCTTGATATTCGTGATGAAAAAGGAACTGTTCAAGTTGTAAGTAATGATGATTCTATTTTTGATGGATTAACTCGTGAATCAACTGTTTGTTTAAATGGTGTGGTTAGAAAAAGAAATGAAGAAGATTATAACCCTCGTTTAAAATCTGGAGAAGTTGAAGTAGTCGTAGAAAGTATTGATGTTTTAGGTAAAGCTAAAAATGTTTTACCATTTGAAGTTATGACATCAAAAGAAAGTAGCGAAGAAGTTAGACTTAAGTATCGTTATTTAGATTTAAGAAATAAGAAAGTTCATGATAATATTATTTTTAGATCAGATGTTATTAAATTTTTAAGACATGAAATGGAAGATTTAGGGTTTACAGAAATTCAAACACCAATCTTAACTGCGTCATCACCAGAGGGGGCAAGAGATTTTATCGTTCCATCACGACTTTTCCATGGAAAATTCTATGCTTTACCACAAGCACCACAAATTTTTAAACAACTTTTAATGGTCAGTGGATTTGATAAATATTTTCAAGTTGCCCCTTGTTTTAGAGATGAGGATGCTAGATCAGATCGTGTTTATGGGGAGTTTTATCAATTGGATTTTGAAATGGCTTTTGCTGAAGAAGAGGATGTTTATGGGGTAGGTGAGCAAATATTTAAAGATGTATTTGCTAAGTTCAGTGATAAAAAAATGTCTGAAACACCATTTAGACGTATTCCTTATCGTGAAGCTATGTTAAAATATGGTTCTGATAAACCAGATTTAAGAATTCCTTTTGAAATAATTGATTTAAGTGATATTTTTGAAAATTCAGAATTTAAACCATTTAAAGGTGTAACTGTTCGTGGAATTAAAGTCGATGATTTAGCTAGTAAATCAAATAGTTGGTTTAATGAGGTTGTTGATTACGCTAAAAGTATTGGTATGCCAGGAATTGGTTATATTACTGTTCAAGATGATATGAGTTTTAAAGGACCTATTGATAAATTTTTAACAGAAAAAGATAAAAGTGATTTAATTGAAAGAGCTAATTTAAATATTGGTAGCGTATTATTTTTTATCGCTGATAAAAATGAATTACAAGCTAGTAAACAAGCTGGTCAAATAAGACTAGAGTTAGGTCGTAAATTAGATTTATTAGATTCTAATCGCTTTGAATTTTGTATTATCAATGATTTCCCAATGTTTGAGTATGATAGTGATGTTAATCATTATATATTTACACATAATCCATTCAGTATGCCACAAGGTGGTATGGAAAGTTTAAATACCAAAAATCCAGAAGATGTTTTAGCATATCAATATGATTTTGTTTGTAATGGTATTGAATTAGTTAGTGGAGCTGTCAGAAATCATGATATCGAAATTATGAAGAAAGCTTTTGAAATTGCTGGTTATGATGAAGAAACACTTAAAGATAAATTTAAGTCGTTATATACAGCTTTCCAATATGGCGCACCACCACATGCAGGTATGGCAATTGGAATTGATAGAATGTTAATGTTACTTAAAGATGAAACAAGTATTCGTGAAACAATAGCGTTCCCAATGACAGCAAGTGGAGCTGATATGTTAATGGGTTCACCAACTGAGGTAACAGAACAACAATTAAGAGAAGTTCATATAAAAGTTAGATAGAAAAAATAAGTATAGATTTTTAGTCTATACTTATTTTGTTTGTTGTCCTAACATTTCTTTCTTCGTCATAATCCATTCTGAATTGTTATTAACTATAGTTGCACCACAATAATGACATTTTGTATCTTTCTTAGAATTAATTTTGGCGCCACAATTAGGACAATTATCTATATTTTTATCAATACTATTTTTAGTGAATGTTAATCTATATGTATAATATAATTCTTTATTTTTGCTTCCTCTAATAACTTTGTTATTATTATCAACAATATAATCATAACAAGTGACAGATAGAATTGTACTAATAGTTGTTATATCATTTTCTATTGTTATATTACATATATAGTTATCTACATAATTAATATTTTCCATCATATTTTTTTGACCTTTAACTTTTAATGTGTCTAACTGCATTGAATACATATTGTATATTTCGTCACTTACTAGATTTTTAATTGTATCTAAATCAAAATTCATCCAAGCTATTTGAATCTCTTTGTAATTATTAAATACAATTTTATTAAATTCTTCTATATTTAAATTAGGTAGTTTAGTTTGAATCTCTTCAGTAGTTAATTTTAGTAGATAACTTGCCTCTATCTGTTCATTAATTGTTTCTTTAATTGTTTTTATTACTCTTCTAAATGCTATTATATATACTATTGCAATTAAAGAGGCAATTATAATCACAGATATAGTATTATACGGGGAATTTTGATGAGAAACACCATATGAATTCCAATCTGATGAACTCCAGTCTGATGAACTACTTGATGAACTACCACTATCATAACTAGAATCAAATCCTGAATCAGCCTTAATAATAATTGGTTTATAAATGATTCCCAAAAATAAAATAACTAGCATTAAAATTGTTAACACTTTTTTCTTCATAAGTTTTCACCTATTTTTATTTTAGCATACTTCTTATTTATGAAAATTACTTATTAATAATTGTTTACAGTAAAAATATAAATTTTGTAAAGTATTAAGCATATTTTTTCTTTATTTGATTCATTATAAAAATGGAGGGAAAATATGAAAAAAATAATAATACCATTTTTGATGTCGCTAACAATATTATTAAGTGGATGTGGTGAAACATTAAATAATACACCAACTAAACAGGCTGAAATGTTTTTTATGAATTATCAAACATTAAATAAAGATGTAATTGAAGATTTAAATAATGTTTTAGCAACTGATAATTCAATGAATGAAACGCAAAAAGAAAAATATAAAGACATTATGAAAAATCACTATAAAAATCTAGTTTATGATATAAAAGACGAAAGAATAGATGGTGATACAGCAACAGTAACAGTTGAAATTGAAGTCTATGATTATTCAAAGACGATTGCTAATGCTAATTCTTATTTAGAAGAACATATGGAAGAATTTTTAGATGAAGATAATAAATATAGTCAAGAAAAATTTATTGATTATCGTCTTTCTCTTTTAGAAGGTGTTAAAGATAAAGTTAAGTATACTTTAGATTTGACGCTAACGAAGATTGATGATAAATGGCAATTAGATAAGATTTCTAGTCTAGATGAAGATAAAATTTTGGGTATTTATGAATACTAATAGAATTAAATCATTTAATTCTATTTTTTGTATTAATTATAAGAATGGCGTTATCATATTTATAAAAGAATATATATGATTTTTTATGCAAAGTTTATATATTGAAGTGCTTTTTCTAGTAGGTGACAAACAATTGTATAATTTTAATATATTTGTGAATTATAATATTATATAAAAAAATAATTATGCTATAATGATTATAAAGTAAAAAGGGGAGAATTATATGAATTGTAAAAAATGTGGTAATGTGTTAAAACCTGAAGATAAGGTTTGTAGTAATTGTGGTGAACCAGTTAATAATGTGGATTCATCAACTATAAAACAGGAAAATTTAGGCGAAGCAAAAAATGTTAATAATAAAAAAAGTAATAAAGCTTTAATTGCTATTTTAGTTTTTTTACTTTTAATTATTTGCGGCTTTTTAGTTTATGCTATTATTATAAAATACAATAATAGTAATAATGAACCTACTACTCCTGATACTCCAAATACTTCTATAGACAATAATATTGATGATAATAACAATCAAAATAATAATTATGATAGTGAGAATGTTAATTATGTTTTAAATGATAAATTAGTTGATGTTTATAAACCAATTACTGATACTAAAATTAAAACTGAGGATACTGGAATTATAGTTGAAATAGACGAAAATAAAAATGTTGGTTATTATTTGGAAGAGTGTGGACAAAATTGTGAACCAACTATGATAAATATAAATGGTGAACAAGCAAAATATATTACATCTGTAAGTTATGGTGTTGCATCTATGTATTATTATATTATTTTAACAGAAGAAGGAAATATTTATAAAGGGGATATTAATGATACTATAGTAGGAGAAGCTGAAAAATTTGAAACTGATAATAAATTTGTTAATATTACTTATGGTGGTAATAGAGTAGAACAGAGCGATAAGGCACGTTCAGTTTTAGGTGTAACTAATAATAATGATTATTATAATATTGTATATTGTTCAAATACTAAAAGTGGTGATTATTTGACTTATAGTTATTATTCAGATATTTCAGATCCAAATAATACAAAAAAAGAATATGTTTTAATTTATAAAGATGGTTTTTTAAGTTATTTATCAATATCTTCTTCTTTAGATGCTCAGCTTTGTGATAATTACAACTATAATCAATATATTGTTAATTCTAATAATGAGAGAATTCAAGCTCAAGTTGTTTTGTATAGTAATGGTTTTTATATTTTAGGTACAGATGGTTATTTGTATAAATTAACAGCAACTAAAAATGGAGATAACTATGTTGCAGAGTTATATAGTTCTAAAAAAGTAGAAAGCTATAGTTATGAAGAAGGCTATGCTTATATAAGAAGTATAACATTTGAATATAATGACAAAACAGAAGAAACAATTGAAGATACATATGGTAATGCTCAGATTGTAATGGTTAAAGAAAAATAATATTGATTAAATTAATTAAAATAACAATTAGAAATAGAATTTAATATTCTATTTTTTTTGTTGCAATTTAAAAAAATAATGTTATAATATTTTGAAAAAAGAGGGAAAATTATGACTAGTGAGATATTGGTTGATTTAGAAGATACTTTAAAAATGATAAAAATGGATAATTGTAACGATCGATATGCATGGCTAAAAAAATCTGATGCGTATGGTCGTATTTCACAATGTTATGCCTTCAGTAATGAAGATCTTAATTGGTATTATCCACTTTTTAATATTAGGGATAATGATATCCTAACAGTTTGTGGCTCTGGTGATCAGGTGTTAAGCGCAATTTTATATGGAGCCAAAAGTGTCGATATATTTGATTCTAATAAGTTATGCTATTATCATTTATTATTAAAAATAAGCGCAATTAAAAGTTTGGATTTTAAAGATTTTATTAAATTTTATACATTAGCAAATTTTAAGGAAGAAAGAATTGATTATTGTAATGTTATTGAAAAGAATATATCAGATGATAGTGTTAGATCATTTTGGAATCAGATATTTTTAGATAAAGAAAATTTAATGCACATTTTTATTTCAAATTATAGTTATCCTGAATTACTTATGGGTAAAATACCATATCTTAATGAAAAGAATTATTATATTTTAAAATCTAAATTAGCTACTGCCCAAATTAATTTTAAAAATGTGGGTATTTTCAAAACAGTAGATGTTTTTGATAAAAAATATAGTTTTGTTAATTTATCTAATATATTGTACTATATTCTTGATAAACAAGCTTATATTTCTTTTGTTAAGCAGTTATCTAATAAAAATTTAACAGAAAATGGTTCTATTTTATTAAATTATTATTGGGATGATTCATTATCTGATATTAAAAATGAAATCGTTTATCGAACTTTAGATGCTAAATCGTATAAATTTGATTATGATGTTAGAGATGGATTAGTGGAAAAAACACGTCAAGAGATAAAAGTTTATACTAAAAAGTAAGCATTTTAATCTTAAGTAAAAAAATCACGTAAGTGATTTTTTAATTTGTTTCAATATTTGTTAAAATCCAATCGTAATCTTTATTGTTATAAATAGTTCCACAGTATTCACATTTACCAGTACTATTTACATTCATATTAGCGCCACAAGATGGACATTTTCTAACACTACCTTGAATTTTAAAATCTCTAATTTTTGTGAATGTTAGGATATTAGCTTTTTCTATACGATGACTATTATTTCCACTTATTAATTTTTTTGAATTAGTATCAATAATATAATCCATATATCTTGATATTAATTTTACTGTTATGATAAAGTTATCATTTGTTATTTCAACATTTTGAATTTCTGTTGATTTAACATTTAATTCATCAAACATTTGTGTTTGATTATTTATATTTAGTTTATTTAACCTTTCATTAAAGTCATCATAAACTTTATCATTTATAAAATGTCTAACTCTATCTAAATTATTTGTCATAAGTGATATATGTAGCATAACAAATATATTATCAACTTTAGTTTTAAATTTGCTTTCTGAAAAAGTATTATCTAATTTAATTAATTCATTTAACATATTATATCTCTCTTTCATATAATAATTCTAGTTTTTGAATAATGTAATTAGAATTATTATTTATAATTTCAATTTCATAAGTTTGCAAGGTTTTTCTATTATATTTACCTTTAATAACAATATTTTTTTTATCGACAATATAGTCAAAACATTTTATTACAACTCTTAAGTTTATAACTTCATTATTGTTAGTAGTATTGGTAATATATGATTTAATATATTCAATTTGTTCACTTATATTTTTTTGTTGTTTTGTTTTTAAAGTTTCAATTTGAGTGTTATATAGCTCAAATATATTATCAGTTGTAATTGCCCTAATTTTATCTACATCAAGATTCATTTTAGCAGTTTTTAAGTCTTTAAGTAGATTAAAGGCTTGTAATTGAATTTCTTCCTTATTAGGAATATCTTTATTTGTTAGTGCTGGGTCGTTATGATTAATATCTAATTTCTTTTTTGTTTCTTTTTTCTTACCTTTAATATTTACAAGTAAAGTAGACAAAATTATTATGGCAAACATAACAATGATTATTATTTTGTTATCACTTATAAAATTTTGAACAATGTTTAGAATATCGTTAATACTTAATTTCATTAATACACCTCATTTTTTATTTTTGAACTAACATCTGTTTTTTAGTCATAATCCATTTTTCTTCTTCGTTTATGATAGTAGCATTACAGTATTTACATTTACCATTAGAATTAATACTAATTTCTGCTCCACAGTTTGGACAATTAGTAATATTTTTAGGCTCTGTATATTTTGTAAATGTTAATACATATGTATAGGTTAGTGTTCGATATTTATTACCTCTTACTACTTTATTATCATTATCAATAACGTAATCATTACAAGTTACTTTTAAAACAGTTTGAATCGTCGTAATATTGTTATCTATTGAAATATTAGAGATATAATTATCAATATATTTAATATTTTCCATCATATTTTTTTGACCTTTAACTTGTAAAGTACTAAGTTGCATTGAATACATATTATAAATTTCATCACTAACTAAATTTCTGATTGTCTCTAAATCAAAATTCATCCAAGCTTCTTGAATATCTTTATATATTTTAAAGACAGTAGTATTAAATTCTTCAACATTGAAATTTGGTAGATATTTGTTAATTTCTTCTATAGATAACTTGTTTGGTAAATTAGATGATTGGTTGGAATTATTATTTTGTTTATTTTTATTTAGAAGTATCTTTAATGTAATTATTGCTGCAATAAGATTAATAAAACCAAATATGTAAGTAACAAATGTAAAATATGGTGTAAAAATAATTATTTTTGGTATAATATCGTTTCTTACTATTTTTGCTAAAGTTAGATAGAAAGTAAATACAACAAATGTTAACATAACAACAGTAGTAATAGAGATGACATCAAAATAAAATCCACCGTAGATATAGCTACCACTGCTACTATGCGAACTGCTACTCCAACTTGATGAGCTGCCCCAATCTGAAGAACTCCCCCAATCTGATGAGCTACTCCATCCTGATGAGCCACTATCCCAACTAGAGTCAAAACCAGAGTCAGCCTTAATTATACTAGGTTTATAAATGATTCCTAAGAATAAAATTACTAATATTATGGATGATATAATTTTTTTCTTTTTCATAAATATTTTCCTTTTCTTATATTATTGTATCATTTTTTATTGAATTTTTTCCCTAAAGTATTTAATTTTACGTGATTTGACATCAATAATCAATATAGTGCATATTTTGTCCTTTTTTTCATATCTTTTTATAGGTGGTTATATGAAGAGGCTATGTTGTTTTGTTTTAATCTTTTTGGCGATTATTCCTTATAGTGTTAAAGCTTTTGATACTAGTGCTACATCGGCAATATTAATGGATATGGATAGTGGTAGAATTTTATATAGTAAAGATATTCATAATGTTCGAACAGTAGCTTCAATTTCTAAAATTATGACTTGTATTGTTGCGATTGAGAGTGGGAAATTGGATGAAGTTGTGACAATTGGTGACGAGATCTTACCAGCTTATGGTTCAGGCATTTATATAAGACAAGGAGAACAACTTAAACTTTTGGATTTATTATATGGTCTTATGTTAAGAAGTGGAAATGATGCTGCTTTAGCTATTGCTAATTTTGTTGGTGGTGATGTTGATAGTTTTGTTAAAATGATGAATGATAAAGCAAAAGAAATTGGTATGAATGAATCAACATTTAATAATCCAAGTGGTTTAGATCAAGATAAAGGAAATTATTCAAGTGCTTATGATATGGCAATCTTAACGAGTTATGCGATGAAAAACGAAACTTATAGGAAGATTGTAGGAACTAAAAAATATACTTTAACTACTAATATGAATTCTTATGCTTGGTATAATAAAAATAGGTTACTAAATAGTTATAAATATACGACAGGTGGAAAAACTGGCTTTACTGATAAAGCAAGAAGAACTTTGGTTACAACAGCAAGCCGCGATAATTTAAATTTGGTTGTTGTAACATTAAATGATGGGAATGACTTTGCAGACCATAAAGATTTATATGAAGAAGCCTTTAATAATTATTTTTCTTACAAAATTTTAGAGGCTGGTGATATTAATATTTATGATGAAAATTATTATATAAATTCTACGCTCTATATTAAAGAAGGTTTTTCTTATCCTTTGATGAAATCAGAAAAAAGTAATTTATATTTAAAAATTAAGCTAAATAGAAATGAAAATGTTAAAGATGGAGATATAGTTGGGAATGTTTCTGTCATGCAGAATGAAAAGCAAATTTTTACAACACAAGTTTATGTTCAAGAAAAAAAGCAAGAAAAACTTAAATGGTATCAAAAATTAGCAAAGTGGTGGAAGAATTTATGGTAAATAAAATTTGGGGTTTTTTGATAATTATTGGGATTTGTTTTTCAGTTGTAACTGGTAAAGTTGATATCATAAATGAAGAAATTTTAAATAGTACTAAGACATCATTAGATATGATTTTAAAAATCTTACCAGTGATGGCTCTATGGCTTGGTATCATGAATATTGCTTCAAAATCTGGTTTACTAGAAAAATTTTCTAAATTAATTTCACCTATTTTAACAAAAATATTTCCAGATATTCCAAAAAATCATGAGTCAATTAGTTATATTTCATCTAATATTGTTGCGAATATGTTTGGCCTTGGAAATGCGGCTACACCATTTGGTTTGAAAGCAATGAAATCTTTGCAAGAATTAAATCCTAAAAAAGATGAAGCAACGAGAAGTATGATTACATTTTTAGTTATTAATACTTGTGGTTTAACTATTATTCCAACAACTGTTATAACTTTAAGAATGATGTATGGAAGTAGTAACCCAACTTTTATTTTGTTGCCATGTATAATCGTAACTTTTGTTTCTTTATTTATAGGACTTATTATTGATCGCTTTTTAGCTATTAGGGATAAAAAATGATTCAATTTATTTCAAATGCGATTATTCCTATTATTATTTTAGGAATTATTATTTATGGTATTAAAAAGAAAGTTAATATATATGATGTTTTTGTTGATGGCGCTAAAGAGAGTATTGAACTTGCCCTTAATTTATTTCCGTCAATGTTAGCGATGATTTTAGGTGTTAATATTTTTTTGAAAAGTGGATTTATTGATGCTTTTTTTGATAAATTATCAAACTTTTTTACCTTTTTTAAAGTTCCATATCAAATTTTACCAATGATGATTATGCGACCTATTTCTGGTTCTTCGGCTTTAGCAATTTTAACAAATATTTTTGAAAATGATGGCCCTGATTCTTTTTTAGGAGTGTTAGGTTCAATTTTACAAGGTTCAACAGATACAACTTTTTATATTTTAACAATTTATTTTGGAACAATTGGTGTAAAAAAAATAAAATATGCTTTAAAAGCGGGAATATTAGCTGATATTGTTTGTATAATAATTAGTATAATTATTGTTAACCTAATTTTATAAATTTGACTAATCATAATTAAGGGTGTAATATTATTTTGGTGATAAAATGAAATACAAAGTTTTGGCATTACTCATGATATTAATAGTATTTACAGGCTGTAGTAAAAGTAAATTAACATGCGAAAAGAAAGCTAAAAATCCTGGTTATACATATAATGAAAGCTATAAATTAGTTTATGATGAAAATGGCGAAAATTTAAAACAAATTAATATAAAGATGGAATCTACCTATAATGAATATTATACAGAAGAAGAAATTCAAAAAGAATACGAAGATGTTACTGAGTATTGTGATTTTTATGAATCAGCTAGCAGTAAGCTTGTTGAATGTAAGGCAAAGTTAAAGAAGTCAACTATCACTGTTAATGTAAAAATAAAAGTTGAGAAGATAGGCGATGAATTATTTGAAAGTATGATGTATGTTACTAAAAAGGAAATAAATAAATTAAAAGAAGCAAAAAAAATGTTAGAAAATGTTGGTTATACTTGTAAATAGAAAAGCATTTGCTTTTTTTTTGTTTTTTCAGTATAATCAGTCTAGGTGACTAAGATGGAAAGATTACAGAAAGTTATTGCTAATAGCGGATATTGTTCTAGACGTAAGGCAGAAGAACTTATTAGTAGTGGTAAGGTAAAAGTAAATGGTGAGATTATTAATCGTTTAGGAACTTGTGTTGATAAAAATGATACTATCACAATTTTTGATAAGACTTTAAAATTTGAAGAGAAAGAATATATTTTACTTAATAAACCACGTGGAGTTGTAACGACAACAAGTGATGATAAAGATAGGCAAACTGTTTTAGATTTGATTGAAACAGATAAGCGTTTATATCCAGTTGGTCGACTTGATTATGATACAACAGGTGCTCTTTTGTTAACAAATGATGGAGAGTTAGCAAATTTATTAATGCATCCTAAAAATAAAATTGAAAAGCTTTATATAGTTAAAGTAGCTGGTTTTGTGCCTAAAGATATTTTAAATAAATTAGCTAATGGTGTATATATTGATAATTTTAAAACTTCTAGAGCTAAGGTAAGGTTAAAAAAATTTGATAAAAAAAGTAATACTTCTTTAGTTGAGATTATTATTCATGAAGGTAAAAATCATCAAGTTAAAAAAATGTTTGAGGCAGTAGGATATGAAGTATTAAAATTAAAACGCGAAAAAATTGCTTTTTTAGATGTTCAAAATTTAAAATCAGGTGAATATCGTTATTTAAATTTAAAAGAAGTAAAAAAATTATATGCCGAGACAAAAAATTAAATTTTATAACAAATAAAACCTAATTCTACATAGTGAATTAGGTTTTAGATAATTTTAATTATTTTTCTTCTTCAATTGCTTCTGTTGGACAACCTTCAATAGCGTCTTTAACAGCGTCTTCTAAATCTTTATCCATATTTTCAAAATTAATATCGTTTTTTACTTGTGCTAAATCATCATCACCAAATTCAAACACTTCATCAACTAACCCAACACAAGCACCACAAGCGATACATTTGTCTTTATTTACAATAACTTTTTTCATCTTTTTTCCTCCTAATAAAGATTATAGATAAATAGTATTAAAAATGCAAGTAAATATTTTAAAATTTAAAAAAATATGATATCATTATTATAATGAGGTGGGATATATGCCAAGTAGAATGGAAAGATATTATCAAACAGATGTTGAAGTAGCCAGACGTACCCGTAAAAATCAGCGACTTTATGATGATATACACAACAGTTTAAGTCAACCAGATGTTGAACAAATATCGAACGCTAATGAAATAAGCCCAGCTAAATTGAATGAAATTTTAAATCGTGATAAAAAGCCTGAACGTAGAACAACAAGAAATGAAGAATTAAACTTAAATGTTATTGATGAAGACGATAATCGAAATTATGATATTAGAGAAATTTTAGAAAAAGCTAAAACTGATAATACTGAAAAAAATGAATATCATAAATTAAAAGAAGAACAAATAAATTTATTAAAAAAAATTGAATCTTATAAAGCTAGTAAACAAGAGCAAGATGAAAATTTAAACGAATTATTAAATACAATAGCTAGTACTAAATTATTAAAAGATTTAAATGATCGTGATTTGTCATTGGATGTATTAGGTGATTTAAAATCTAATAATGAAAATACTATTGTTGGTGGAATTAGTTCAATTAATAGGGTTATGAATGATGTTCCTAAAGTAAAGCCTATAATTGAAGAGAAAAATGAGATTGATCATTCTTTTTATACATCAAGTATGAGTTTTAAGGAAGAAGATTTTGATGATATAAAAGAGATAAAAAATAAATTAAAAAAGAATAATTTTTGGATGAAAACGATGATTATAATTTTATGTATTGTTATATTAGTCGTAGTCGTTGTGGTTGTTAATTTAATATAAAAAAAGAAAAATTTTATTAATTTTTCTTTTTTTAACAGTTGTGACCAAGTCCAATTAGCTTTTGTTTTACTGATTCATAGTCTTCATCATAATTTAAATTACTTTCAATTTTCGTATCTTTTGTATAAGTTGTTTTTATTGAAATACTAAATGCATTATCATCATTATAATCAGTTATTTCATAGTTGGAATTTTCCATTAAATACAACGAAAACATTTGTAAGGTAGTAACATAATTATCAAATTTATCTTTAGAGTTTTGATCTAATAACTTAATTGTCATTAAATTTTCATCAGAACGTAATTTTTTATCATGAAAATTCGCAATTACTTTCACATCAATTTGTAAATTATCTTCTATGTTTGACGATGAACATACAAGTGTTTCCGTAATTTTGTCATTATCATCTTGTTTAGGTTTGGTTGTTGTTGATGTATTTAAGTTGGTATTAGGTTTATTAGTTTGCTGGCTATTAGCGTCATTTGATTTATTTATTTCGTTATCATGGTTGTCAATAATTTTAAAAAATATTAGTATCAAACAAATTGTTACAATTACGGCTAATACTAATAATATTTGTTTAATAGGTACCTTTTTTTTGGGTTCAACATATTCATATTGTTTTAAAGGATCAATGATGTTTTGATTAAAATCATCATTATTTTTTTTAATTTCAACAAATGATTTATTTTTTTTCTTAGCCATACTATCAACTTCCTTGTTATAAATTTTATCATATATTATGATAAAAAACAATGTTTGAGTTATATTAATAAAAATGTTAAAATAATTTTAGGTGTTTAAAATGAATGATGAAAATTTATATGAAGTTATGATTGAAAGATTTGATCATGATGCTAGAGGTATTGGTTATATTGATGGTAAAGTTACTTTTGTAGATAGTGTTATTCCTGGCGATAAAGTTATGGTTAGTATATCTAAATCAAAGAAAAAATATAATGTAGCTAAAGTAGTTAAATTTTTAGAATATAGTAATAAGCGAATAAATAGTATTTGTCCATTTTTTGATAGATGTGGTGGATGTGATTTGCACCATATAAATTATGAGCATCAATTAGTTTTTAAGGAAAATAAAATTAAAGATATTATTACTAAGTTTGCTAGCATTGATATAAATAAAATAAAACCAATTTTATTTATATCTGATAATAATTTTTATTACCGAAATAAGGTAACTTTTCAAGTTGAAAAAGAGATTGGTTTGTTTACAAAAAATAGTTATAAATTGGTTAATGTTGATAAATGTTATATTGCTTCAAATAAAATTAATGAAGTTTTGTTAAAAATAAAAAATAAAATTAATTTAGAAAATATTGAACAAATAATTATAAGAAGTAGTTTTTATAATAATAAAGTAATGGTAATATTTATAGGAAAAAATATTAATTTGAGTAATATTAAAAAACTTGAAAATAACGTTGATTCTATTTATGTAAAACAAGATAATATTTATAATTTAGTTTATGGAGATAATTATTTAGAAGAAAAATTAGGAAATTATATTTTTAAAATTTCCCCTGATTCTTTTTTTCAAGTTAATCCAAAAATGTGTGTTAAACTATATGACAAAATTATTGAATATGGAAATTTTAAAGGAGACGAAATTGTTTTAGATTTATATTGTGGAACAGGAACAATTGGTATTTATATTAGCAAATTTGTTCATAAAGTTATTGGATATGAAATAAATGAATACGCAGTTAAAGATGCGATTATTAATAGTAAGGCTAATTTAGTTGACAATATTGAGTTTGTATGTGGTTCTAGTGAACTATCTTTTGAAAATATTACTAATAATGTTGATGTAATAATAGTGGACCCACCTAGGAGCGGGCTTAACGAAAACACTATAAAAGGAATTATAAGTGTAAAACCTTGTAAAGTTATTTACGTTTCTTGTGATCCTGTAACATTAGCTAGAGATTTAAATTTATTAAGTGAAAGTTATGATGTTATCGAAATTACACCAGTTGATATGTTTCCTAATACCAAACATGTTGAATGTGTATGTGTGTTAAATATAAGATAAATAATATCTGATTCTAATATATTAATTGCAAATATTATATATTAAAATTTAGAAAATCAAATAGAAATTTTTAATTATTGCAAAGCTTGAATTATATCCATGATTAGTAAAACAGATAATAATTGTCGTTGTCAGTAAATGCAAAAAGTGTTTAATTATTTTAGGTGTTAGAAAAAAATATTAAAATGAGTTATAGATAACCTTTATATAAATGAGTTAAATATATATTCACTAATGTTTATTGTTTATGGCGGATTATTTACTAAAAGCCAAAGTAATTTTAAAATAATTTTCGAATATAGATTGCTTTATTGAAAATTAATGGTTATGTATGATAAAATATGAATAAATCTGCAGTTGTGGAAATATGAAAAATCAGGAGAAATTATTATGATAAAAAATGATATGCGAGTATACCAAAAAGAAATAATAGATACCATCATTAAAAATTTGAAACAAAATAAAAGAGAGATTTTTATTGAGATGCCAGTTGGAACGGGGAAAAGTACTGTAATCAAGTATTTGGTTGAATTGCTAGATTCTAAAAAACGTATACTAATAATTCATAAAACAAAATTTTTAGAACAACAATTTAAAGATTTATTAAAAGACCATGAAAATGTAGTAATAGGTAATTATTATAATGATATATTTCCAATAGTAAGTTTTGATTATATTATATTGAATGATATAGAAAAGATATCCGAGGAAAAGTATAAAAGTATATATCATGGATTTAAAGAATCTAAAGTGATATGTTTTTGTGATAGAGTTCAAATGACAACAAAAGATGAAAAATGGTTAGATAAAAAAACAATTGATTATTCATTGACAATACAGCAGGTAATTGCTAATGGGTATATAAATCCAAATTACTTAGAATTTAAATTTGAATGTTTTGTAGAAAAACTTTTGAAAGAATTAAAATTTTCAAAAATTGAAAAAGAAGTAGCTTTAAAAGCAAACCAAAGAGTTATGAGAACAGATTTTGTGGTTGACGATAATGGGAGAAAAATAATTATAGAAGTTAAGAGCTATAGGAGTGAGTTTGTACAAAACACTATTATTAAACGAGCAATAGAACAAGTAGAATATTACAAGGGAAAATGGGAAGAAGAATATGAAGAAGAAGTAGTGTCTATACTAATTGTGTCTTGCCAAGTTCCAGATGAATTAAAGGAAATTTCTTATAAAGAAAGAAAAGTTATAATTATTGATATTTCTAATTTATTATATTTATCACAAGAAAATGATGATTTAATGAAAGCGTTGATAGAAGTAGTTCAGTATAATATTTATGATATTATTCCAAAACCATTAGTAGATTTAGAAACTTTTGAAATTCGACCAAAAGAAGAATTAAGGGAAGGCATTGACATGGAGATTGACAATGTAACCAGTTTCATAAAGAAAATAGGGGATTTGGAATATGGTAATAAAAATGAAAGTGATAAAATATATGAAAAATTATGTGTAGATATTGTTAGGTTTTTGTTTGGAACAGAATTTACAAGAATGCTAGAACAAAGTAGTACAGAAGATAGAATGTTTAGAATGGATTTAATATGTGGGTTAAAAGAAACTTCAGAATTTTGGAAAATTCTTATTCATCATTATAATACAAGGTTTGTAGTTTTTGAATTCAAGAATTATGAAGATGAGCTAGATCAAAATCTTATTTATATAACTGAAAAATATCTATATAATGCTGTTTTAAGAAATGTAGCTATTATTATATCAAGAAAAGGATTTTCGCATAATGCTCGTAAAGCTTCAACAGGGATATTAACAGAGAGTGGCAAATTAATTATAGAATTAAACGATGATGATATAATTACAATGCTGAGAATGAAGGCTGATGGGCAGGATGCATCAGATTATTTATTGAACAAATTAGAAGATTATCTAATATCAATTAGTAAGTAGAAATAAAATAAAATTAAGTATAGATAGATATGATTATGCTTTATAAAAAAATATAGTATGTAAAATAATATTATGTTATATTTAGCTAAATATAAAAAAATTAATAAAATAGTTTGATTTTTTTGATTTTTTTGTTATACTTATTATAATAAGCGAGGGATATGTATGAATAATGAAGAAAATAAAAATCAAGATTTAACTTATGATTTTAATTTTGAAAATCAAGTGGTTAAAAATGATAATGATAATCAAAATAATGATGTTGAAGTTTTAAATGATGTTGAAGAATTAGAGGAATTAGAAGAGGTTGAGGAAACTGATAATGTTACTTCTAAAGTTGATGAATTAGAAGAAGTATTAGAAGAAACTGAACAACCAACTAATACTGAAGAAACAAAAGACGATACTAATAATAAAAAAATAAAAATATTAAACAAAGAATTTAATTTAGAAGATGTTATATTGATAATAATTGGATTAGTTATTATTGCATCTATTTTCTTATTACCAAGTATTATGAATATATTTAATTAATTTAAAAGTGATTTAATTATCTTTTTTTACTATATTTATAAATAAAACCAAACTTTTAAAGGTTTGGTTTTTTCTTAATTTAAATTGAATTTATCACAGAATTCTTCATAAGTATCATTCCACATTTTATTAAATTCATCAACACTAATTTCATTTATACTTGCTATTTTATCATTAAATAATTTTACAAACATCCCACAATAATCATTGCCATATTTTATTGTATATAAAATTAAGTTAGCTCAAACGTAATTTTTACTATAATATTTTGTCTTTTTATATTTATCAACAAATTCATTAAGTGTATCTTTTGTTTTAAATTCTTTTAGAAGGACATTTATTTTATCTGATATTTCTACTATACAATATTTATAAGTAGGTCGATCAACAGATTGTCCAAGTGAACCTGGATTTAAGAATATTTTGTTTTTATATTTTTTATATGTATATTGGTGTGAATGACCAAAAAAACAAATATCAAAGTCAAAATCATCAATTATTTGATCGAACATATTATAAATGTTTTCCATATCACTATAATACTTATTACCATGAATCATTAAAATTTTGAGATTATTTATTGTAATAGTATAGTGATTTTTTAATGATTTTATATAATTTAAACTTTCTTCATTCAAATTATTAAATGTAGTAGCAATTGTTTTGTAATTGTTATAATCTTTTTTTGAAGGAGAATAATTTAATATATATTTTTCTCTATTTCCTAAGATTGCATAATCAGCATTCTTTTTTACAATATCTAAAATTTCATTTTCATTTTCTCCATCTGTAATATAATCACCCAAAAATATTACTTTATCAATATTTTCATGTTTTAAATCATTTATTGCTAGATTAAGAGCTATTAAATTAGAATGAATATCACTTATTATTGCTAACCTCATATTTTTTCCTTTCATTAACTATGGTAATGCACAATTGTGTTTATAAATAGTAATAAATTTAGAATAAAATTATTGTATTAAGAACAAATGTTTGCTATAATTGTTTTAGGAACATTTAATAAGTTGGGTGGAGCCAAACTTCGTGTTGAGGGGAGGCGATAATATGAACAAGAAAGATTTTTTAATCTTTGCTCTAGTAATTATTATCTTCCTTTTACTATTATTGTTATTTATAACTCTAATATAAAAGAAATCCACCTAACTCATCCAATGATTTAGGTGGTAACCATTTAAATGGCAACACTCAACATCGGCATATTGAATGTTCCTTTTTTATTATATGGAGTTGCCTCCATCTATATACATATTAACATAAAAAAGAACTTTTTGCAAGTTCTCTATTTAGAGCTCGAATAGCTCGAGCAGATTTCTTAATGGTACTATTGGTATAGTTATTTAAAACTATATCACTTTTTTTAGGACATGATTTATAGATCCATATTTAAAGGTATTGTTATTTTCATTAATTAAATTAGTAGCTTTATATTTGGAATTTATAACATCATCTGTAATCTCACTTAATAAAATAATGGCTTCATCAATATTTATGCCATAACTATTTGCAAGATAATTAAGCGCTGTTAATTTATTTATATCTTTTTGATAAAAACAAGGTTTCTCATTTAATATATATCCTTTTATACTTGAAATTGCATTTTCTATTTCTTTTATAATATAGTTGTCTTCTGTTTCACTTCGACCACTACATTGCATTCCATAAATATTATCTGTTATTTCAGTCGTTCCTATTGTTGGTGTAAAAAATTTATATACATCTTCACGTCCTAAAAAGCATCTATCTCCATAATTATCTTTTGAAAGTATTTGCAATTCACCATAAGATCTATATCCATTTTTTCTAAAAGTTTCAACCATTTCATTTAATATTTCTCTAGTTACAAATTGTCCTTGATAGATTAATTTATCTTGATTATTAAATATACATATACCATTTCCAAATACAGTGTAGTCATATTTTATATTAATTTCGTCTATAATTTGTTTATCATCATGAAAAATTATATCAATACCATTTCCTTTAATATCACATGAACCTAAATATCGATATGATACTTCATTATTATTTGATATAAAAGCACCAATTTTTCTCATACATAATTCTGGTCTATTAGATAAAACAACAAGTTTATATCCTTTACTTTGTAATAATTTTAAATAACAAATACCTTCTTTTGTGCTTTTATAATCTAAACCTAGAATAGCAGTGTCACTTAAAATAATTGTATTCATGTAAAACCTCCATTAATTCTTAAATATATTGTATTATAACATACAATTTTGTTTTGACAAAATTTCTAAACTCTATATATTTTGACGCAAGTATTAAAATATAAGTAGATTCATAAAAAAATTTTCATGAATTTATTATGTTCGCTTGTACACATAGTTAACTTATAGTATAATTATTTTAGGGAATATCAGTTGTTGAGTGTCTGCCTCTAATCTTTCAAAGAGAGGAGGTTTGATAAGATGAAAACTAAAACTTTCATAGTAAAGGTTTTAAAGCTCATTGCTATCATTTTATTACTCTCTACCTTCTTGGTGTTAGCAATAAAAAAATGACACTCATTCGCTAGAATAAGTGTCTAATCAATTCTAATTGGGTAGACATTCAACATTGCAAAACTGAATGTTCCCTTTTTTATTTTATGCAAGATTTCTTGCTGCATTCATAATAACATAAAAAAAGACTTTTGACAAGTCTCCTATTTAAAGTTCGAAAAAGTTCGAACAGATTTTTAAATGGTACCAACCAAGGGACTTGAACCCTCATGATATTGCTATCGGTGGATTTTGAGTCCACTGCGTCTACCATTCCGCCAGGTTGGCAAATACAAATAGATTATATCATAATCTATTTTATCTAATCAATAATTTTTAATTATTTTCTGTATATCTCGTTTCAAATAAATTTTCTTCTTTTGTAGTTTCTATATTATTTTTAATTTCTAATGGTGGTAATTCACTTATACTTGAAAGCCCAAAATAATCTAAAAAGTGAGGTGTAGTTGAGTATAAAATTGGTCTTCCTGGCAATTCTGAACGTCCACAATCTTGAATAAGGGCTTTAATCAACAATTTTCTAATAATATGTGAACTACTAACACCTCTTATTTCATCTATTTGATTTCTAGTAATAGGTTGATTATAAGCGATTATTGCTAAAGTTTCTAAAGCAGCTTCACTTAATTCACCTTCAGCTTCACTTTTCAACATTTTTTCAAAATATGGCTTATGTTCTTTTTTTGTTGTTAATTTAAATGCTCCACCCAATAATTCTAGTCTTATACCACGAGTGCTTAATTTATATTCAGCGTTTAATTCGGCAATAAGTTGTTTTCCTTTAGCGTCATCTATTTCTAAAATTTCTTTAATTTGTTCAAAAGTTAAACCTTCACTACCGGATAAAAATAATAAACCTTCTAGGACAGCTTTTAAATTCATGATTTCACCTCGATATCTTTTAATAAAATTGTATTAAAATTTTTATCTTGTTCAATAATTATTTCATTTTTTTTAGCTAAATCTAGAATTGATAAAAATGTAATTACAATGTATTCTTTTGTAATTATATCAAATAATTCTAAAAAGTTAACATTTTTTTTGATTTTTAAAATGTTTTTAATTTCTAAATTTCTTTGAGCAATGGAGTATTCTTTTTTAGTAATAGTTGTATTTAATGGTTGATTTAATTTTTGGGAACTTAAAAAATTATTTAAAGCATCAATTAAAAGTTTTAAATCTGAGCTTTCATTAATTATTACATCTTTTTCTAAATCTTTTAAGTCTTCTGGGTTTTTAGTGTAAATATTATCTCTTTCACTTTTTAATTCTTGAAATTGTGGTATAATATTTTTGTATTTGTTATATTCTAATAACTTATTAATAAGATTTTCTTTAGGGTCAATTTCTTCTTCATCGTTTTCTTTTTCTGGTTTTGGAAGAAGCATTTTTGATTTTATTTCCATTAATTCAGCAGCCATAATTAAATATTCACTAGCAATATTTAAATTAAGATTTTCAGTAGAATTAATGAAATCTAAATATTGTTCAGCGATTTCTTCTATATTTATATCATAGATATTAATGTTAGATTGCTTAATTAAATGTAGTAATAAATCAAGTGGTCCTTCAAAATCATTTATTGTAAATTTATATTCCATACGCTCACTCCAAGTAAAAATATTATATCATTTTAATTTTTGATTGTAAATTATATAAATAGAGGTGTTTATGAAAAGATTTTTAATGCGTGATGAAAATTTTAAGTGTGAAAATTGTGGTCAAGAAGTTTCGAAATTAAACTATACAGCTAGAGATCATTGTCCTTATTGCTTATGTTCTAAACATGTTGATATTAATCCAGGTGATCGGTTAAATTCTTGTAAAGGATTACTTAGACCTATTGGAATTGAAAAGTTTAAAGATACTTACAAGATTATTTATCAATGTGAGCAATGTAATATGATTCATAAAAATGTTATGGCTGTTGATGATGATTTTGAGGAAATTATTAATTTAAGTAGTGGTACAAAAAAAAGACTTTAAAATTAAAAGTGTAATATGCTCAATATTAATATGTAAATATTTTTTATACTGATTAATATAATTTATTTGAAAAAGTTTTTAATAAATTCTTTTTTTTTGAGATTTTTGTGTTATACTAATATAATAGGTAAAAATAGGGTGATAGTGTGATATTAAGAAAACCATATAAAATTTTGATTAAGCATTTTAAACTAATTCATTTGATTTTAACTTTATTAATGGTATATATTATATATCGTTTTAGTCGTATTATTAATTTTTTTGATATAGCTATATCTAGTTACACGGGAGTTTTATCTACTAACCCTACCGAATTTTTATATGATATATATATATATTTGGCAATTTTTGCTGTTATCATTTTTACTTTAATAGTAATTTTTCTATTGTTAATGAAACAAAAATCTATTAAATTATATATTTGGACGATTATTGCTTATGTAATTGCGTTTATTTTAATTGCCTATTCTTATAGTGTAGTAGGTGATATGGAAATAAAAATCGTTGATCCTAAGGTTTTAAGAAATGTTAGAGATTTTTTAGTCGTAATTAGTATGGCTCAAGCTATTACTATTATTCTATATGGCATAAGAGCGTTAGGATTTGATATTAAAAAATTTAATTTTAAAGAAGATTTAAAAGATTTAGAAATAGTAGAAGAAGATAATGAAGAATTTGAGTTTAATGTTGAAATTGATGTTGATAGAGTTCATAGAGGTGTTAATAAAAGTAAAAGATTTTTAAAATATTTTTATGTTGAAAACCGTTATTTGTTTTTCTTTATTAGTTCTTTATCAGTTAGTATTATTTGTTTAATTGTTTATTTAAGTTTAGGTGTATATAGTAAAAAATATACGCAAACTGATTTTTTTACTACTCGTGATTTTACGATGGCAATTAGTAACACTTATATAACTAATCTAGATTACAAAGGTAACAAAATTTCTGAAAATAAGTCTTTTGTTATTTTAGAAGTTACTATAAAGACTAATGGTAAAACAGCAAAACAACTTAATTTGGCTAGACCAGAATTGATTGTTGGATATAATAAATATTATCATGATAGTACTTATATAGATAAATTTGTAGATATAGGTAACGGTTATAATAATGAATATATAAATAATCAATTTATAAAATATTTGCTTATTTATCCTATTGATAAAAATGATGTTGATAAAAAAATGACTTTTAGATATGTTGATAGTAGTGGTAGTGTATCTAGTACAGAAGCAAAAACTATAAATGTTGGAATTGTAACAAGAAATTTAGATCAAGTAAAAGCAACAAAGGAATATAAATTAGGAGAAACAATTGATTTTGGTGGCAGTATTTTAGAGAAAACACAATTTACAATTAATGAACAAAATATAAGTGAAATGTTTAAACTGGATTATAACTTCTGTGTTAGTGAAAACGATTGTTACCCTTCAATTGAATATTTAAAACCATCTATTATTAATAACTATGATAAAACTCTTCTTAAAGTTAATGGTACAATTTCTTGGGATGAAAATGTTGCTAGAAGCAAAACAACAAATTTATATAATTTTATTAGTTTATATGGTTCATTTTCTTATACTATTGATGGCACAGAAAAGAAAGATAATTCTATATTAAAAAATGTTAAATCAATAAGACTTAATGAAGATAATACTTATTATCTTGAACTTATTAAAGAAGTAGAAAATGCTCAAGAATTATCATTAACTTTAAAAGTTCGTGATTATATTTATGTCTATAAAGTTATTTAAAATGTAAATAATGTTGATTTTTGTTGATTTTGAAGAAAATATATAATATAATTGAGGTGGAAATGTTTAATGAAGCAATTTAAATATATACTTATTTTAATATTATTATGTTTATTTCCTAATAGTGTTTATGCATCTTGTTCTTCTACAGATAAAGCAAGATTAAAAAAAATTATATCTAATATTAATGTTAGTTATGATTATCAGATGGTTCAAGATAATGCAGTATTTTCAATTAAATTTAGCAATTTGAATCCAGAACTTTATTTTAGAGATCCGTTTGGTAATATTTATCGAACTTATGATTTAGTTAATAATGAAATAGTTTTAAATAATTATTCTGATGGGCAAAGCTATACATTTAATTTTTATGGGACTAATTCTTGTATTAATCAAAACGTTGGTAGTTTATATGCAACAACACCTACATACAATCCTTTTTATAAATTAAGTGTATGTGATAATGCTAAAGAATTTGAATTGTGTCAAAAATGGGTGTCACATTCATTATCAAGGAATGAATTCATAAAGAAAGTTAATGACTATAAAGAAAAAAATGGAATTATAGATGATTCTAAAATTAATAAAGAAATTAGTGTTATAGATTTGGCAATGAGTTTTATAAGTATGTATGGATTATATATCGCAATTGGAATAGCAATTATAATAATAATTATTAAAATTGTTCATTATAAGAAAGATACATTTGGATTTTAGAAAAGGGTGAAAAAATGAAAAAAGCAATAATTGTTCTTAATTTCCTAGTATTAGCATTATTTATTAGTGGATGTGGTTGTAGTAAAAAAGAGGAAATTAAATCTCATCAATGTTCACATCAAGCTATTAATGAAGATTATACTTATGATGTTAAGTATAATTTTGAATCAAGTTCTGATAAGTTAATTAAGTATACAAGAACAGAAAAGTATTCAAGTGATAATGTCACAACATTAGAAAATATGCAAACTTATAAACAAAGCTACTTTGAAAAATTTAAAGAAATTGATGGATTTGAATATAGTGACAATATATCTAATAATGAACTTAATATAGAATTAACAATTGATTTCTCAAAAATCAATAAAGAAAAATTATTAGAAATTGAACCTTTTTATTTGAATTTCTGCGATAGTAATGACAATTTTAATATCAATTATACAGTTGATTATTATATTGGAGAAGGAATGACTTGCTCATAGGGGGGTGAAAAAATGAAAAAAGTTTTTTATAACATAATATTAATAATTTTATTAGTGATACCATTTGCTGTAAAGGCGGATGTGGATGTTGATAGTAATGGTAATGCTATAACAGGTGGAACAACTACCAATGTTAGTACAGGACTTCGTATTTCTGGCGATGGTGATTATGGTGTTCGTATTACTGTAGTTGATGAAAATGGAAATAGAAAGTCAGAAAGAACAATTGACTATTGGCAGTCTTCATTTTCTTCATCTACAATCAAACAAATGCCTGGTGCTACATATAAGACGGCCATTGTAAATCAAGGTGGTCTTGGCTATACACCATTGCAGAATTTTGGCCCATACACTTATGGAACTGATGCAGTAGGAAATTTGCTATATGATGCAAATCATATCAGTGGTGCGGGTACAGGAAGTTGGAGTACAAAACATATTACCTTAGAGAATATTATCGATAGGGAGGTCAATGGAGATTCATGTAAGAACCCAGATTTTTTAAATGATGTTGGATTTGATGTTTGCAAATATGTAGAAAATAATGAGTGCGAAGAATTAAAAAAGACGTATGTATTGATTGAACCGTTGGTTAGAATGCATGATGATAATTATGTATATTATGTTTTTTCTGGTACAGAAGCTGCTAACTTTTTCGCTGCATCTCATGCTGCTGGTGAAATAAGTACAAATACATATAAAAATAATTTTGGTGGTTCAGTATATCGAAATTTGATAAATATGTATCTTACTAATCAAGAAGATAATGATTCGTTGAAATATCAACTTAAATCGAATGGTTCAATATATGCATATTTTACTTCACAACCTACTAGCAATAATGCGGGGAATGAGCCTTCTAACAGAATGGATATATTTGCTGGTAAGGCTAAAGACAGCAATGGAAATCCATGGGGATCTTCTATGCAATTAGTATGGCTTGGAAAGGCTGCAAAAAATTGTGATGAACCAAAAGGATGTTGTGTGCCATGTGGCAAACCAGAAGATTACACCGATTATAGAGAATATGAAGCTTGTGTAACAAATGCTGGTGATAATTTTCATCCAGATGATCCTTATTGCTGTTATGAAACTGGTGATATAAGTGAAGATGGTACAGTAGAAGCTTGTGAGCCTGCAGAGAAATATTGGGAAGATAAACAAGATTTCTTTGAACTATATTGTAAACCATGCTGTATACCATCAGCTATTGATTCTTGCTGTGAGGATACAGGAGTTCCAATTTGTGATGGAACTGAAAGAAAATCGTACAGTGACTATTGGGCAGATAAACAGGATTTGTTTGAAGAGTATTGTGGAAATAAAACTAATTGTAGTGTGCCAAATCTAGAACCAGAAATTATTGTAAATTATTGTGATGATGATAATACAAATAATACGTCTTATTTTAGAGATGGTGTATTTAATAGTAGTGGTGGACAATTTGCACAATATAATACTACAGAAAAAATTGAAAAAGCAATTGTTGATGGAAAGCTACCAGCAGATTGGGTAATGAACATCGCTAATGATTTTTCTGATAATACTTTTTTAGCTGTGGCTTATTCAAATGATGCTCGTTATTCAACTAAAATAAATGACTATTGTAAAATTCATTGCCAAGAAGTTTTTGAAGTTGATTTGCCAGATAATTATCCTTATGTAGAAGCTGGTAGATATTTCAAATGGACAATTAAAGATTCAGAAAATGATATTGCTAAAGCTACTGGGGCAAAAATTTGTGCCGTTGATATTGATTTGGATAAAGCTATTGATAATTATCAGGAATATAGTAAGGCTGCTAGGGATGCTGCTGCTGATTTAGCAAATTTGACTTGTAATGACAAATGGGGGGTACAACCAGTTACAGATGGAGATTTTGCGAATTGTAATGCTTATGCGAGCGAATATGAAGATCATTGTGCTCCTACTAGTGTTTGTATAGAAGCTGGTCAAGCTGGTCAATGCCCTATATACTGTACAAAGTCAGTCACAGATCAAAATGGTCATACTCATTCAGAACAATATATATGTGGTTGGAAACCTAACTATGTGTGCACAAAGGAGTTAACTGGTAAAGATGCTCAACATTGGTATGCTTTTATAGGAGGTACTGCTTATAGTCCTTCTTGTGGTTCGCTTGGTCAGCATTTTGTTAAATCACAAGTTCAAGTTTGTGAAGAACATTTAGCTAATTATAAGGCTAATGTAGAAGGCTTTTCTCCAAAAACAGCGGAAATATTTAATAATGTTTTAGAATGCCATCAATCTGGTAATATTCTTTTGGATATGAATATAGAATTAGAATATCAAACACTATTTGATGTGCATACTTATTCTACTCCTACTGATATTGAAAAGATTAATGGTGCTGGTGGGTTTGGCGTAAATTATGCATGTGTAGACAATAATGATGAATGTAACACAGAACATGTGTTTACTATGTCTGAACGTGATGATGGTATAACCTGTTTAATTAATGATGCTTCGTGGGTTCCTGGTGCGACAGAAGATTACGAAGGTGTTTGTGGAGCTGGTGCAGTAAAACCAGTTGATCCTAATGCTGATTTAGGTAATCGTTATGCTTTTGGTAATGTAAAAATGTTGAATGTAGATAGCTTTAGTAGATGTTCAGGATTTATAGAGGCTGGCCCTCCATTTGATTATTCTTCAAAAGAACTATGGAATACAGTTTATGTTAGCTATATATCAACTTCTGATTTATATCGATTAAATGAAAAAATAAATGCTTGTATATGCAAAGATGGTGAAGTAAGAGATAGAGGAGACGATGGCTCTTGTTCATGCGTAAGAGAAGTTTCATATAAAAGTTTTAAAGAAACATATAATAATTATCAAGAATTACCAGATGGAACATTGTCTGTAGAATTTATGAATGGCTCTGGTTTATATCCTATTGGTTTAAAATATTGGATTTTAGGAAGTGTTGATGAAAACGGTGAAGGTCATTTTGATACAATTGTTGATGATTTAGGTATAGAGGAATGTACTGGCGGGGAATGTATATATGGTGACCCATATGGTATTTGTCGTTTTGTTGTTAAAAATAGAATTATAGCGTCACCTGATGATGATGGAATATGTGTAAATCCACCTTGTGATGATGACGATGATGATGGAATATGTGTAGATCCACCTTGTGATGATGACGATGATGATGATATTGGTGATTATGGTGAATGCATAGTTGATGGTAAGCCAGTTCCAGAATGTGGAGATGTTGCAGGATTAAATGTTATTTATCGATTAATTGACTTAGATAATCCTTTCCCAGGCGCTGATGGTAGTTCAAGAATTCCAGGTAAAAATTGGAGTGGGAAAGAGTCTATAATTACAGAAAATAGAGGTGCTAATGGTATGGGAGTTTATTCTTTAGAACCTTTATATAGTCTAACATTAACACCAGCAGCAATTAAAGAAATTAGAAAAGACAATCATGATAGCATGGATGGCGATTATTTAAAGGGTACACTTATTTATCCAAGCAATTCACCAGGTACTTATGGTGGAGGATATAGTTTATTTATCCATGAAGAATTAGAAAATATTGCCGTTAGTTATGGTGGAAATTTTTCTATTAAAATTACTAATGATGATAGATTTAGTGATATTTTAAAGACTAGATAAGGGGAGAATCAAATGAAGGAATCGTTTTGGGGAATTTTGGTTGTAGGTGTAGGAATATTGATGATTTTCTTTATCTATCTATTCCAATCCTTGACCAATACAGAAGAACATAATTATACTTTATTAAAGGAAACTACTGAAGCTGCGATGTACGATGCATTTGATTTACCTACTTATCATACAACTGGAGAGATTAGGATTGATGCGGAAAAATTTATTGAAAATTTTTATCGTCGTTTTGCAGAAAATGCAAATTTATCTAGAACATATAAAATTGATATAGTGGATATTAATGAAGAACCACCTAAGGTTAGTGTGCGAGTGTCTAGTAGCTTAAATTCTAGTATAACTAATGAAATAATTTCATTTGATTTAACGAATACACTTGATGCTATATTAGAGACACCTTATTAATAAAAAAGAAGGAAGAGAGGAAAAAATATGAATAATATTATAATTTCTATAAAAAGATTTTTTACAAACAAAAATACTGTCACAATATTAGGAGTAATTCTTGTAATTGCGATTATCTATTTTGGTTATAATTCACAAATTAAAAAAGCTACTAGTCCTGTAAGGATTCCAACTGCAAAGGTAACAATTCAACCTAGAACTTTGATTACTAAAGATATGATTAAATATGTTAGCATTCCATCTGTTGCAGTTTCAGAAAACGTTATTAGATCTGAAGGGTCAATTGTTGGTAAATATTCAGCAATTAATACTGTAATTCCAGCTGGTAGTATGTTCTATAGTGGAGTAGTTGTTAGTGCTGATGATATGCCAGATGCTTTATTTACTAATATTAAAGAGGGAGAAATTCCATATAACTTTCCTGTAAGTATGGCTACTACTTATGGTAACTCAATTGTTCCAGACAGCTATGTAGATATCTATATGAAGGCTGTTGATGATAATGGAGAAATCATGGTTGGTAGATTATTGGAAAATATTCAAGTTTTAGCTGTAAAAGATTCATCAGGAAATAATGTTTTTGAAGATATGAGTTCAAAAAGAACTCCAGCTTATTTATATTTTGGTGTAACTGAAGATTTACATATATTACTAAGAAAAGCTAGTTATTTATCAAGTAAATCTGTAGTTTTATTCCCAGTTCCACATGGAACGACAATTGATGATGAAGAATTAGTTACAGAAGTTAGTACACAATATTTAAGAGATTTTATTAATGCACATACAGTTGTAATTGATGAAACTCCTACTGACAACACTGATAATAATCTTGATGATAATAATCTTGGTGAGTAATTATGAATGATAATATGTTTTCTTCAATAGATTTCGGCCCATTGCGCGAATATCTATTGGAAGATGATATTACCGATGTTTCATATAGTAATGGTGGTCAAGTTTGGTTAAAAACTTTGTCGCGTGGTATTTTCAGAATTGAGAATCCCGCAATAAACAATGCTTTTATGGAAAAATTGGCCTTTCAATGTTCAAATGTTATGGGTAAAACCTTTAATATGGCTCATCCATTCTTGGATGCTGAAAGTGCTGAATTACGTTTAAATTTTGTTCATGAATCGATTGCTAAAAATGGAATTGCGGTGGTTGTTCGTAAAACACCTGCTAAAATTCGTTTAGAGAAAGAGAAAATTTTAAACGAAAACTATATTACGTTAGATATTCATGATTTTTTGGAACAATGTGTTTTAGGTCATTGTAATATAATTGTTTGTGGAGAAACAGGTTCTGGTAAAACTGAATTTGTTAAATATTTAGCTTCAAAGACTAAAGAAAACGAAAAAATTATTACAATCGAGGATACATTGGAACTGCATTTGGATAGGATTTTCCCACATCGTGATATTGTAGCTATGAAGACTAATAATATAGCTTCATATTCTGATGTTTTAGTAACTTGTATGCGTCAGAATCCTAAGTGGATTTTACTTTCCGAAGTACGTAGTGCTGAAGCTGTTATGGCTGTTCGAAACTCAATTTCTTCAGGGCACTATATTTTATCAACTATCCATGCTGATAAAGCAGCTTCAATTCCTAACCGTATGTATAGTTTGCTTGAAACTAATCAAGATATTGATCAATTTTTAAAGTCTATTTATCGTTATATTCAAATTGGTGTTTATATTAGAGGATATCAGGATAAAGCAACTAAAAGATTTGTAAGGGAAATTGCTGAAGTAACCGAATTTTATGTAACTAAGGATAATCAAGCTGAGTATAACACAATCTATAGAAAAACAACCGAAGGAAAAGTTTATCGTAATAATCCAAGTCAATATTTATTGGATTATCTAGATGCTCAGGGTGTTGTTTTACCAAAAGATATAATTAAAAGTGGTGAGACATATGTTTCTAACAATAGTCAAAATGTTAATTTAAATAATGTAGCACCTTTAAATGTTTCAAAAATTAGTGATAATGTTGAAATATTAGCAGAATAGTAGGGGAGGAATATTATGAATGCAATAATGTTTATTGCGATAGCTCTAATAATTTCGTTTATTGTAATATATAGACGTAATGTTGGTAATAATGTTTATAAATTTATTACTAAGAATATTGGCTTAATTTATGATAAATTTGCACCATATTCATTTAAAATAATTAGAGAAAAGGTTAAAGAGCTAGGCCAAGATTATACACCTAGACAATACGCAATTCAGATAACAGTTTTTGCAGTTTTTGGATTTATGGTTTCTTATATGTATTTTTATAGTATTGTAATTTCCATTATTTATGCATTAATTGCTGTTTCTGTTATTCCATATATAACCTATTTAAGATGCAAAAGAATATATAGTGAATTTATTTTTGAACAAATCCAGGTATATACGACAAATACAATTATGGAATTTGCCGTTACTCAATCTTTTGTTAAATCATTAGAAGGTGTTGTACAATCAGGAGTTTTAGAAGATCCTGTTAAAGCAGATGTTGAACTTATGATTAGTATGGCTTATGAAAATGGTACAATTGATCAAGCATTAGAATATATGAATGAAAAATATGACTATTATATTGTAAAAAATATGCATCAATTGTTCTTACAAATTACTAATGAAGGTAGTAAAGATTCTGGTGAAGCTTTAGAAAATATGTCTCTTGATATTGATATGCTTGTTGAAAATGTTTATCGAGATCGTATGGATAGAGCTCAATTTCATAAAAAATTTTTACAATTTGGTGTTATTCTATATTTACTTGTTATGATGGTACAATTTATGTTAGGCGTAAGTTCCTATATTAAATTACTTGATAATTGGATGGTTCAAGTTTTACTTCATTTAATCATAGTTATTAATTCATTCTTCTTATTAAGTGGTGAAAAATATTATAATCAGAATGTAGGTGGTGAATAATGAATTTTATATTTATAGCAATAATTATTTTATTTATATTGGAATATAATAAAAAGATTGATACAAGAAAATTTGTTAATGATACCGAACCTTATTTTAGATTTTTGATGGAAGATGATTATAAGTTTTTACTAACTATTAGATATGGAAATGATGTTGATGTAAATAAGTTATTTGGAATTAGAGTAAGAAATGGACTTTTAGTGATTATATTCTTCATTTTCTTATTCTTGAGTAAATTTACTTTTATATATTTCATTTTTGCAGTAGTTATAGGTTTTTTAGTATTTAAAATGCCATATACACAATTACGTAGATTTTATAATGCTAATTTATATAAAATCAATTTAATGTTACCTTATTATTTAAAGGGATTAGAAATATTAATTCAACATTACACTGTTCCAGTTGCTTTAAATAGAAGTATAGCAACTGCTCCAGAAATGTTTAAACCAGGTTTAGAAAGAATGGTTGCTAGAATTGAAGAGGGTGATTCTTCGGTTGATCCATATATGGACTTTGCTAAAGAATATCCAGTTCGTGATTCAATGCGTATGATGCGTCTTTTATATAGACTTGGTTTAGGAAGCCAAGAAAATAAGCATGAACAATTATTGATGTTTTCGAAAACAGTTTCTAATTTACAAAATAAGGCTCGTGAACAAAAATATAAAGATCGTCTTGAAAAAATGGAAAACAAGACTATGCAAATGCTATTTGCTACAGGTGGTGGAATCTTAGCATTAATGCTATTTGCAATGATGATGATGATGCAATTTTAAATATTGATTATTCATTTTAAAATGTGGTATAATATAAATGGTATATAAGTTAAAGGTGGTGAAATAATGAAAGAAGCAGCAGGAGAAGCAAACTTAACAGTTGTTGCTATTATTTTAATCGGTGTTATTGTTGCTGTAGTAACTCCATTAATTAATAGCTTGATGAAATCAACAGCTAATAGGACTTGTTGTACTGATGCAGGTGGTGTTTGGAAAGGTAATTCTTGTCAAGCAGCAAATGGTAGCAGTGATTTTGATGAAACTGGTTATCAAACTTGTTTAAATAATTCTGGAAAAGGCGATGCAGCAACAGAATAATAAATAATTTTAAGTTTTAAAATAAGGAGGAGTAACTTATGCGTGAAGGTATTGGTAGCATAGCACTATATAATATTATAATTGTTTTTATTACAATAACTTTTGCTATTCTGGCTGGAACCATGAGTTACTCTAAGGCCTTTAAAGCTAATAATAGAATTATAAATGCTATTGAAAAATATGAGGGTTATAACGAAAATTCAGCTCAAAGTATTAATGATTACCTTTATAGTATAGGTTATCAGACTGATACAAAAAGTTCTTGCAATTTTCGCCGTGGTATGCAGCCTATGGATGATTTAAATCCTGATTATTGGTTTTGTGTATATGCAAAATCTGAAGAGACACGTGCTCATAATGGGCAGTATGTTAAATTTGGTGTTGTAACATATATATATATAGATATGCCAATTATTGGTGATTATTTTAGAATACCTGTTTATGGTGAAAGTAACCGTGTTTTCTGCTTTTGGAATTATTGCTCAAATTATTTTGATACTCTTGAATAAGGATGTGGTTAAATGAAAGAATCAATGGGAAATGCTTTTGTATTTGGCTTAGTTTTAGCATTTGCTTTTTTAATGATGGTTATTTTAACTGCCGCTGTTAATTATTCAAGGGCTAATAAAGTAAAAAATAAAATTCTACATTATGTATCTGCTTATGCTGAATATAATACTAAGGTAGATATTTACGGTAATCCAGAACCGATTGATTTAGAGGGAAGCGATTTAGAAGAACAAATAAATCGCGAATTATCAGAAATTGGTTATAAGGCAAACTATGGTGGTTGGTCACAAAATAATTGTGATGATGAAAGTGTATCAAAAAAAGGTGGAATTACTTTAAATTCACATTCTAATTATCATTATTGTATTTATGCTTTTCCATCAGAACGCGGATATTATTATGGAGTCAAGACTTTTATGTATTTTGATATACCAGTTATTGGAGCACAATTAGAATTGCCTGTTTATGGTGAAACACGTATTATTTATGATTTAGGAGATAAATAGGAAGGTGATAGTATGAACGTAATTATAACAAACAAATATAATGCAATGTTACAAGGTTTAGATATTGATATAATTAAATCTTTGAATGGAGAATTTGAGGCAGAAGAAATTATTTCAACTTTTCAAAACTTTTATTTTCAAAGAATGATTTTAGATATAACTGCAATAAAGGATTATAAGGATATTAAAAATCTTCAAAAACTTTCTATTGCTCTAGATATGGAAAAGGTAATTTTACTTTTAGATGATACAATTGAAAGTTCTTCAACTGAGTATTTATCTAAATTAATTTCGATGGGAATTTATAATTTTACTAAAAATGCTGAAGGTATTATGTATTTATATAATCATCCAAACACTTATCGTGATGTAGCTCATATTCATCAATTAGAAGTAGAGAAAAATGATGATGATGGTGAAAGTGGAGAAACTTATGCTAGAGGTAGAGGAACAATTGTAATAGGAGTTAAAAATCTTACTAAGCAAGCTGGGGCTTCAACTTTAATATATATGATGAAAAAACTTTTATCAAAACATTATTCAGTAGTAGCTATTGAAGTTGATAAACGTGATTTTATTTATTTTAACGATAAGGATATGGTTAATTCAACTAGTAATGATATTGGTAATGCAATTGTAAAATATAGTGATAAAGATATTGCGTTAATTGATATTAATACTAGTCGTCAGGCTGAAAGCTTATGTAATGATGTGTTGTGCTTAGTAGAGCCATCAATTATTAAGTTAAATAAATTAATGATGCTAGATCGAAATGCATTTTCAAAAGTAAAAAAAGAAGAGAAAAAGTTAATTTTAAATAAGAGCTTATTAAGTTCTAAGGATATTTTGGAATTTGAGTATGAATCAAAATCTAAAGTATATTATAATTTACCACCATTAGATGATCGTGAAAGAAACATTCACGCTTTAAGTAGATTTTTATTGAAATTAGGATTTGAAGTTGAAACTGACGAGGAAATGTCAAAAAAGAATAAAATATTGGGGTTGTTTTAAGCTAAATATTGACTTTTGCTAAGTTTTAATGTAATATAAGCTTTAGGGAGGTATTATAATGACAGATTTAATTAATGTTTTAGCAACAACTAGTTGTGGTGGAGGTGAAATAGAATTCGATACTGTTCTTCCTACTTCTATTTCAACAATAATTAATATAATGAAAGTAGTTATTCCAATTATGGTTGTATTTTTTGGTTTACTAGATTTAGGTAAAGCTGTAATGTCCCAAAAGGAAGATGATATAAAGAAAAATCAAGGATTATTAATTAAGAGATTAGTTATTGCCGTTTTGGTATTCTTTGTAGTTTCATTGGTTCAATTTGTAGTTTCATTAGTTGGTGGGGATAAATCAGAAAATAATAAATTTTGGGGTTGCTTCGATTGTTTTGTTAATAATGATTGTGGAAAATAAACTGAAACTAACTTTTGAATTATTTTAATTCTTTATCAGATAAAATTGCTAGATAATGAATTTGACAAAGAAATTAATTATAGAGGATGATGAAAAATCATCCTTTTATAATGCTTTTAATAAATTGGTTTAATAGTTTTTATATTATATATTTTTAATGCTTTATTAATTCATATATGATGGTTTAGTTCAATTACTTTTTATTGTTTTATTATTTTTTGTATGGTATAATTATTATGAGAAATGCTGGAGGCTTATATGAAAAAAATTAAAAATACATTTATGTTTTTCTTCCTTTCTTTTTTTTCTTTAACAGGAAGGATAATGGCAGCTACTGATTGTAAACAAGTAGTTGGTTCAAATATTGCTGAATTTTTGAAAGATTTATTTGATATGGTAAAATGGGTTGCTTTAGCAATTGGGATAGTTTTAGGTATACTAGACTTTTTTAAAGCGATTACTAGTGGTAAGGATGATAGTTTGAAAAAAGCTGGTCAAAATTTTGCTAAAAGATTAATTGCAATTGTGATTTTATTTATTTTACCATTATTATTAGACTGGATTTTAGATATATCTGGTGTAGATCATGGGGGAACATGTTTATAATAGTTTTTTGCTAGAAAGAGTGATGTAAATGGATTTTGTATCTAGTGTTAGATCTTTATTTGCTTCAGTAGATATTTTTATCGCTGATTTAATTAGTAAAATTTATACACTAATTTTACAACTTGCTGATGTTAATATAGCGAATAAATATATTAATGACATTATAGAGCGTATATACGGTATAATTGGTCTATTTATGTTATTTAAATTAGCTTTAGTTATAATTAATTATATTATTAATCCCGATAAACAACAATCAGCTATAAAAATAGTTCAAAGAGTTATTATTGCTTTAGTTTTAATTCCTACAGTTCCTGTAATTTTTGAAAAAGCTTATCAATTACAAGGAATTATTTTGCGTGATAATATTATTGGAAATATTGTTCTTGGAAATAGAATTGGTGAAAAAGAACTCGAAAATATTAGTGATGAAGTTAGCTATTTAGTTTTTAGTAATTTTTTAGATTATAATGTTTCTGGCCCTTTAGCTTTAGCTTTTGATGATTGCCCTAATATATTTTTAGAAGAAGATAAGTCAACAAATGCAATCGATTTAAAGTATTGTTGTGTGCCAGTTCCTGGTGGTGAATTATGCCCTACATTGCCTAAATGTGCTTATTATTTATATTATCCATCAACACGAAATGCTGCCTATGGTGTGCCAAATGCTAATGGTGTTTATCCTGATAGTCGAGATTTATATTATAATTGCAAATCTGGTAAGGATCCCGCTATTACTATGTTTCCAGAATGGACGCATTATTGTGGTGTTAGAGACGGAAAATATGTATATGATTTAATCAATAAGGCTAGAGATGAAAAATCTGTTTCGACTATGCTATCAGCGGAAATTGTAACAGCTATAGAAACTGATCCAGTATTTTATAGTGGTATACATGGTCATGCGTGTAATCCCGAAACAGAGACATATTCTGATGGTGATTTTATTTTTGAGTATCATTTTATCCTAGCTACATTGGTAGGGTTACTTGTAACGTTCTTATTAGTGATTATTTGTGTTAATATTGCGATTAGATGCATTAAATTAGCTTTTTTACAGGTAATTTCACCAATTCCAATTATATCTTATATTGATGTTAAAGATAGTAAATTATTTAATGGTTGGCTTAAGGAAACTATTACAACATATTTACAATTGTTTATTAGATTGGCAGTAGTATTTTTTTCAGTTTTATTATTTAAATGGTTATTAAGTACGGCTTCAAAGAACGAAATAATGGTAAATGTATTTATTATAATTGGTATTTTCTTGTTTGCTTTCCAAATGCCACAATTATTATGTACTTTATTTAACTTAAATAAGGAGAATGGTTTTTTAAGTTTAATTAAAGATGTGGGAAAATTTGCTATTGGGGCTTCTGCTATTGGAATTTCTACAATTGGTGGAACAGCTGCTAATATAGCGGCGACTCCTGAAAACATTAGAAATGTGAAAACTAGTTTTTCAAATGCTTCAGGAAGTATTAAAAACTTTAAAACAAATTTAGCTCAATCTAGCGGATTTTTTGGAAAATTGGGAGTATTTGGTTCTACTATTAAGAATGTAGCTGGTGCTCCAATTAGTGTATTAAGAGTTCCAGGTAGTATCGTTGCTGGTGGTGTAAGTTCTGGGTACAAAACAGCTAAAAAATTAGTTGAGAATAAAGGTGCTTATAAATCTGGTGATGTTACAGCTAGTATAACTGAAAGTAGTATGAAACGCCAAGCAAGAAGAACTGGTATATCTGATTTGTCTGTTGATGATATGAAATCAGAAGTAACAGCACTTGAAACTCGTCAAACTAATTTACAAGATTCGTATAAACAAGGTCAAGAATATTTATCATTTAGTTTGGCCTCTGAGGATAATCCAGGTAATATTGAAAAAGCATTCGAGCAACATTATGATAATTATGCAGAATATGTTAGTGAAATGAATGCTCGTGGTGAAGGCTCAGATGTTATAAATCAAGAAACATATGATAAATATGATGAGTTATATTCAAAACAAGAAGAAATGCAAAAAGAACTTGATGATATTGAGGAAAGATTAGAATTGTTAAATAAATATATAAAAGGACAATAATTATACTTAAAATAATTGAATTGTTAATAGATTATATGGTATACTATAATAATATAGCCCTTGGGAGGTGTGGTAATAAATGTCATTAGTAAGAGCTGTTTCTAATTTACTTAGTACTTTTGTTTTTAAATTTATTAGCTTTATGGTTCGATCATTATATAATTTGATTGTGATGTTAGCTGATGCGGATTTGCTTGGTAGTGATGCCTTTGACAAATTGAAAAGTAATGTTTTTGGACTTATTGGATTATTCATGATATTTAAACTAGCCTTTTCTGTCATTCAATATATTACCAATCCTGATAAGATTGCGGACCAACAGGCTGGGGCTGGTAAAATTTTAACTAAAGTAGTAGTGGTTCTAGTTTTACTTGGAACTATAAACACTATTTTTAAAAAAGCATTTGAATTACAAGGATTAATTTTACAAGATGGAATTTTAGAAAAATTAGTTTTTGGTAATGGTTCTGGTAAAGCTGATTCAGAGAATGTTGATCCTGAAGTTGGATTTGGTATAAAAACCTCAGATTATTTAGCTTATTCTATTTTGGCTCCTTTTGTTACTTTTAATACGGAAGCAGATATATGGGGTGATACAACAGGTGTCGATTTGTCATCTTGTGATGAATTTATTAAGGCAACTGATATGGGTGAAAAGCAAGTTTGCCATAGTCATTGTGTTGAAAAGGTTATCCAAAAAGAAGACCCAGATATTTATAAAGCCATGTGTGAAGGTTTAGAAGAACGAAATATGTATAAAGCCTTAATTGATGTAGTTATGTTACAAATCGATAAAACGGCTGTTGTTCATGTTGATGGCTTATTTGGTTTATTGATAGGTGCAATTTGTATAGTTGTTTTAGTAGTAATTGCTGTAGGTGTGGCAATTCGTAGTGTTAAATTATCATTTTTAAGTTTAATTGCACCATTACCAATTATTACTTATATTGAACCTAAGGATAATTCTAATAGTATGTTTAATAAATGGCTTAAAGAAACAATAAAAACATTCCTAGAATTATTTATAAGATTAATAGCTTTCTATTTTGCAATTTTAATTATAACAAAAATATTAACTAATTCTAATGGTGTTGCTGGTTATTCAGGAACGGCATATACTTTTAAAGATTATCCATTAGTAATCATATTCTTAATCATTGGTTGTTTCTTATTTGCTTTACAACTTCCAAAATTGATTGAAAATCTATTTGGTAGTCTTGGTGGATTTATGAGAGACGCTAAAAGTACTACAGCTATAGCTAGTGGTATTGCTGGTGTAACTGGTGGTATTATTGGTGGAGCAATAGGTAATGCTATTGGTACAGGTAAAATGATTAAAGATGAGAATAATGGTAAGTTAGGTATCGGTGGTCTGCTTCGTTCAGGTTTAGCATTTGGAACAGGTGCCGTTGGAACAGGTGCACGTTCAGCATTGGGTGCATTTAAAAGTTTCAAACCATCTGGTGAGGGATTGAATGGTAGTCTAAATCCTATGGATGTTATGGATAGCGCTAAAAATATTGCGTCTACCGCCATTTCAAGAACAGGTGATATTAGAAATGCAAGAGCCGTGACTTATGCAACAGCAGGTAATAAATATAAATCTGCTTATCCAATCCTTCCATCAATTAGAGGAGCATATGGAAAGTTTGCCGAAATGGCAGGTATTAAAGATAGCTATAGTCCAAAAGGACGTATAAAGGCAGATATCAAGAGTACAGAAAATAAATTGCGTGATGCTCAAAATCAACTTTCAACACTATCTAGTGAGCGAATGGCTGCTTTACAACAACATAATAATGCTGTTCACGAGCTACAAAATCTTCGTGATAATGAGGAAAAGATAGATAAAGATAGATTTAAGGAATTAGGCGGAACTTATAATGAACAACTACAAGATTATACATTTGAAGTTGATGGCGTAACTAAGAAATTTAGTCAATTATCATATTCTGATTATAGAAAATTATATACAAATGCTCATAGAGGAGTAAGTGCTGATCAATTGTCAGAGTTTGAAAGTAAGTTTAATATGACTAATTCTACTAACTTTAATACACTTCAAAATCGTATTGAGGATGATATCAAACGTGTTGATGCTTATAATAGAAGACTTACTAGTGCTACTAATGAAGAAGCATATTGGAAGAGAAGATATAATGATAAAGATGCAGAATATAAGAAATATCAAGGTGCTATTAATCAGATGAATAAAGATATAGCAGGCTACAATAAAGATATTGAAGCAATTGATAGAGTAAATAAAAGACAAAAATAAAAAGGGAGGGGTAACTAGTGTATAATAATTTTCTTATACCAGCTAATTCAAAAAAATCAGCATTAATTTTAGGTTTATTTAAACCAACTGATTTAGTAATTTTATCGATAGGAGTAATAATTTCGTTTATTTTATTATTAGCTTTACCTATAGAACAAATGACTTATACGATAATTGCGCTAATACCAGGAGTCTTTTGTGCTTTTCTGGTATTTCCGTTAGCGTATTATCACAATGTTAGAAAATTTATTGCTATTTTCTTTAAATATATTACATCTAGACAAAAGTTTGTATGGAAAGGTTGGTGTTATATAGATGAAGTCAACAAATTCAAAAAGTAAGTATACTAATGAAGCTTTTGTTCCTATCAAAAGTATAACAAATGGTATGATTATTTTAGAGGATAATTTGAAAGTTTCGGGGGTTAAAATTAGACCTAGAAATATATTCATTTTGGAGCAAGAAGCTCAAGATATTATTATTTCGAATTTAAAAAATGTATATAATATGATTGATTATGAGTTTTGGATAATTGTAGCAGATCGTCCAGTTGATATTCATGTATATTTATCACAACTTCAACTTTTATATAATTCAGTTACTAGTCAAGCTAAAAGGAAGTTAATTACACAAGATATTCAAAAAGCTAATATGTTTATGAATAACAATGTAGTTGATACAGAATATTTCCTTTTATTTAAACACAAAGATATTGAAGTAATTCAAAAACGTATTAGAAATTTAATTAATAATTTTGCTAATGCAGGTTTAACTACAATGCAAACCTCTAATGATGATTTAAGAATGGTTTTAGATAATTTCTTAAATGGAGGTCAAACAACGACATTTGGGACGGTGATGAGCGATGGATATTAAGAGTCAAATAGCTCCTAAGGGACTAGAATTTAAAGCTTCTGATTTTATTATTAGTGATAAACACGCTTGTATTATGACAGTTGTATCATATCCTAAATATATTGAGCCTGGCTATTTGTCGTCATTGACAAGTATGTCTGGTATAAAGGTTGTTATTAAACATTTGCCATTACCTTTTGATATTTTAAGAAAAATGTTAAATAAGGAAATAGCTGATTTAAAACAAAGATATCATGAAGAAAATGATAAAACAATTCAAGAAAGAATTAGGCAAGATTATGAATCTTTGGAACAATTTATTTCACAAATTGCGGCAAGTCAATCAAAAATTTATGATTTTCAAATGCATATTATGATAACTGCTGATTCAGCTGAAGAATTAACAAGTAAGAAGTTCCAAGTTCGAAATTATTTAGAAGCAATGGAACTTAAAGCTTTTCCGTTAAGATTTGAACAGGAAAAAGTATTAAAATCGATGATTCCTATCTTCCCTAAACAAGATATAGAAGAAAGAATTGGTACACCTATTCCAACACCAACAATGGCAGCTATGTATCCATTTATTTTTGATAGTATTAAGGATCCAGGTCTTGCTACTTTATTGGGTGTTGATTTCTCAGGTGGTGTTATTTTATTTAATCAATTCTTATTTCAAATAAAGAAGGAGCACAATCGTAATAACGCTAATTTGATAATTCTTGGTACTTCTGGTTCTGGAAAGTCAACAGCAGCTAAATTGATATTACGTTCACATATTAGAAATAACTGCCAAATTGTTATTATTGACCCTGAAGGTGAATTCGAAGAAATGGCAGCTATGTATGATGGTGATTTCATTGACCTAGGAAAAGGTGGAGAATATGGTATGATTAATCCACTAGAGGTTGTTTTAGATGCCGATGAAGACGAGGTTAAAGAAGGTTTAGGATATACTGTTTTAACTAGAACTTTACAAACAATAAAAGCTTTTCTTAAATATTATGATCCTAATATAGAAGAAGATGTTTTAACAATGTTTAGTGAGGTTGTCCAAGATACTTATAGACGTTTTGGTATGAATTTTGATACTGATTTTACAAAATTTAAATCAGAAGATTATCCAACATTTAGGGATGTTTATGCGACAATTAAAGGTAGAATTTTATCAATGCCAGAACAAAGTCATGAAAAAGATATTTTAGAAAAATTGGAGATTAAGATTAGACCAATTACTAAAGAATTAAAATACTATTTTGATGGTCATACAACTATTTCTTCTAATAGTCAGTTTATTGTATTTAATATAAGGGAACTTATGAATGCTGATACAAATATAAGAAATGCTTTATTCTTTAATATTTTAAAATATGCATGGGGTCTTACTTTAGATAGATCAATAAATACTGTATTAACAGTTGATGAAGCTCATGTTCTACTTAGTGGAAGTAATACTTTAGGAGCAGACTTTTTAGCGCAAATTCAAAGACGTGCTCGTAAATATAATACTGGAACAATTATTATTACTCAGCAACCTAGTGATTTTAGTGATCATAATGTAATAACTCAAGGTAAAGCAATTTTTGATAATGCATCTTATTATTTAATTATGGGGCTAAAAAAACAAGCTGTTGAAGATTTAGCTAAATTAATAGATTTAAATGAAAATGAAAAAGAAAGTATTAAGAGATATAATCAAGGTGAAGCATTATTTGTATGTGGTAGTAGACGTATGCGAATAAATGTTGTCGTAACAGAGCAAGAATTAGATTCATTTGGTAGTGGTGGAGGTTACTAATACCAGTATTGGTGGTGATTATAAATGGAACAAAATGACAATGGAAAAGAGTTAGCTAAATTAGGAGCCAAGACTATGTTAAAAGCAGCTACGGCTCCTATTAAAACAGCCATAATAACTGCTATTGGCACGATTTTACCGTATATATTAATAGGTGCGGTAATTTTCATTGTTATTTTGTGTGTTTATTTTGGAACACTAGAACAAATTGATGAAATTTTAGATGACTCTACTAAATGGGGAGAAAGAATAGGTAATGCTATATCTTTATATGGATTTAAAACTAATCAAGATTTAGAAAAGGATGAAGAAGGTAAGTTCTTCGACATGTTAGATCTTTATAAGAAAGTGTTTAAATTTGATAATTATGAATTAAGTATAATAAATCAAACGCTATTATATGAAGGTAGTAATGAAGAGAGAGTTTATTTAAGTGAAAAACCAGAAAAGGATGATGATATTGATGCCAGTAAAATTATAATAGATATATCTGGTGGTAAATCTACTTTTTGGTCTTTTATAAAAAATATTGCTACTAATTATCAGAGAGGATTTTTTTCAACTTATGGAGGACAAAGTCAGTATGTAGAGGCTAATAAAAATATGCTTGTTAATGCTGCTGCTTTAAAAAGATGTGCGCTTTTAACGAAAAATAATAAAGAAACAGAAGAACAGTGTTATAGGGGATACTTGATTGCTGAATACAATATAGTTACTGATTTTTTAATTGATTGTAGTCCTTCAATGTCACCATTATTATGCGTAGAGGATAAAAAAATTGATACAGATGTTGAGCCTGGTTTTTTGGTGTTGCCAAATAATGTGATAGGCCAAACCGTTGGAACTGTAAATGAAGTGCTTGATGTAGCAAGTAGCATTACTAATTACTTTTCTCAATTTACAGTATTTGCTGGTATTTATCAACGATTTACTGATTTTTTGGATAATGTTCGCGATGCTCTTACCTTATTTATTTTAGGAAGATTGGCTGATACAAGTACTAAACATTTTTATTATGATGGTTATATAGTTAATAATTTAAAGGAAACTTATAAAGTTTATAATAATGCTAATGAGTATGATAATAATGATAATTTAAGAGGAAAAATTAATTATATATTATCATTTGCTGATAATTTGACTATGTATAATAGTGGTACTTTAAAAGCATTAGCTGATGAAATATTATCATCTTTTGATAAAGAAATTGTTGAAAAAGAACGAAAAAATCGTCGTAAAACAGCTACTGATATTATGAATATGGTTGAAAATTATTATGAATTAACATATGGTAAAGATAAAATAGAAAAAAAAGTTGCAGAAATTGTAGCTAGTAACGAATCAAAGGCAAGTGTTGTTATTGATGCCGATGGTAATTCCATTAGTTTTGATGATTATGTTTTATTATATGCATTAGCTAAGTATAAGAATGAAATACAGGAAATTGTTGACAGTGGCAATAATGTTGATGAAAGGTTAAGAGCATTAATGATTGTTGCTCGTACACAAGTTTATAAGGAAAGTGGATTTAATCATAGTAGTGCTGAAGTTAATGGAGATAATAGCATATATGAAACTGGTAAAGAGATATATGATGCTTTTAAAGCTGATTCAAAAATGTATAAGTATTTGGCTAATCTTAATACTTCTATAGCGAATAGTAGAGGAAGAACGATTAAAGTTAATGGTCAAGTAATAACACTGACACCTGAACAAATTAATCAAGTATTGGATTCTGTTAAAAATGGTGGAAAACTTGAAGATGCAATTGGAAATGTCATTCCTGACGCTAGTTTAAATGTTACATTTTCCCCTTTACCAACTGGAAGTTTTTATATATCTAGTCAGTATGGGGAGGTAAGAGGTGATGAGCACCATAATGCGATTGATTATGCAGCTCCGCAAGGTACTTCTATTTATTCTATTTCTGATGGAGTTGTAGCTGATGTTGTTGATTGGTGTACTGTAGGAGATACAAGTTGCGGTGGAGGCTTTGGAAATAGAGTTTATATTCGTTATAATACTGGAGATGGTCACAATTATTATGTTATTTATGGACATATGAGTTCGACTGCGGATATATCTGTTGGACAAACTATTTCAGCTGGAACTTTACTTGGTCAAGTTGGAAATACAGGTTATTCAATAGGAAACCATTTACATTTGGAAATTAGACAAGATAATACCAGTTCTAGTGCATATGCGATTAATCCGGCGCTCTTATTTGATATGAACTTTGGAGGATAAAATATGAGTAAGTTAAAAAAATTTGTTATACTGATTTTATTTACGGTTATCTTTACAGGTTGTGATGTTGAGTATAATTTAACTATTGATAATAAAAAACGAGTAATAGAAGAAGTAACATTTTTGGAAGATAATAGTAACATGCTTAAATATGCTGGCAGTGTTGACGAATTTTTATATGAGCGTGAACAAGAAAATTTTATTGGTACTGACTATAAATATGAAAGAGTTTATGATGATAATCAATCAGGTTTAAATGTAAAAAACTCGTATAATAGTGTTGAGCAGTATATTAATAGTAAAATATATACTAGATTATTTGAGAGTGCTAAGATTATTGATGATAATAAATTTTATTCATTTTCTACTTTTGGTGATTATTATCGCAATGCAGTTTTTTCAACTCCACTTGAGGCAGTATATAGATACAATATTGATCAAATAAAAGTTAATATAAAATTTTATAATGTTGTGAATAGTCATAATGCCGATGAAGTTGATGAAAAAAATAATGTTTATACTTGGTATTTAAAATCTTCTGATTTAACAAAAAAAATAGAGTTTAATTTGTCAGATAAGGTTAGAAGTGATATAATGTTACAGAATACTTTATTTAGAAATAAAACGGCTATTATAATTAGTTCATTGATTATAATAGTTCTTATAATAGTGATTATTAGATTTAATAATATTCGTAAGCAAAATAATCAAATTTAAAGGAAGTGAATTTATGAAGCTTAAGTTTAGAGCAACACCAAAAGATATGGTCGCTTTTGGCACTTTTGCTATCGTTTTATTGTATTTTGTAGCTATTGCTGTGCTTAATATTAATAGTTTAGCAACAAAGGGTGAAATAGCTGGTTTTAATCCTATTCCAGCTTTTATAGGTGAAAATTTGCCCAAAACAATGATAGCTTTCTTAATTATTTTAATTGTAATTATTATGGGTGTATCTTCTACTATTTTTAATCGAGAGAAGGGTATTGGTTTTGAGGTAAAGGATAAAGCAGATAAAGGTTATTCTCGTTGGGCTAAGGAAAAAGAGATGAAACGAGAATTGAAAATGGTATTGCCAGGTGATGAAAATTCGTCTTATGGTGGTATACCACTTATTAATAATGGAAAAGAAATTTGGGTAGATGATGGTGAATATCACAATTTAATAATTGGTTCAACAGGCTCTGGAAAAACTCAAATGACCGTTCAACCAATGGTTAAATGTTTAGCTAAAAGTAACCAATCAATGATTATAACTGATCCCAAAGGTGAAATATATGAAAATAATGCTAATGAATTAAGAGAACGTGGCTATAAGATTGTATTGCTTAATTTCCGTGATCCACAAAAAGGAAATTGTTGGAATCCTTTATCATTACCATATTCTTTATATAAATCAGGTAATTCTGATAAAGCCAATGAGTTATTGGACGATTTAGCAATGAATATTTTGTATGATGAAAAATCACAAAATGCAGATCCATTCTGGGAAAAAACTTCAGCAGATTATTTTGCTGGTTTAGCTTTAGCATTATTTGATGATGCTAAAGAAGAAGAAATAAATTTAAATACAATCAATTTAATGACAACAGTTGGGGAAGAAAAATTTAGAAATTCTACTTATATGAAACAATACTTTAGTTATAAAGATCAAGCTTCTCCAGCTTATGTTAATGTTTCTAGTACTTTATTGGCACCTTCAGATACTAAAGGTTCGATTTTGTCGGTATTTAAGCAAAAAATAAAACTTTTCTCTTCAAGAGAGAATTTATCTGAAATGTTATCACATAGCGATTTTGATATGAAAGATATTGGTCGTGAGAAAACAGCAGTATTTATTGTTGTTCAAGATGAAAAGAAGACTTATCACTCTTTAGTTACAATATTTATTAAGCAAGTATATGAAACCCTAATTGATGTTGCTCAAGAATCAGGTGGAAAATTGCCATTTAGAACAAATTTTATCTTGGATGAATTTGCTAATATGCCGCCACTTAAAGATGTTACAACTATGGTAACAGCTGCTAGAAGTAGAGCAATTAGATTTAGTTTTATTATCCAAAACTTTGCTCAGTTATATCAAGTATATGGTAAAGAAAATGGTGAAACAATAAAAGGTAACTGTGGTAATATTGTTTATTTAATTAGTAGTGAGCTTGCTGCTTTAGAAGAATTAAGTAAAATGTGTGGTGAAGAAAAATCTAAGGAAAAAGATAAAACAGCTTCAACACCTTTAGTTACAGTTAGTGACTTACAAAGATTACCTCAGTGGAGTATGGTTGTATTACGTATTAGAATGATGCCTTTTAAAACAAAATTAACACCTAATTGGTTGATGGAAAAAGAAAATTCTTGGGGTAAGACCTATGGAAAAGCCGATTATCCAATTAGAGAAAAGGAAAGTATTCATTTGTTTGATTTAAAGAAATATGTCAACGATAAATTTAATGAAAATATGATGAATGGAATGGGTGGAGGCAATATGTTTGGAATGCCTAATATGCCAGGTGGATTTAACCCAGGAATGCCTGTTCCTCCAATGTTTGATGGAATGCGAAATAATATGAATCCTAATATGAATTCTAACATGAATCCTAATCCTAATAATGGTATGCCAGGTTTGTTTGGCAATGGTGGTATGCCAAATGGTGGCTTTAATGTTGATGATATAATTAAAAAATTAGATGCTAAAATAGCAGAAATAGAAGAAGAAGAAAAACGTGAAGCTGCTAAAAAAGCTAATGAAAATTCTAGCATTGATAAAGATTCTAACCCTGATATTAAGTTAGAAGAGAAAAAAGATGCTGTAATACCAAAGGAATTACCAAAAATAATAGATGATAAGTCTATTCAAGATAGTAATGTTAAGATTAATGATGTATCAGATGATCAATTCTTTGATGATTTCTTTAGTGATGACGAATAGTATTAGTTTTAATAAATTAAAATAATCCCATTTATATTAAATGAGATTATTTTTGTATTATAAATGAATTATTAAAGGTATAGATTGAAATAAAAAAGTAAATGTTTTCTAAGGTTATAAAAAAGGATAGAAAATAATTTTATATGGCTAATAATAGATAAAATGCATAGTTAAACGTAATTGCGCAAATTTTATTTTTACATATATTATATTAGGGTGATTTAATTGAATAGAGTTTCAATAAATGATTTGATGCCAATAATTGATCAAATTAATATTATTGATATTAGAAGTATTCAAAGTTATAATAATAATCATATCCCTAATGCTAAAAATATTCCAATGGAAAAATTAATTATTAATCCTAATCAATTTTTGGATAAAAATGAAAAATACTATCTTTACTGTCAAAAGGGCTTATCAAGTGAAAATATTTGTGATATTTTATTAAAACAAGGATTTAATGTTGCTAGTATTGATGGTGGATATGAAAGCTGGATATTGTATAAATAAAAAGTCTTCAAAATGAAGGCTTTTATTTTGATTTATGTGAATCTGTATTTACAATGTGAACGTTACCATTAGAATTTGCATACATATAAGCTTTTATTATTTCTGCTTGTTGTTCTGGTGGTAAATCCTTTATTACATCCTTAAGTGCCTTTAATTTAGTTGTGCTACTTTTTGCTTGTCTTGTTGCTACGTTTCCCTCATGCACATCTAAGAGTGGATCCATAGTATTATTTTCGAACACTTGTTTTTCTCTACTTTGATTTTGCTGGAAAGCGAGCTCATTTTTTTGTCTTTTATGAGCTAATTCTTGTACTTTTTTTTGTTCAGCATCGTCTATTAATGATTTAGGTAATTTACATTCAGTGTAGCCCACATCAGTAATTCTGATGCCCATATTCATAGTTGCTTGATTTAATTCAGAACCAATTTCGTTTTTAAGTGAAGTTGTTTTTGCACTTAATTCTGAGAATTCTTTATAAGCAAAATATCCTCTTAAAACTCTTTGTACTTTTTGATTTAATTCTTCTAGAACATTTTGTGATGACTCATAATATTTTTTTACATCAACTACTTGGTATGTAACATATGCATCTACTGAAGCTTCAAATTGGTCCTTTATTAGATAACCTTTTTTTGGGTAATCTATTGTTTTAGGTCTTGTGTCAACAATAGCGATTGTATTTCTCCAAAAGAATTGTGCATATGGAATCCAACTAGCATTTTTAATTTTTATTTCTCCAGCATGACTACCAAATTTATCTGAATATATAATAGTTTCAAATTCTTTTAAAGGTATCCAAAAATCTCCTGTACAACAGAAATTTATACAGCTGTTATTTGAATTACCAGAATTAGAATTAGAAGTTGTATTATTATTATTGTTGTCAGGAACATCATATCCACGTAATAGTCGTTCATGAGATTCATTTACTCTAGCCATATTTTTTCCCTCTTTTCTTGCCTATATATTAACATTATTTTTTTTAAAAGTCAATTATAATTTGTAAAGTAAATATTTAGTTTATAAAGGTATTTTAATTTATTATGATATATATTATAATTAGAATAGTAAGAGGTGATAAAATGGATTATATAATTATAATTTTATTAATAGTAATACTAATTTTAACAGTAATTTCATTATTTAAAAATATAAATGAATCAAATATTACAGAAAGACTTGGAAAATTAGAAACAAATATGATAAAAGAAATAGATGATTTCAAATTTGAGTTAAATAAATCATTAAATACTGATTTTAATTCTTTAACTGATCGTATGGATAATCGTTTAAATTTGATAAATGATAAAGTTAATGAGCGATTGGATGAAAATTTTGAAAAAACTAATAAAACATTTGCTTCTGTTTTAGAAAGACTTTCAAAAATTGATGAAGCTCAGAAAAAAATTGATTCTTTATCTAGTGATATTGTTTCTTTACAAAGTATTTTAACAGATAAAAAATCTCGTGGAATTTTTGGAGAAATAAATTTACAACATATTATGAGTAGTGTTTTTGGTGAAAAAAATGATAATGTTTATCAATTACAATATACTTTTTCTAATGGAACCATAGCTGATTGTGTTTTGTTTGCACCAGACCCTTTAGGGGTGGTTGCTATTGATTCAAAGTTTCCTTTAGAAAATTATCGTTTGATGGTTGATAAAAAGATTAGTTCTGAAGAAAGAGTTCAAGCTGAAAAAAAATTTAAAACTGATTTGAAAAAGCATATTGATGATATTAGTAGCAAGTATATAATATCAGGAGTAACATCTGATCAAGCAATAATGTTTTTACCAGCAGAGGCTATTTTTGCAGAAATTAATGCATATCATTCTGAGATTATTGAGTATGCTTATAAAAAAAGAATTTGGATAACATCTCCAACTACTTTAATTAGTACAATGACAACTATACAAGTTATAATTAAAAATATTGAAAGAGATAAATATGCTTCTATTATTCATAAGGAATTAAATTTATTAGCTGATGAATTTAAACGTTATAAAGAACGCTGGGATAAACTATCTAGAAGTATTGAAACAGTAAATAAAGATATTAAAGATATTCATAATACTACAGAAAAAATAACAAAAAGGTTTGATTCAATTAATCAAGTTGAAATGGATAAAATAGATTATAAATAAAAAGTAATTTTAAATGGAATACACATTTCATCTAAAATTACTTTTTTATGTAATGCCTAGTTAACAACTACTGCAGTATTTTTTTTGACAGTATGCTTCGTGGTCCCCTGAATTTTGCTCACTTCTAGCATAATTGACACAAGCGTTAGAGTATTGGTCATAAGAGTAGCAATTCTTTTTCTGTGTTGCAGTTTCAGCAAAGTCACAAGGCAAATTAAGTGAATAACCTAAACTATAAGTCTGATTATAATTCTCAAGTGATGCTAATTCAGCAACACAATTGCTTGTTATTCCTTTTTGCGCTGCAGTTTCAATACAGGTAGCATAATTATCATAGGCAGAAAGAAAATTGTTATAGTTGTTCCAGCAGTTATCAAGCGAGTTTTTATAGCCTAAATCATTTAGATTATACGCATCATCTCCATAAGTATTATCATTAATACATGCTTGAATTTCTGCTTCTTTATTTGATATACATTCAGTACATTTTTCTTGCAATGATATATTTTCAACTTTATTAGTAGTTGTTTTAGTGGTTTTTTGAGGAATGTTTGAACCATCATAATATGTTTTATCATCAGCAGAGTATGAACCATTTAGTAGAAGTGATACACATTTGAAAGCATCACTTGTATCTGCTTGTCCAGTATTATCAATAATTGTTAGAACCCATCTAGCAAACACAATAACAAAGAATACAGCTGCTCCTGCAATTAACTTTTTTATAAAAGCAGCTTGGGCTCTTTTTATTTCCTCTTCTTTTTGTGAAATTACGGCTTTTCCAAAATCTAAGCTTCCCATTATTATTAAAACAACAGGTGTTAAATTTTTAATAAGGTTGATAATATGATACATAAATTTGACAGGCTCATCAGGTATCCAACCACATCCACTTCCTAGTATATACATAACGTTTCCCCTTTTATTATTGGTCTTGTTGTTTTGAATTTCCAAATATAGAATCTAAACAATCAACAACACCACTTGTATTGTTTGTTTTAATAACACCAATTATAAATTTTGCAAATGCTAGGATAAAGAAAACTATAAGTCCAGTAATTAATCTTTTAACAAATGTAGCTGTATTCTTTTTTATTTCATCTTCTTTACCAGAAATAACAGCTTTAACAAAATCGATTGTTCCAAATAAAACCACCAATACAGGAACAGCAACCAATAATATATTATAAACTGCTCCGACAGTATTAGCTATTTCATCTGGTATTCCACATACATCTAAAAAAAACATAAAAATTCCTTCTTTCTAATATAATTATTTTTTAATTTTAAGACTGCTCATTGCATTCAGCTTTACATTCTTCATATCCTGTTTTATTACATGTTCTTTGACTATTACATTTATTATCGGTTTTACATTTGTCATAGCATGCTTGGAGATTTGACTTAGTCGTAGTTGTAGTATTTTGGTTTTGACACTTTGATTTGCAGTTTGATAGAGCAATTCCAGATAGACCACTACATTTACTTTCAAAACAATTACAATATTCTTCTCCATTTAATTCTGGTGAGCAAGTATATGAATCTATTTGTGGTTTTTCTTCTGAACAATATTTTGATTCACAATTTTTTCTAGCTACACCTGATAAATCTGAGCAATATTGCTCAATACAACTTTGATATTGATCATATGTTTTAATTGTAGTTGTTGTAGTAGTCGTAGTAGTTGGTTTTTGTACTTTATTATTTGTGTGACAAATCGAATTGGCAGCTGTATTGCATTCTTCAACTTTGTTAGGATTTTGATTTTGAGAAATGCATAATCCATATTGAGTTCCATAGCAAGCCATATTAGCAGCCATTTGAACTGAATAGCTATTTTGACTACCATAGCCACTAGAACTTCCAGCAGTACCACCTATAATTTGTAAGGCACAACTCATCGCACTACTAGCTTCTCCAACATTTCCAATAATTGTCTTAAATAGCCAAGTTACAATTGTTAGAACGAAAAATGTTATGCATCCTGTTATTAATCTACTTATAAATGTTTTAGTACTGGATGCAATAGCGTTACTATCTTTTGCCATCGTAGCTTTTATGAAATCTATAGAACCGAAGATAACAATACCTATCGGAATTAAAACAATGATTATTTTATATAACTGTGATAAAATTCCTGTTATGACTGGTGGAATATTGCATTCAGCTAAAATAAACATATTATACATCCTTTCCAATTTCAATTATAACATATGTTGCTTATTATATCAAATAAATTCTTTATTTTCTTTAATTTTAATGATTTAAATTTGTATATAATTGTCTATTTATGAAAATAATAGAATAGGTGAATAATATGAATCTAATTTATATCGAAGATAAGGCTTTATTGACGAAAATAGTAACTTATTTAGATTATGGTGCATTAGAATATACAACGAATATTAATAGTGATTTTAAAACATTAATAATTGCTCAAAATAATCGTAAAAGTTTAGAATTAATTAAAAAATCTAAAAAAGTTATTTATATTGCTTATTTAGATGAATTAAAAATTAGTAATAGTTATATAAAGAAAAATAAAAAATATTCTAATTATAAAAATAAAATGACTGATTTTTTTAATAAGTGTAATATAATTATAACAAGTTTACCTTATTTAAGAAAAATGATTGGAATTAAAAAAACTTTAGTAATACCACAAGAAAATTTATGTATAGGTTTATGTAAAAATAAATTTTTTAATTTAAGAAAAAAATGTATTACTATTATTGATAGTAATTATAAATATTTAGAAGCTTGTTTTGATTTAATAAATAAATTTCCTAATTTACAATATGAGTTAATTGGTTATAATCCTAATTTAACAAAAAAAGAACGTTTATTAATGGGGGATATACCTAATAATTTAAAATTACATAAGTATTGTAATGACCAGTTATTACAAAATTATCTTAATAATAGTAATTTAGTTATTTTTTTAGATAATATTTTAGAAAATAGTGATTATTTAAATATATGTCTTAATTTAAAAAAGAATATTTTAATTTTAAATAGTGAATTATGTAATGATTTTCTTATCGATAATAAAAATGTTTATTTATTTAATACACAAAATCTTATAAAAAAATTTAATCGTATTATTAGTAATAGAGTTTGTAATTTAGGTATTGAAGGGTACAATTTAGTAAAGAATAATACCTTTATAAATTTAGCTGACAAATTTTGTAAACTTTTAAAGTAAGTATATCATTTTAGTATTTTTTAATTTATAATTATTTTAGGTGATAATATGCAAGAATCAATATTAGAAATATTAAAAAACAGTGATAAAGCCTTAAGTGTTCATGAACTTGAAGATAAGTTAGGAATAAATGATGTTGATGGTTTAAAAAGTTTACTTAAAGACTTAAATGAGTTAGAGGATAATTTAAGTATTTATAGGACAAATAAAAACAATTATATGATGTTTAATAATAGTCATTTAAAAGTTGGAAAAATGATTGGTAATAAAAAAGGTTTCGGTTTTGTTGATATTGAAGGTGACGAGGATGTATTTGTCGCTGCTACAAATATGAATGGAGCTATTCATGGTGACAAGGTAATTGTTGAAATTATTTCTAAAAAAGGTTTAGATTTAGAAGGACGAATTGTTAAAATCGTCGATCGAAAGTTTAAACAAATGGTTGGAGAATTTTATTATGCAAAGGGTATTGGTCATATTAAATTAGATGAAGAAAAGGTTAATATTGATATTGTTATAGATAAAGATAAAACTTTGGGAGCTATGGATGGTCATAAAGTTTTAGTTAAAATTTGTAATAAATTAAAAGGAAATTGTTATAAAGCAGAGGTTATAAAAATTTTGGGTCATAAAAATGATCCTGGAGTTGATATTTTATCAATTGTAAATAAATATGGAATAAATGATACATTTTCTGATGAAGTAATGCAAGAAGTAGACATTTTACCTAATGAAGTAAAAGAGGAAGAATTTGTTGGAAGACGTGATTTAAGAGAAAAAGAAATTTTTACAATTGATGGTGATGATACTAAAGATATTGATGATGCTATTTCAATTGAAATACTTGATAATGGTAATTATAAGTTAGGTGTACATATCGCTGATGTTAGTTATTATGTAAGAGAAAACACCAAAATAGATGAAGAAGCCTATGATCGTGGAACAAGTGTTTATTTGGCTGATCGTGTTATACCAATGTTACCACATAAATTATCAAATGGAATTTGTTCTTTAAACCCAAATGTTGATAGGTTAGCTATATCTTGCGAAATGGAAATTAATCATAATGGTGAAGTTGTTAGTTATGATATTTTTGAAAGTGTAATAAATTCAAAAAAACAAATGACTTATAAATGTGTTAATAAAATTTTAGAAGAAAATATTGTACCTGAGGGTTATGAACCATTTGTTGATAGTTTAAAAAAAATGTTGGAATTAGCTAATATTTTAAGAGAGTATAAAACACGTCGTGGTTGTATTGATTTTAATATTGATGAAGCTAAAATTATTGTTAATGAAAAAGGTGAAGCTATTGATGTCGTTTTAAGAAATCGTGGAGTAGGCGAAAAACTTATTGAAGACTTTATGATTGCAGCTAATGAAACAGTAGCTACTTGTATATATTTTATGGAATTACCATTTGTATATCGTGTTCATGGTGAGCCTAATGAAGAAAAGGTTAATAATTTTTTAAAATTTATTAATATTTTAGGATATAAAGTAAATGGAAAAATAAAAGATATTACTCCTAAAGAAATGCAGAAAATTTTAGGACAATTAAGTGATAAAAAAGAATTTTCAATTTTATCAAAATTACTTTTAAGAAGTATGCAAAAGGCTGTTTATGATAAAAATAATATTGGTCATTTTGGAATTGCAAGTAAATGCTACACACATTTTACGTCACCGATTAGAAGATATCCAGATACAACTGTTCATCGTTTACTTAGAACATATTTATTTGAACATAAAGTAGATAATGATACAATTGAATATTGGGAGCATAAATTACCGTTTTTAACAGAACATGCTTCTAATAAAGAACGTGATTCTATTGAATGTGAACGAGAAGTTGATGATATGAAAAAAGCTGAATATATGGAAAAGCATATTGGTGAAGAATATGACGGTATTATAAGTAGTATTATGAGCTTTGGTATTTTTGTTGAACTTCCTAATTTAGTTGAAGGGTTAGTAAAAATAGATGATTTAACTGATGATACTTATATTTTTGATGAAGAAACTTTCAGTTTACGTGGAACTAAAAACAAACGAGGATTTAGACTTGGTGATAATATTAGAGTAAAAGTTAAAGCAGCAAATAAAGAAGCTAAAACAGTCGATTTCCTTGTTGTAAATAATGTAAATAAAAATACGGATTAAGAGTCACTTTAGTGGCTTTTTTTAATTGCCCTATTATAGTTTTTATGATATAATTGTCTAAAATATAGTATATGTAGGTGATTTTAATTGCTATCGTCGCTATTTTATGTGTTATCTAATATATTTTTAATAGTAATGTTTTTATTATTAAAAAAAACACCTCAAAAACAAAATTTAATTAAGTGGATAATTATTTCTTTTGGGTTACTATTTTGTTACAATTCTATTGTAGCCTTTATTTTAAGTGCGTTTGGAATTCCAATAAATTTATTAAATTTAACTATTGTAAATTGTTTTGTATCAATTTTATTACTTTTTTTTATTAAAAAATATGTTGGTTACCAAAGTTATTATTTTTTAAAAAGAGATATTATTGTAGCAATAATTTTTACAATTGTAATTTTGTTATTAGCGTTATTTCGTTTTGGATTTCCTTTTGATATAGTTTATGAAACCTGTGATCCAGGAACACATTTTTTGACTTCTAAGGATTTTTTTGAACAATCATATTTATTGAATAAAGCAGTAGATAATACGATTGTTAATTTTGAAACTAGACAATTTGCTTCTTATGTTAATTTAGGCCTTTTTTTTAAAACAATTTCACCGTTTATTGATAATTTTGATTTTTATCAACTATATATTTTGTTTGATATTGGTATGTTATTATTGTCTACTTTAATGTTTTATGTTTTAATTTCTAGTTTAAAAAAGAAAGTAAATATGGTTATTATAATAATAGGTACTTTATTATATATGCTAGGTTATCCATTAAATAGTTTAATGATTGGTTTTTTCTATTTAGGACATTCAATAACAATTATAACGCTTTTATTAATATTATATAAAATGTATGATTTAAATATTGTAAATAACAATATTAGTTTAATTTTAATTATGTTTACTACTTTAGGTTTATTTTTTACTTATTATTTTTTTGTTCCTGTTGTTTTTGGTGGACTATTTATATATTCAATTTATAAAGCTTTAAAAAATAAGGAGAAAATAGTTACATTTAAAAATATGCGTTTTATATTTTTAGTTTTTATTTTACCATGTATATTAGGTTTTATATATTTTGTTTTACCTAATATTAATAATAGTGAGCAAAATTTAGTTTATCAACTTTCTTTAGATGGTTACTGTTATATTGATATATATAGTAGTTTTATAATGTTTTTACCATTTATAATATATTATTTTTTATGTTCTATTAGAAAAAAATATTTAGATTTTGAGTTTTTTATTTATATTCTATTGTTACTTTTTATTCTTGTTATAATAATACTTTGGTATTTTGGCGTTTCTAGTCCCTATTATTTATCTAAATCATATTATTTATTCTGGTTGTTAAATTTTATTATAGTGTTTAAATTGGTAAGCGAATGTCAATTTGATAGAATAATATTTTTAGTTAGTTTTTTTATTTCAATAGTAATATGCAGTATTTTATTATTAACTAATTTTGAGAGTTATTTTAGATTAAAAACGCCATATTATATAGTTAGTAATTCTTTTGATAAACTTGGTATTTATGGCTATAATATTAGTAAGTATTTAAATCCAACTATAGTATTAAATCATGAAGAACTTAGAGATTTGAAAAATCTTTACAATAATGGAGTTAGAAATATTACATCTAATGCTTTTCCTTATGCTAGATTGTGGCTAACTGCGTATTTTGAAACTAAAAAAATTGACTATCCAGAAAATAAATTGTATGATTATATTGTAGTTAATTATTATACTGATAGTAATGGTATTAATTTAGATAATTCAATACTATTTTATAGAGAATCTATTAAAGAAAATAAATTTGATAAAGATTATGTTAAGTTGTATGATAGTTATGAGCTTAAGGAATATGCAACTTTTATATATATTATGGATAATTAGGAGGATTTTTATGAAAAATAAAAAAATGAATTTTTTAGTTGGATTATTAAGTTTGCTAGTAATTTTTACAGGTTGTGGTAAAGATGAGGTAGATTTACAAGCACTTAGTTATAAGAACGATTTTAAATATGCTGGAGAGTCGCAATCAAATAAACTTTCAATGATAACAGCGGGCGATGCTTTAATTCATAGTTCTGTTTATCAAGATGCTTATATTTCAGGTGATAGCTATGATTTTACGAAAATGTTACCATCTATTAAAAATTTAGTTAAAGATTACGATTTAAAATATTATAATCAAGAAACTATTATTGGTGGAAAAGATTTAGGAGTGTCAACCTATCCTTGCTTTAATTCGCCTGATGAAATTGCTGACGCTATGTTAGATGCTGGTTTTAATATAGTAAGCTTATCAAACAATCATACTTTGGATCGTGGTGAAAGAGCTATTCTTTATTCTACAGAGCAATATTGGCCAACTAAGGAAGTAATGGTAGCTGGTAGTTATAATTCATTTGAAAATAGAAATAAAATTCAAGTAAGAGAGATGAATGGTATAAAATATACACTTCTTTCTTATACAACTAATACTAATGGTATTCCAACTCCATCAGGTAAAGATTACTTAGTTAATCGTTATGATCCAGAACAAGTAAGAAAAGATATTGAGGCTGTAAGACCTTATACAGATGTTATTATGGTTGCTATGCACTGGGGAGAAGAATATACAGCGACACCTGTATATAGTCAAAAACAAATTGCGCAATATTTATCTGATTTAGGCGTTAATGTTGTAATTGGAACACATCCTCATGTTATTGAACCAATTGAATTTATTGGTGATACTTTAGTTATTTATTCATTAGGTAATTTTATTTCTGCACAAATAGGTATTGATAGATTAGTTGGAGCTATGGTATCTTATGATATTGTAAAAAATGAGGATAATAGTATAAAAATAGAAAATGTTAAAGCCCATTTAATTTATACATATTATAATAATTTTAGAAATTACTATGTTTATCCATTTACAGAATTAAATGCTGATATTTTACCAAATTATCTATCATTATATGAAAAGTATTCTGGCATAATAAAAATGTATGATAATTCAATAGAAGTAGTTCCTTTAGCATAGGTGTAAAATGATAGAAATAGTTAATCGAAAAGCGAATTATGATTATCAAATATTAGAAACAATAGAAGCTGGTTTGGTTTTAAAAGGTACAGAGATAAAATCTATTCGTGATGGAAAAGCTAATTTAAAAGATAGTTATGCGATAGTTAAAAATAATGAAGTATTTATACTTAATATGCATATTAGTCAATATAAAGAAGGCAATGTTTTTAATCATGAAGAAACACGAACTAGAAAATTATTATTGAATAAAAAAGAGATATTTAAATTACGTGATAGTATAGCTCTTAATGGTTATACATTGATTCCTTTAAAACTTTATTTTAAAAATAATAAAGCTAAGATATTAATTGGTATTGCTAAAGGTAAAAAGAATTATGATAAAAGGGAATCAATTAAACAGCGTGATATTGATAGAGAAGTAAAGAAACAATATAAAAATTTGAATTTAAAATAGAAAGTTATATACTTTTTATTTTTTTATGATATAATGTCTGTACGGGGTTGATTTGGGTTCGACGGGAATAGGCGATACTAAATTGCAAGTCGAAGGTACGCGTTAAGTACAACCAAAAATTAAATGGAAATAAATTAAAAAATGCATTCACTTCATTATTCGCTAAGAATGATGTTGTTTTTGCCTAATTAATAGGGGATGCAACTTTCTTAAAATATTCTCCTGTGATATTTTTAGAGGGTTCGATTTAGCAGGATATATTATTATTTAGCATAGAAATAATAATGAATTTTATATGCTTACTAAATAATTAGTTGTTAGTTACTATAATTATTTAGGAAATGTATTAACTAACTAAACTTGTAGATGTTTTTTATTAAATATTTTCGGACAGGGGTTCAATTCCCCTCAACTCCACCATTGACGTTTCTGTTCGAACTATTCGAACTTAATAAAAAAAATACCAGTCAATGATACTGGTATTTTTTATACCAACAGGTAATTTTGATATTTATGTCAAAATGCCTAGGGGGTTAAATATTTTGTCATAAACAAAATAATATGTTATATTTTTTATATTATATAGTATTGGAGGTTAAAGATGTATACCAAGGAAGAAGAAGTAATTCATTTTATATTTTTGGCATTTAAGGGTTTAAAGAGAAAAAAAGAAGATATCGATTTGGCATTTCATAGTATTATGGTTGGAAATATGTTAAAAACTATTTCTTGTGACGAAACAACTATTTTAGTTGGATACCTTCATGATATTATTGAAGATACAGATTATAATTATGATATTTTACTAAAAAAGTATGGCAAAGAAATCGCTGATAGAGTAAATTTCTTATCTGAAGATAAAACTATAGAAGATTATGCAAAAAGAAAATCTAAGTTTATCTCTAAGTTAAAAACTGCAGATGAAAGTATTTTGCTAGTTGAAATTGCAGATAAATTACAGAATTTAATTTCAGATTATGATCTATATTTAAAAAATGGGAAAAATTTCTTAATTACTGAAGCAGATAATTATAATAATTTAAAATGGTATTATACTGAACTTCAAAAATTGTTTAACGAAAGAATCAATGATAATCCATTACTAGATAGATATAACAATATTATGCAAATATATTTTAATTAACACATGATTATTCATTTTATTAAAAAAGTTGTAAATATCTACGTTGCTCGCACCAGATTGATAGGAAACTCGAACTTTTCGAGTATTAGCAAAACGACTTGTCAAAAAGTCGTTTTTATGTTATTATGAATATGTCAAGG